>JAKSLP010000025.1 GCA_024401115.1 Bacteroidaceae bacterium | reverse complement strand
GTGGGAATGAGATTTAAAATATTGGAAATCAATAGGAGTTATTTATTGAGTGGGAGTAAAAAAATGGTGTTTTGCAGCCAATTCTGATCTTTCAGGGATCAATTTAGAATAATTGCAAAACAACTCATATCAATAAGATTTCCAATACTTTAGACCACATTCCAGATATTTAGGTGTCTGGGGTGTGGTCTAATTTTGTTTAGGTGTCAGTGGGGAAAATTACACACAATCATTCTCAAAGGGTTTCCTAATCTTATAAAACTCTTCTGCCATCATTAGTGCATTCTCTTCTGGTGTAACCTTAATATATTTCAGAAAATTGGCTTCTGTAGTATGCCCTGTAAGTCTCATAATGGATATTGTAGGAAATCTTCTCTTATACATATTGGTTGCAAATGACCTTCTTCCTGTGTGCATTCCAACCAACTGATATTTTTTATATACAAGAGTAGAAGCCTTTCCACCTCTATTCTCTACAATTCTGATGTCACTATCAATTCCAGCAATTCTTGCACACTCTCTCAAATGGGCAATGGTGTTGCCTCTGTCACCTAATTTTGGAAATCTGCCATTATACTTTTTGTATATAGCAAGAACCATTGGGTGCATAGGTATTACCACTTGCTGTTTTGTCTTCTCTGCTGTGACTGATATGGTTTTAGTACTAATATTAAAGGTAGCCTTTTCAAGCCTGTTTATGTCACTTCTTCTTAATCCAGTCCAACAAGATATAATGAATAGGTCTCTGCTATGTTCTATTGTAGATTTGGCATCAATCTCCCCAGCATCAATTAAAGAAGGTATATCCAGTTGATAGATTTTCCTTATCTCTTCCTCTGTAAGATATATGGCATCAGTATCATTGCATTTACCCTTTAATGACTTATATGCATCACCAAACTCAAATCCTTCTGCTCTGGCAGCATTAAGTAAGGGTTTCAGAACACCATAAGTGGCATACACTGTATTCTGCTTATAGTTCTTGGTGGAATAACACCAATCTGTAAATTGCTGGTCAAAATACTTGGATGTAAAGGTTGCAAATGTATCTGGTAGTTTCTTATCTGTAAGAAAACAGACCAACCTTTTGATAACAGTCCTCTGATGAATCTTTGTCCTTTCTGCTATATATCTTCCTGTGTGGTTATCTACTCTCTTCTGTTCAATGTAGTGGGTAAAGAACTCAATAGGGGTCATCTGCAATATCAGCTTCTCTTTTTTCTTAACTCCTGTAAGTTCTGCAATGGCTGTTTGTATTGACCCAAACAGGTCACTATCTGGGATTGTTGAATTGTAAATCCTGCTTGCAGTGGATACAATTTCATCAAGCAACTTATTCACTTTTTCACATTGCTTGTTCTCCCTATGAGGGAACTTTTCCTTACTTGTAAAACACCTCTGCTTTACTTTGTCAAAGCTCTCTGTGAGTACATTCTGCTGGGTACTCACTCTTAACATCCTGCCATCCATTCTTATGACTGCCATAATCAAAGAATGTTCTTTTGATGGGGATTTCAGGTTAAAATTAATGGTTAAACTCATACTCAATTATTTCCAGTAGTAATTTTTACTTGCTTTTTCTCAAAGAGGTGTCACAAGGTGTCACTTTTAGGTGTCACAGGTGTCATTTTTTCCCCACTGACACCTAAACAAAATTAGACCACACCCCAGACACCTAAATATCTGGAATGTGGTCTAAAGTATTGGAAATCTTATTGATATGAGTTGTTTTGCAATTATTCTAAATTGATCCCTGAAAGATCAGAATTGGCTGCAAAACACCATTTTTTTACTCCCACTCGATTGTTGAAGGTGGTTTTGAGGAGATGTCATAGCATACGCGGTTGACACCCTTCACCTTATTAATAATATCGTTGCTGACCTTAGCCATAAAGTCGTATGGCAGGTGTGCCCAGTCGGCGGTCATGGCATCGGTGCTGGTTACGGCACGCAGAGCCACAGGGTTCTCATAGGTGCGCTCGTCACCCATAACGCCTACGCTGCGAACCTCGCTCAGCAGGATGGCACCTGCCTGCCAGATCTGGTCGTACAGGCTTACCTCAATCTCGCCGTCCTTCATGTCGGCTGGTACGCCGGCTGCCAGTACGCTGCGAGCCTCCTCGCCTTTCAGCTTTACCTTATACTCACGCAAGCCGCGGATATAGATATCGTCGGCATCCTGCAGGATGCGAACCTTCTCGCGGGTGATATCACCTAAGATACGCACTGCCAAGCCCGGTCCTGGGAAAGGATGACGGGTGATGAGGTGCTCTGGCATACCCATGGAACGACCTACGCGGCGAACCTCGTCCTTGAACAGCCATTTCAGTGGCTCGCACAGGCTCAGGTGCATCTCCTCAGGCAGACCGCCCACATTGTGGTGGCTCTTGATGACCTTACCGGTGATGTTCAGACTCTCGATGCGGTCAGGATAGATGGTACCCTGTGCCAGCCATTTTACCTCGCCCTCGCTGCCGTCCTTGCTCTCGGCAATGATGCGCTTAGCCTCGGCATCGAATACCTCCACAAAGTCGCGGCCGATAATCTTACGCTTCTTCTCTGGCTCCTTAACACCGGCCAAGTCGCCCAGGAACTTCTCGCTGGCGTCCACACCCACTACATTCAGGCCCAGACACTCGTAGTCCTTCATTACATCGGTAAACTCGTTCTTGCGCAGCATACCGTGGTCAACGAAGATACAGGTCAGCTGCTTGCCGATGGCCTTGTTCAGCAGCACTGCGGCTACCGAGCTGTCCACACCGCCCGAAAGACCCAGGATAACACGATCGTTGCCTACCTGCTCGCGCAGTTCCTTAACGGTCATCTCCACGAAAGCATCGGCACTCCAGTCCTGACGGCTGCCGCAAACATCCACTACGAAGTTCTTCAGCAGCAGGGTGCCCTGCAGGGAATGGAACACCTCTGGATGGAACTGGGTTCCGAAGACTGGGTTTCCGTTCAGGTCAGGATTCTGGGCAGGATCCAGGTAGTAGGCAGCATTCTCTACGGTAGAGGTAGATGCCACTACATGCGCGCCCTCTGGGATGCGGGTGATGGAATCGCCGTGGCTCATCCATACCTGTGAATTAGCGTCGAAGCCCTTGAACAGTGGGCATTCGGTATCAACAAACTGAAGGTTCTGGCGTCCGTACTCACGGGTGCCGGCACTCTCTACCTTACCGCCGTAGATGTGGCTCATGTACTGTGCGCCGTAGCAGATGCCCAGGATAGGCAGACGGCCACGGATCTTGCTCAAGTCCACATGGAACGCGTCATCGGCATATACACTCAGCGGTGATCCGGAAAGAATCACACCGATAACCGACGGATCATCGTGCGGAAACTTGTTGTAAGGCAGAATCTCGCAGAAAGTGTCGAGTTCGCGAACACGGCGGCCAATCAGCTGAGTGGTCTGTGAACCGAAATCGAGAATAATGATTTTCTGTTGCATTGTCTTAATTAATAAATAGTTTTGTGCAAAGATAGTGCAAACCGAGGGGAGTACAAAATAATTCATTATTTTTATTGTAATCAATGTCATACTGAGCGAAACCCAAGGATAATAATAATGTCATCCTGAGCATAGCGAAGGATCTTTCCTCGTAAGAGAACAAATTTAAAAAGTTACCACTACTTATTCAGTAAGATTCTTCGCTTCATTACATTCCGCTCAGAATGACAGAAGGAATAAAATGACAAATAAAGGGAAAAAATATCTCTTTTCGAATAAAAAGAGTATTTTTGCAGTATGAAAGAAAAGAAATACTGGTATGTTTTCTGTCAGGACGAACTGCTGCTGCAGAAAACGGAGAACGGACTATGCGTGCCTTACAGCGAGGAGCCGCCGGTGAAGGTGGAGCCATGGACCACGCAGATATCGCCGGAGCCGGAGAAGAACTATACGGCCATAGGACTGGATAAGCCGGTGCCGGAGAGTGAGGAATGGCGGATGATGGGACTGCGCGCCAGCTATGACGTGCTGAGTGCGGAGCATTACCGTCTGGCGGGCAAATGCCGGGAACTGCTGTTCTGGCATCAGAACAACCGATACTGCGGTTGCTGTGGCGGCCCGATGAAATGGGATACACCCATCAGCAAGAAATGTACGATGTGCGGTAAGGAGATTTGGCCAAGCCCGGCAGTGGCTACCATCGTGCGCATTACCCGTGGGGATGAAGTACTGCTGGTGCATGCCAAGAATTTCCGGGGCAAGTTCTACGGCCTGGTAGCGGGTTTTGTGGAGACGGGCGAGACCCTGGAGGACTGCGTGCGCCGTGAAGTGCGCGAGGAAGTGGGCTTGAAGATTAAGAACCTGAAGTATTTCGGCAGCCAGTCCTGGCCCTACCCTTTAGGTATCATGGTGGGCTATACCGCTGAATATGAGAGCGGTGAGATTCACCTGCAGCGTGAGGAACTGAGCGGTGGCAAATGGTTCCGGAAGGACAACCTGCCGGAATTACCGCAGAAACTATCCATAGCGAGGATGCTTATTGATGATTGGGTGAATTCTTCGCTCCGCGAAGAATGACAACGGACAACAGACAACGGACAACAGACGGCCATGCGGAATAAAATGACAACGGACAACGGACTACAGACAATTTGGGCCTGAGCTGAGAGCAGAGTCAAACTTGTTTGGACTATGCCGAGGCGATGGTTCAAATCGACGCGGAGCGTCAACGGACTGCCATGCGGCATCATACGGCGAAGCCTGTCTGTTGACTGTTGTCTGTTGTCATTTAAAATAAAAACCCCGGCGATTTGCCGGGGCTTTTTATTTTAAACATTCAGGCTCTTCTTAATAGCCTCAATCTTCTGCATTGCCTTTTCGGTGCAACCTGCATAGCAGCCAGGGCACTTCATGGTATCCTTAACCTCGCAATAGAACTTAATCTTTGGCTCGGTACCAGAAGGACGAACACTTACCTTGGTGCCATCCTCGCAGAAGTACTGCAGTACGTTGCTGGTAGTTGGGAAGTTCAACTTGGTAACGGTACCGGTAGTAACATCGGTCTGCTCCAGAGTCTTGTAATCCTTGATAGTAACAACCTTAGCACCACCCAATTCCTTTGGAGGGTTAGCGCGGAAGTCAACCATCATCTGCTTGATCTCGTCAGCACCGCTCTTACCTGGCTTGGTAACATTGATGGTGTACTCCTTAGAGAAACCATACTCCAGGTAGATCTCCATCAACAGGTCGTACAGAGTCTTGCCCTGATCCTTAGCCCAAGCAGCGATCTCGCAGATCAGACAGATAGATGCAGGAGCATCCTTATCGCGTACCTTATCGAATGGCAGGAAGCCGAATGACTCCTCACCACCGCCGATGTACTTCTGCTTGCCCTCAGAGATAGCAATCTCGCGTGCAATCCACTTGAAACCGGTGTAGCAGTCGCGGATCTCTACGTTGTTCTTCTTAGCGATCTCAGCGATAACCTCGGTGGTAACGATGGTCTTAACCAGGAAGTCGGTTGGAGCCAAAGTACCCAGAGCCTTCTTATTCTTAATAATGTAGTAGCAGAACATCATAGCGGTCTGGTTACCGTTGATGATCATCCACTCGCCCTTGTTGTCGCGGCATACGATAGCCAGACGGTCAGCATCTGGGTCGGTAGCTACTACCAGGTCAGCGTTCAGCTTGGTACCCAACTTCATACCTAAGGTCATAGCCTCGGCATTCTCTGGGTTTGGAGACACTACGGTTGGGAAGTCACCGTCAACAACCATCTGCTCTGGTACAACATGGATGTTCTGGAAACCCCATGAGCGCAAGCACAATGGAACGATAACGCGACCGGTTCCGTGCATTGCAGAGTAAACGATGTTCAGGTCCTTCTGACGGTTGATAACCTCCTGGTCGATCAGTGCCTCATGAACAGCAGTCATGTAGTCGAAGTCCATCTCACCACCGATGATCTCAATCAAGTCTGGGTTTGCCTCAAACTTAACGTCGTCGATAGTTACCTTATTAACCTCGTCGATGATACCGGTGTCGTGTGGAGCCAGTACCTGTGCACCATCCTCCCAGTATGCCTTGTAACCGTTGTACTCGCGTGGGTTGTGCGAAGCGGTGACGTTAACACCTGCCTGTGCACCCAGCTGACGGATAGCGAAGGAAATCTCTGGAGTTGGACGCAGGCTCTCGAACAAATATGCCTTGATGCCGTTTGCAGAGAAAATAGCTGCTACGGTCTCAGCAAACATACGGCCGTTGTTACGGCAGTCGTGACCTACTACCACTGACAGGTCAGTACGGCCTGGGAATGCCTTCAGGATGTAGTTGGCAAAACCCTGGGTAGCCATACCTACGATGTACTTGTTCATACGGTTGGTTCCGGCACCCATGATACCGCGCAAACCGCCGGTACCGAACTCCAGGTTCTGGTAGAATGCGTCGATCAGCGGGGTCTTGTCCTCGTTCTCCAACATAGCCTTAACTTCGGCCTGGGTCTCAGCGTCGAATGCAGGAGACAGCCACTTCTCAGCGGTCTCGGTGCACTTCTTAATCAATTCTTCGTTGCTCATTTGTGAAGTTTTTTATTTGTTATTAGATTTAGTTTCCAGGGTTATAGTGAATTCTCTTACTTCTTAGCAGGGGTCAGGTAACGGTCGCCGGTAGCCTTCTTTACCTCCTCGGTATACTCAGGAGTGTAATAGTTAGGACGCTCAGCACGGCCAGCCAGACCGGTCTCGCTCTTCAGGAACTTGCCGTCCTTCATGCCCTTAACCACCATATCGTTGTGCTTAACCACGATCAGCTCGAACAGCTTGGTCCAACGGTCCATGAACTTCTGGGTATAAGAAGCGGTCAGGTCGTTCAAGATCTTAGCGCGGTCATCGCCGTTCTTGTTAGCTACCAATGCCTCGGTGTTCTTCTGGTCAGCCTCGAAGAAGTCGTCCATCTCGTTCTGAGCCTCGCGCAGGTCAGGATAGATAACCGACCAGCGTGGGTAAACCATGTTGGCAACCATATTGTTCATCCAGAATGCACTCTTCATGCTGAACTCTACTGGACCTGCAATCTTATCAGAGAATGCCTCTGGCACCTCGTAAGTACAGCAGTATACAGGAACGTAAGTGATCATGGTAGCATCGTCGCAGTTGAACCACAGGATACCGCCTACTGCATCTGGCAACCAGCTGCGCAGCTGACCTACCAATGCGAAACCTGACTGTACGCAACCTACTACGCGCTCGTTGAAAGAGGCACGACCGTCAGCACCGGTGAACTTGAAGCCAGGTGCACGGTATGGAGAAGCGTAAGGACCAGCTGCCAAATCCTTGGTAGGATCCAGTGCGGTACCCTCGTAATGATCACGCATAGCGTCCTTAACCTCTCGCAAAGAAACCTTGTGGTTAGGCTTTACATACAATGGCATAGGATCAGCGTTTACATCACCGTTGATGTAACCCAGATAGTCGTCCATGTTGTTGGTGAACTTGCGGAAGATAGACCATACTCGGCCGTCGCATGCGCGGATACCGCTGAAAGTCAATGGATGATATGCAGCACGGAAGCTGAAATCAGCGTCATTGCCCTCGAACCAACCCATCTTGCGAGCAAATGGAATCAGGTCGGCGCTGTACATAACGTCGTTATTTGGAACATAGCAACCCAGAGCCTTGTCTACCTTCTTTGCCTGTGGGAAAGTGGTGATACGAGCCTGGTTAGCGTGACCAGAGATGCAATCGTCTGGAATACGGATAGCGCACCATACAGCACCGGTAGGCTTGCCATCCTCGCTGGTACCCTTACCGATCAGCTCCATGATCCATGCCTCGTTCTTGTCGCAGATAGAGAAGCTCTCACCACCGCTGGCATAACCGTACTTGGTAACCAACTCGGTCATGGTCTTGATAGCCTCGCGAGCGTTGGTAGCACGCTGCAGGGTGATGTAAATCAATGAACCGTAGTCAACAATACCGTTCTTATCGCGGCACTCGCGACGACCGCCGAAAGTGGTCTCGGTGATGCACAACTGGTGCTCGTTCATGTTACCTACTACATTGTAGGTTACAGGAGCCTCTGGAATCTCGCCCAAGTAACGGCCTGAATCCCAATCGAATACCTGGCGCATCTCGCCAGCAGCGTGCATACCTGCCTTCCAGTGATACAGGTTACCGAACAAGCCGTAAGAATCGGCGTTGTAAGATACCATTACCGAACCGTCGGCGCTGGCATTCTTACCAACAATCATATTGGTGCAGGCATCGGCAGAAACAAATGCTGTCAGCACTGCAAAAATAGATAACAATACTTTTTTCATTTTTCTCTTATAATTAAAAATCTCTCTTTTACCTTAAAAAACTCAAACACTTTTACTTGATAATCAGCTTATCGCTGCCATCAGCCTTGAAGCTCATATCCAAGCCCTTGACTGAATGGGTCAACGCACCAAACGAGATGAAATCCACTCCGGCCTTTGCATAAGGAATCATGGTGTCGAAGGTGATACCACCGCTTGACTCGGTCTCAGGACGGGTCATGCCGTGCTCCTTGGCATAGTCGGCAACAAACTTCACAGCCTTCTCGGTATCGGCTGGGGTGAAATTATCAAACATAATACGGTCGCAGCCTTCTGCCAGAGCCTCCTCCAGCTCCTTCCAGTTGCGAACCTCGCACTCAATCTTCAAATCCTTGTTGTGATCCTTGCAGTACTGCTTGGCACGGGTGATGGCATTGTGCACACCGCCACAGAAGTCGATGTGATTGTCCTTCAGCAGGATCATGTCGAACAGACCGATACGGTGGTTCATACCGCCGCCAATCTTAACGGCCTGCTTCTCCAGCATACGCATACCCGGAGTGGTCTTGCGGGTATCCAGCACGTGGGTCTGGGTGCCTGCATCAATCAGGGCCTGCTGGTACTTGCGGGTCATGGTGGCAATACCGCTCATGCGCTGCAAAATGTTCAGCATCAGACGCTCGGTCTGCAACAGGCTCTGCTCCTTTCCGCTCACTACCATGGCAATATCGCCTGGCTTTACTTCCTCGCCATCGTTGATCAGTACCTCTACCTCCATGGTTGGGTCGAAGCGCTTGAACACCATCTTGGCAATCTCAACACCGGCCAGAACGCCTGGCTGCTTGATGAGCAACTTGCTCTTTCCCATGGCATCGGCAGGGATGCAGCAAAGGGTGGTATGGTCGCCATCGCCTATGTCCTCAGCAAAGGACAGGTCGATCAGCTCGTCCACCAATTCATCTACAGATTTCATAATTTATCAGTGATTTTTTCGAAATTTACAAATTAACAAGCAAATATACACCTTTTCTGTGAAATAATAGGTGTAAAAGCCGATTTTTCTTACTTTTGCAGCATGAAAACAATTTTGCTGGTGGTCGGAAAGACCGTAGAGAAACATTATATCACTGCCATAGACGATTATCTGAACCGTACCAAACACTACTTGTCGTTTGAGATGGAGGTGATTCCGGAGCTGAAAAATACCAAGAGCCTGAGCGAGGAGCAGCAGAAGGAAAAGGAGGCAGACCTGATTCTGAAGGCCTTGCAACCGGGGGATGTACTGGTGCTGCTGGATGAGCACGGAAAGGAGTTCCGGAGCATTGAGTTTGCTCAGTATATGCGCAACAAGATGATCACGGTGAACAAGCGGTTGGTGTTCCTGATTGGCGGACCTTACGGGTTCTCGCCACGCATCTATGCGGCTGCCCAGGAGAAGATTTCACTGAGCAAGATGACATTCTCGCACCAGATGATACGCCTTATTTTTGTAGAGCAGGTGTATAGGGCAATGACTATTCTCAATGGAGGACCTTATCATCACGAGTGATTTTTTTCCAAAAATCACTCGTGATGAAATTGACAATTAACAATTGATAATTGACAATTTTTTATTCCTCATAGATTCGAGTGGACAATTGACAATTAAGATTCTTCGCTGCGCTCAGAATGACATTCTAAAGCCAGGAGGGGTAATTGACAATTATTTTCATAAATCTAAATCCGCAAATACCGGGAGGTGGTCACTGTAACCGCCTAAATAGCGCGGACCCTGATAGGTACGGAAGGGTTTATAGCCACCGTATGTGTTATCCTTTTCCAATAGCCATTCGGGCATAAAGACGCGGCCACGGGCAGGAAGCATATTGCCGGTGACAATCAGATGATCCAAAGTGTTCCATTCTCCCTGATAGCGGTAGGTACCTGATTTTATTTCATAGGACAGATTGTATAAATTCTTGGGACTGGGGTTTCCCTTACCTTCTGCAGGCCTTTGGGCTTTCAGCGCCTGAGACAAGGAACGGTCGTGGGGATAATCGTTAAAGTCGCCCATAATCAAAAGACGGGGCAATTTCCGTTCTTTAAGTATTACATCAACCGAAGTCCGTAACAAACTGGCAGTATGTATTCTGAAAGGTTCAGTTTCTTCTTTTCCACCACCTCTTGAAGGCATGTGGCAAACATACACATCCAGGGTGTCACTGCTCTGCAACAGCCCTGTAACATGCAGGATATCACGGGTAGGTTTCTGCCCTATCTCCTCGGGATGAACATCGATGTTCTCCACCAGCAGCGGTCGGAAACGGGCGGGCTGATAAAGCAAGGCTACATCCACGCCACGGGCATCGCGGCTTTGGGTCATGACATACCGGTATCCGGCACGGCGCAGCACACTACGTCGGGTAAGATCCGTCAGGCAAGAATCGTTCTCCACCTCACACAAGGCCACCAAATCGGGGAGTTGCTCCTCTCCCACTGCAGCAATGACCTTAGCTATCTTCTGCAACTTATCCCAATACTTACGGGAATCCCATTTCCGCTCTCCTTCCGGCAGAAATTCGTCATCATTTTTCAGCGTATCGTGTCGGGTATCAAACAGGTTCTCCACGTTATAGGTCATAACGCGGAAACGGGACTGAGCGGGTACAGAAACAGCGGGAATTAGGAAAAGAAACAGAAAAAATGCCTTCATAAAAAGAATTGTCATTCTGAGTGAAACAAAGAATCTTATTAAGATGGAGGGCATACTCGCTGAAAAAGATTCTTCGCTACGCTCAGAATGACAGAGAGAGGTATTTTCATCCTTCTCAGAATGACAGAGAGGGGGAAGTAAATATAAAATTATGCTTCAGGAACAGCCTTCAGCATGGCAACCAGGTGATCCCAGCACTTCTGAACAGCAGGAATATGCATGCGCTCCTCTGGAGAGTGAACACCACGCAAGGTTGGGCCGAAGCTGATCATATCCATGTGTGGGTAGCGCTCCTTGAACAGACCGCACTCCAAACCGGCATGGATGGCCTTAATCTTTGGCTCCTTACCGAACAGGTCCTGATAAGTCTGCTTAGCCACAGCCAAAATCTCGCTATCCAAATTAGGTGCCCAACCTGGATAAGATGCGCCATGCTCAACCTGAGCACCGCCCAATTCCAGAGCTGCGCGAACGGTATGTGCCATGACATCCTTACCGTTATCGGCACTACTGCGCTGGCTGCTGCAGATATTAATGGTATGGTTCTCACCCATTTTCACGCTGGCCAGATTTGAGGAAGTCTCAACCAATCCTGGGATATCGCGACTCATCTCGTACACACCATTGTGTACAGAAGCAATACTGTAGATCAATCCCTTAGCGGTTGCAGGGTCAATAGCCTCGGTAACCTCAGTGCTCTGCATGGTCAACTCCAGCACTGGCTCGGTCTTCTTGAACTCGTCCTTAACACCAGCAGCCCAAACATTGAAATCCACGCGGATATTCTCCTTGTCCTTCATAGGCACAGCAATCACAGCCTTGGCATCGCGAGGAATAGCATTGTGCAAACCGCCACCATTGAAGCTGCACAGCAGCATGTCATACTTCTGCAAGCTCTGGAACAGGAAACGGTTCAATACCTTGTTGGCATTGGCACCACCCTTGTTGATGTCATCACCACTATGACCACCCTTACCGTTCTTGAATGCCAACTCCAGGCCGATGTAACCCTCAGGAACAGGTACCGGAGTATAAGAGTATACAGCGTTGGTGCGGATACCGCCAGCGCAACCTACGAAAATCTCACCCTCATCCTCTGAATCCAGGTTCAGCAGAATGCTGCCGCTCATGAAGCCAGCCTGCAATGCCTCAGCACCGGTCAAGCCACGCTCCTCGTCAACGGTAAACAGACACTCCAGCGGACCGTGCTCAAGAGTATCGTCGGTCATCACAGCCAGAGCCATAGCGATACCGATACCGTTATCAGCACCTAAAGTAGTGCCCTGAGCCATCAGCCACTCACCCTCAATCTTAGTCTTGATAGGATCGTTCATGAAGTCGATCTCCACATCAGGATTCTTCTCGCACACCATATCCTGGTGAGCCTGCATCACGATAGTCTTGCGGTTTTCATAGCCAGGAGTAGCCGGTTTGCTCAGCAAAACATTTCCAGCTTCATCCATCTTGAAATCAATACCATTCTTCTCAGCGAACTGCTTCAGGTACTCACCCATTTTCTCCTCGTGACCCGATGGACGAGGCACGTTATTAATCTCTGCAAATATGCCAAAAACATTTGCTGGCTTCAAATCTGTACTATTCATATCTTAATTTGGTTTTTTATTGTCTAAAAACTGCTAATTAATATTAAATAGACGTTCGGTTTCTTAAAAAGAAACCAATATGAACTATCTTTGCACAAAATTACGAAAGAATGTTGAAAATAATGCTCCTTTGTGTGTTAATAATTGCAATAGCTATGTTTTTGCTGGCTATCCGCATTATTCTGATTAAGGACGGAAAGTTCTCCAGCCAGCACATCAGCCAGAGCAAAGAGATGCGGAAAAGAGGCATTCACTGCGTGCAATCCATGGACAGAATCATGAGCATGGACAATCCACACGCAATTAGAGAACGAAAATAAAAGAAGAAACGCATAAACTTATTATGAAAAATTTGAAATTGGTTCGTACCGGACTTATGGCTGCTTCCGCAGCAATGCTGATGGCTTGTAACGGCCAGAAGGCAGAAACCGCTGCTCCTGCAGCTGCCGCTAGTGGTGACTTGAAAATCGCTTATGTTGAGATTGACTCGCTGATGTCTCAGTATCAGTTCTGCAAGGACTATACCTTGCTGCTGACCAGAAAGGGCGAGAACGCACGTGCCACTTTGAACCAGAAGGCTAAGAACCTGGAGGCTGATGCACAGGATTTCCAGCGCAAGCTGCAGAACAACGCTTACACTCAGGAGCGCGCTCAGCAGGAGAACAACCGCCTGGTTAAGGCTCAGCAGGATCTGCAGGAATTGCAGGAGCGTCTGGCTATGGAACTGGATCAGGAGACCGCAAGCTACAACAATGCACTGCGCGACTCTCTGCAGTCATTCCTGAAGGCATTCAACAAGGATAAGGGCTTTAAGATGATTTTGAGCAAGGCTGGTGACAACATGCTGCTGGCTGACCCTGCAATGGATATCACCAAGGAAGTGGTTGAGGGTCTGAACAAGGCTTACAAGCCAAGCAAGGAGTTGGAGAACGCCGGTTCTGCAGGTACCGAGGAGGCTAAGTAATTTACACCTTATATAATAAAAAGAAATCCCGTTCTTTTCAGAACGGGATTTTTTATTTTCACTTAACAGTAACCTTGGCTGCAAGTCCCTTGCACTTGTCGCGCAAGGCTGTCTGGTCAGCATCCAACTTATCCCAGCATACCACAACACCCATGCGGCGGTGCAGGCGGGTAGTAGGTTTGCCGAAAATACGCAGATAGGTCTTATCAGCAGCGCAAACATCCTCCAGGCCGGTATAGTCAGGACGGTTGTTGCTCTCTATCTCGCTCAGGATAACTGCGCTGGCACCCTGACGCTCCAAAGTAATCTCTGGAATAGGCAATCCCAATACGGCACGGCAGTGCAACTCGAACTCGCTGAGGTTCTGGGTTCCTGCCAGGGTAACCATACCGGTATCGTGTGGACGAGGAGAAAGCTCGCTGAAAATCACGCCTTCCTTCTCGCTGACGAAGAACTCTACACCCCAAATGCCGGCACCGGTCAGTGCGGCAGTAACCTTACCAGCCATATCCTGTGCCTGTGCCAGATGCTCAGGCTTCATGGCGCGAGGCTGGAAACTCTCACGGTAGTCGCCACCCTTCTGTACGTGACCGATAGGTGCGCAGAACAGGGTCTTGCCGTTCTTCTGGGTAACGGTGAGCAAGGTAATCTCGTAATCGAATGGGATGAACTCCTCCACAATCACCTCTTTAATATCACCGCGGGCACCCTCGGCAGCACATTTCCACGCTGCTTCCAGCTCTGCAGGACTGTCCACCTTGCTCTGGCCGTGGCCGGATGAGGACATCAGAGGCTTAACGATAAATGGATAGCCGATAGCCTCGGCAGCTGCGGTAAACTCCTCGAAAGTAGCCGCATACTTATAATTGGCAGTCTTCAGACCCAACTCGGTATGAGCCAGCTCTCGGATAGCCTTACGGTTCATGGTAAAGTTGACGGCACGTGCGCTAGGTACCACCTGAATACCCATCTGCTCACACTCGTACAGCTTCTCGGTACGGATAGCCTCAATCTCAGGAACAATGATATCAGGTTTGTGCTTATTGACTGCAGCCATCAAGGCATCGCCGTCGAGCATGCTGAACACTTCGCACTCGTCAGCCACCTGCATGGCAGGAGCACCGGCATAGCTGTCACATGCCACTACATGCTGTCCCTTACGCTGACAGGCAATTACAAACTCTTTACCTAATTCTCCAGAACCCAGAAGGAGGATTTTCTTCATGTTATGTTTCTAATTTAAATTAATATTAGAAGGAGTCGCAAGTGCGGCTCCTTCCCTATTTCTTACTGATGCTGCTCGCGCAACAGGTCGTTTACTGTCTTAACCGGATTGAAGGTGCTCAATGGAACCTCAACGAAGATGGTGCTCCAGTTGCTCATGGCACCGTTCCACAAACCTGGCAACTCCAGAGCCTTCAGCTCCTTGCCGCTCTTGCTCTTGTATGAGATGAAACCGGTAGCCTTGTCTACATAGTCCACCAGGTTGAACTTCTCACCCTTGTAGTTCTTAACAGCGCAAACCAAGTCAACTGGGTTGAAGTGTGAGCCGTTCTCGAACATAGCCTTCTTGGCAGGATCGTTTACGTCAATCTGGCTGCTCTCCAGAATCTGCAGAGAGATAGTGCCGTCAGGATTGTATGCGCGGAATGGGCCACCACCAGGCTCACCTACGTTCTTAACCACACCAGCTACACGCATTGGGCGGTTCAGCTTATTCTTCAGGTAGATAACCAGCTCTGCATCCTCCAGATTCTTCAACTCTGGGTTGCGGGTGCACAGGTCGTGCTGTACGAAATCAACAACTTCCATAACCTGCTCGTGAGTGTAAACACCGCTCTCCAACATCTCCAGATACTGGAATGCCTTCTTCTGCAGGGTAACCAATACACCGGCAATCAGCTTCTTATAAGTAACGGTATCACCCTTCAGACGGTCTGGAACGACGTTATCGATGTTCTTTACGAATACCACATCAGCATCCAGATCGTTCAGGTTCTCGATCAATGCACCGTGACCGCCTGGACGGAACAACAGCTTACCGTTGTCGCGGAATGGCTGGTTGTCCATGGTAGCTGCCATGGTGTCGGTGCTGCTCTTCTGCTCTGAGAAGGTAACGCTGTACTTGGTACCGAACTTGGCAGCATACTCTGCAACCTTCTCCTCTACCAACTTCTCAAACAATGGGCGGTGCTCTGGAGATACGGTGAAGTGAACATTAACGTCACCAGTCTTACCTGCTGCATACAGAGAACCCTCTACCAAGTGCTCCTCCAATGGAGTGCGGCTACCGTTCTCGTACTTGTGGAACTTCAGCAAGCCCTTTGGCAACTGGCCGTAATTCAAGCCGGCACCTTCCAGCAGGTTGGCAACAACAGCCTTATAATTACCCTCAGCAACCAAAGCATCGATGCCCTTACCCTGGTTCTTAACGCAAGCAGCGTCCAGGTCTGCAAAGAATGCAAAGTTGTGCACCTGAGTAAAGAACTTCTTCTCAAAATCGGTCTGTGGCTCGTTGTACTCAGCGCCCAGGAACTCGAACATGTTCTTGAACATACGGCTGGCAGCACCGCTGGCAGGTACAAACTTAACGATGGTCTTGTCACCTTGCTTGTAAGCATCCCAAGCCTCCAGATATGCCTTCTGGTCAGCCTCGCCAATGGCCATAATGCCATTCTCCAATGATGCTGCGCCGTCCAGTTCCAGGAATGGGAAACCGGTTTCAAAACATTTCAACTGCTCAGCAATCTGAGCCTCACTAATGCCTTTCTTGGCCAAAAGTTCTTTGTCTTCTTGTGTCAACATATTTATCGTCTTTAGATTTATTTGATTTTGTTATTTCTACATTATTTTATGCAACAAATTTAGCTTTTTTATCTTACTCGGGCAAAAAAATGGGAGAAAAAGTGTATATTTGTAATCAAATCTTATAGCTTATGGAGCAAATCTTACAGCGTATGGACGAGAGAGTAATTTTCACACCGGAAGAAAGTGCCAAGATTGAGGCAGCCATCCAGCAACTGGAAGAGTTGCCTTCTGCACACATCACTAAAGGCGACATACTGAATGTCAGACTTTTAATCCGTCACTTTCTGGAAGAGGGCCAGATACAGCGCGATGCCTTCGGACTGAATCCAATCCTTATGGATATTCAGACCGCCATCATCGCCACCCGTGAGATTGGACTGGAACGGGCATCGCTCATCAGCATCATGTTACACAAGCTGGTGCGCCGCAACCTGCTGACTTCCGACGAGGTGAAAGCCAAGTTTGGAGAGGACGTGGGCAGCATTATCCGGGGTCTGGTGCGTATCAGCGAGCTATACGAAAAGAATCCTTCCATTGAAACCGAGAACTTCCGCGACCTGCTGCTGAGTTTTGCCGAGGACATGCGCGTGGTGCTGATTATGATTGCCGACCGCGTGAACCTGATGCGTCAGATTAAGGATACCGACAATGAGGAAGCCCGCCGACAGGTAAGCAACGAGGCTGCCTATCTGTATGCGCCGCTGGCCCATAAACTGGGTTTGTATGTGCTGAAATCTGAGTTGGAAGACCTGTCGCTGAAATATCTGGAGCATGATGCCTACTATCATATTAAGGAGAAACTGAATGCCACCAAGAAGGCACGCGACAAATACATAGCTGACTTTATCGGACCTATTCAGGAAAAACTGACTGCCGCAGGACTGAAGTTCCACATGAAGGGACGTACCAAGAGCATCCACTCCATCTATCAGAAGATGAAGAAACAGAAGTGCAACTTTGAAGGAGTGTACGACCTGTTCGCTATCCGCGTGATTCTGGAGTCGGAGCCTCAGAAGGAAAAACCGGACTGCTGGATGGTGTACAGCATCGTGACGGATATGTACCAGCCTAACCCTAAGCGTATGCGCGACTGGCTGTCAGTGCCTAAGAGCAACGGCTATGAGAGTCTGCATATCACCGTGTTAGGTCCTGAGAAGAAATGGGTGGAGGTGCAGATACGTACCGAAAGAATGGATGAGATTGCCGAGCGAGGCCTGGCTGCACACTGGCGCTACAAGGGCGTGAAGAGCGAGGCAGGACTGGACGACTGGCTGAATAGCATCCGCCGGGCATTGGAGAATCAGGACGGCATGTCGGCCATGGATCAGTTCAAGATGGACCTTTACGACAAGGAGGTGTTCGTGTTCAGTCCTCAGGGCGACTTGTACAAACTGGCCAAGGGTGCTACGGTGCTGGACTTTGCCTATCATATTCATTCGCGCATAGGCAACCAGTGCATCGGTGCCCGAATCAACGGCAAGAGCGTTCCTATCCGTGAGCGTCTGCAAAGCGGTGATCAGGTGGAGATTATGACCAGCAACAACCAGACCCCTAAGCAGGACTGGCTGAATGTGGTGACTACCAGCCGTGCCAAGGCCA
Organism: Bacteroidaceae bacterium; assembly: GCA_024401115.1. Taxonomy (GTDB): domain Bacteria; phylum Bacteroidota; class Bacteroidia; order Bacteroidales; family Bacteroidaceae; genus Minthousia. Next base: position 23,088 of record JAKSLP010000025.1, on the reverse strand, counting down.
AGATCCGTGCTGCGCTGAAGGAAATGGCTGCCAAGCAGAGCGTGTATGCCCGTGAGATGCTGGACCGCAAGTTCCGCAACCGCAAGATAGAGTACGAGGAGCCGGTACTGGCCAAACTGATACGCAAGTTGGGCTATAAGGAGGGCATGGATTTCTATAACGATATCCTGTCCGAGAAACTGGACCTGAACGAGGTGATGGACAAATATCTGGAATTGCAGAAGATAGAACATGGCGAGGCCGAGACCGCTCCTGCACAGACTGCCGGAACCTTTGAATTGAGGGAGGAGGATGTAAAATCACATGCGAACAGTGATGTGCTGGTCATCGGTAACGACCTGAAAGGCATAGACTTTACATTGGCTAAGTGCTGTAATCCTATCTACGGCGATGACATTTTCGGCTTTGTGACCGTAACCGGAGGATTCAAGATTCACCGCTGCGACTGTCCGAATGCACACGATCTGGAGAGCCGCTTCGGCTATCGCATCGTGCGGGCCAAATGGGCAGGAAAAGGCGGAAGCCAATACCAGAGTACCCTGCATATTGTGGGCAACGATGACATCGGTATTGTGAACAACATCACTTCCATCATCATGAAGGAGCCAAACATTACCCTGCGCACCATCTCTATTGACAGTAACGACGGCATGTTTGGCGGAACACTGACCGTATCGGTAGACGATACCCGCAAACTGGAGCAACTGATCAAGAAGCTGAAAACCGTAAAGGGTGTACTAAACATAACACGATGAGGATGGAGTCCTCATTGTGTTATGCTTTTATTTCTGATTGTGAAGAATACCTTCTATCTCATCCAACGCATCGCCATCGTTCAGGTTGTAATATACCTTATACAATGCCGATGCCCAGAATTCCGGGTTATCGGGCCGCTTCTGACGGCAGGCTTCCAAGTATTTTTTAGCCTGCTGGTAGTATTCCTGCAACTTTTCCTTTTCTTCCGGCGTAGTGCGATTTCCGCGCAATGAAGTCTCAAACTCCTCAGCCATAGACACATAGCAAAATCCCAAGGCCGAAAGATTCTCAGGAACACCCGGATCCAAGCGGTCGCACACCTCCATCCAGATAATGGCATCGTGGTATTTACCAATATGCTGATAGACATAGCCTTTCACAAAATTCTTCAAACCATTCATCGGATCATTCTTCACCAATCCGTCGGCATAGTCCAATGCTTTGTCGCTGGCACCATTGTCAATGTAGTAGTCAATCAGCGATGCATAGAAAAAGAACGACTCCGGATGACGATTAACTGCCTGTTTCAACGCCTCTTTCCACTCGTCAAGACGTCCCATTTTGCTTAACGCATCCACTACCAGCAAGTCCGTCTCCTCGGAAATATCGCCACGGCGCAACAGCTGATTGCCGTATTTCAGCACCGTATTATAATCTTGCAACTGGCTGGCTACATAAGCCGTATTGTAAAGAGCACGGTTCATCAAGCTGTCAGTAGAAGTAAACAGTTGCTTATCAGCCATCTGTACATATTTGTGGAAAAACTTGAAAGCCGACTTCATATCCTTTTTTGCCAGATAGAAGTTGCCGCCACGTCCCAAATTGTCCTTATGCTGACGGATAATATCCTTGGCTTCGGCATCCTCATGTTTCAAGGTGTTCAGACCCGGATAGCAATGATCAAGTGCATCCATCATCTCATAAAGACGCGAGAAATAGGCCACCGTGTCGGGCTTATTCTTCAGATAAAGCTTGGTGTTTTCCTGATCATACTGAGTACGCTTATACAAACCAGTCAGAAAATAATACTCAATGCTGTCGTTAATCTTTGGCTTCTTGCCATCCAGGTAGGAATCATCAAACTCCGTACCCTCGGCCACCATCGGAACATCCGTCTTCTTATTCTTAGCTTTCTTAGGGTCAACTTTCAATAGGCTGTTAATAATGACCTCTGCCTCCTTCGCCTTACCGGTACGGAGCAGTTTCTTAACCTGTTTATCCTTAGTAAACTGAATATCCTGTGCATAAACCGGAGTACCTGCTCCACCGAACAGGCATGCCAGCATTATAAATAAAACAAACAATCTTCTCATATTATCCTATACCATGAAAAATGTTTTCTAATGTTCTTATACCCCATATCATACTGATGAGCATAAGCTTCTCTTTCAAAACGAATCTGGCGGTAAGCCTTGTGGCTGTCGCGATACCGGCAAAAACCGATAAGCCATTCCACCAGATACCAGATGTAGAAACCGATGAAGAGCATCTCACGCTGCTGCAGTGTGTGGATGTATTCGTGGTTTCTGGAAACGGCATCCAATTGGCCTTTAGCAAAAACTATGCCAAAAAGATTGATGGCATAATATTTCCGGCCTACGGGCAACCATTTATTCCTGATGATTATCATTTAATTACAGGAAGATAATGGCAGGCAATAGTCTCGTCCAGACGTGCCAGGAACTGACGGCGCATGGCATGACACTTATCCTCGAAGGTCGTGGCGTTCTCGTCACTCAGCGCCTTCACATTACTCTTCAGCTTGAGGATGTTCCATTTGTCGGATGTCTTGCGGTAGATGCTGTAAATCTCATCCTTCAGGTTGGCCATATCTGCCTTGCTTACACCCTCTGGGTGATTCTGGAACACGATGAACATGGCACGCTGCAAAGGCTTCAATGGAATTTCCATGTTGTTGAACTCCGGAAGCAAGATACGGAAATCATCGGTTATCTGCAGCGGGCTCAACTTGTTATGAGCCTGTGCCAGTATGCGGATCATCTGGATGGAAAGACCGCCACGTATCAGGTCACGGCTATTCTCTATCAATGTGTTCAATTTTTCCTTCTGCTCGTCGGTGATGTGACCCTCTGCCAGTGCATCGGATGCATGCTTCATCGTCAAGTCGTCCTCCTCCCACTGTGCAGCATTGAATACCGGAGTTTCCTGTACAACCTCCACCTCCTCAACGGTTTCAGCAGGACTCTCCTCCTCTTCCGATGGCGTCCATTCCTCGATACCTGCCAGTTTCAGCAAGGTGTCATTAGGCACATCACCATCAGCCAAAGGAGTGAAATTCAATCCTCTAATCCATTGATGGCCACTATATCCCATGGTATATTGCAAATATCCGGCACCCTTAATCTGCTCTACTACCTCGGCAGGCCAAATCAGTTTCAGCGACTCCAAGGTCTTCAGCGGTTTCAGCTGGTCGGCATGATGACCGGTAATATATTCCATCAACTCGTCCGGTGTTTCCTCCCACAACATCGGCAGATACAGCAACAGACCGTCACCCTCATTGCCCATATTCTCCTGAATCTGGTCATAGTGCTGGCAAATCAGTGCATTGACCTGTGGATAGAACTGGTCCTCCACATAAATCTTCACATTCTGCTGGGGAATATAGCCCTCTTCCGGGCAGGAAATACAATACGCCATAGTTTTACGGATTTATTATCATTTTATGCAAAGTTAAGCCGATTTTTTCATTCTTGACGAATCCTATAGGATTATTTAATATTTAAAAACCCGGAACCCGCAGTTCCATAACTTTACATACACCTTATATTGTAAGTCCCCCTAAGAACTATAATCAAAAGAGATGGAACGAAAAGGGGCAAAAGGATCAAATATGGCGCTGTTCCATATTTCCTATTTGTGTCCCATATAAGAAAATAAGGACTATGTTGAGGAAAAAAATGACACTTTTTTCAGACAAATTTTTAGGAAAGAAAAAAAAATACTACATTTGCATACGGTTGCATGTAGTTCATACTACATGTGTTCCCGTAACCCTAATTAAACATTTTTCGGAATGTGGCTGGTCTGCGAAGATCGGCCATGTTTTTTTATGGTAAAACAATAAGGGCAGGTCTGTATCAACCTGCCCTTTTATGTTGTAAGCTATAAAAATGATGCTATATCATCATTTGGCAATCAGTTTCACCGGACCCATCAAACCGGATGGAACCAGTGGGGAATCCTCCTGATAGAATTGTAAACTGGTGTAAGTCAACTGCTCAGCATCTGGTTGCTGGTCACCGATAAGACGGTTTACCCATGGATTATAGACCTTTATTTCTATTTCATTATCGCCAGCCTTCAATGCCGGAGTAACATCAATCTGATAAGGAGCCTTCCAGGTTATACCCAGATTCTGGCCATTGACTGTCACCTCTGCCATAATGCCTACCTGTCCCAAGTCCAGTACATATGCGCCGTGAGCGACAAACTGTTTCTTATTGATATTAATAGTCTTACGATATGTGGCTTCACCCGAAAAATACTTAATGCCCTTATCCGCATTCTCGGTATATGATTTCAGTTCTTCGAAAGTGGCCTTCTCAGGTGCTCCGCGATGCTCCTGGAACTGCACCTCCCATGGACCTGCAACGGGAATCTCCTCTCCTCCCTCGGTTTGAACACGTGTAGTGGCCAGGACTGTATCGGTAGCCTTATCCTTAAACACCACAAACACAGCATCATCAGGAACCAGATTCAGGGTAACCAACGTACGGCCGTTAACCTCGCGGTACTCAGCCTTCTCCACCTGTCCGTTATCCGGATGCCAGATTTCAGGCACCTTACCGGTAACACGGAAGGAAACCTCAGTACTCAGGGTCTGGTCATCATGCTTGTTTACCCAATAGATTTCGCTGTCGGAAGTGGTGCGATGCACATAGCGCATCTCTGGGATTCGGGCTGCATCGTACAGGAAATCAGGGGTAATACCCTCTGTCTTCAATACATTCTCCAGATCCACGGCTGTATAATAGACATTCTTACGGCCGCTGTTCCAAATCTGATCCACCAGGGCGTTGAACTCGGCAGGATCATCAGTCAGAGAGGCTGGCTGCTGGGGCTGGAAACCGCAGATTACGGCACCCTTCTCAGCCAGTTTGGCCAGTTTGCGCAGTACGGTAAGCGACATGGTCTTGACATTCTTGTCCAGATACAGCACCTTATACTTCATGCCTGAAGGGGTGGTCAGGTTGCCGTTATTCACCTCCACCAGACGGGTAAGTGCATCGGCATTCAGGTAATCAAAGCTGTAGCCCTGTGGCATAACCGGATTACCAAAGTCGCCAAACAGACCGGTAATATTATTGTCCTCACCATAATAATACAGCACATCGGCTACATAATGGCCCTGTTGCAACATATAGCTGCTGCGGCCCAGGTAATTCATCCACGCATACGCCTTATCAGCCCATGTCTCGTGACGATTGAACCACTGACCGAAAATCATCAAGCCCAAACCCGGTTGCTTATTGTCCAAAGGCTGATGAGCAGACTCATGGATAACAAACAGGTTCAATCCGTTAGCCAACTCAGTATCAGCTACTTGCTTCAGATTACTTGGATAAAAGTTCCAGGCATTATTGTTAAATCCGATAGAAGTCATAGACTCGGCAGCGGCAATGTTCTGACCGTAGACATGTGCCACAGAAGATGATTCCTTGATGTCAGCCTCGGCCATAGGACGGCTGGAACCACCCTGTTTGATACCCATATAGCACCAGATGGCACTCATCGGATAATTAGCCGTACGCTTTACGTCCATACCATCCACCAGATAAAGACGGCCGTTCTCATGAGCCTCGCTGTAACGTCCCTTCATGCCACGCTCCTTGGCAAAATCGGTCAGGCGGTCATAGTTCTCCGCAATCAGCTCGGAATGCGTCTTTCGCCAGTCCCAAAGGAACTTCTCACTCTCCTCGGCACTGCCAATGATCTGTCCGGTAAGTACCGGAATCCATGGCAGCATATCATAGCCGCGACGCTTCTTGAACTCCTGCAGCATGGCCGGAGTCCAGGTCTCGGCACCAGCCTCATAACTGTCGGTCAGCACATACTGGATACCGCGGCTTCCCATCAATCCACCGGCAGCATCCTTGTACATATCAAAATAGGTGTCGAAATATTTTCTCCATGCCACAGGATCCAGTTTATCCACCTCCAGACCCGTAGCCTCGGGAGATGCCGGATGGTTCATCTTTCCGGTAAGGCCAAAGCCCACACGCATAATCTTCCAGTTGCCCGCAGGAGCCTTCCAGTCAATCTCACCGTCATGAACAAAGGAAGTGATATCGATAACATCCCCCTTGGCGATAGTCTCGTCAGGTGAAACCGAAGGAGAAGGATAATGATCCAAGTCCCATGTGGCAGCAAAACCAGCCTTTTCCTCGGTATGATTGATGCGGGAAGAGGTATACAGATTAAATTCAGCAACATCCGTACCCTTTGGCTCCACAACAGGAGCGCCGAAAGCCGCATAAGTGGTATCAGCTACCGGATTCTTAACCTGCACACGGAAGTATTTAGCTGTAGTTGTAGGGATTGTCATAGTCAGATTAGCCACTCCTCCATCCGGAATACCGGCAATGACTCTGAAGTTCACGCCATCATCCGAGGCCAGCAACTTGTTATACTGTTCAGGAATCTTGGTTTCCCATTCCCCGCGCACCCTGCCTGCATTCAGGCTAATGGCACGAACGGTCACAGGCTCCGGGAACTCGTACTGAATCCATCCATAACCCTTCTCCTTATTATATGGAAGCAATGCTGAAGTCTGATGATCGCCATCGGTCAGTTGCTCCACGGTAAACTCGCCTCCGCTGCTGGTAACCTTGGCGTTCAGTTCCTGCAGGGTCTTTTCTGCCTTTGGTATACGATAGGCCAGTACAGCAATATCCTCATAATAAGGGACTACGGTTCCATTTCCGCCACTGAGCGCACTGGTAACCGTAGCGCCACCGCCTGCATTCTGGAAAGTCCCAATAAACTGGAAAGGATCAGGAAGGGCCATCTTTACCGGTTTCTTGCCGTCGCTCTTCACGGTCACCTCTTTCCATGTCAGACGCTTCATGGCATCCTTAGGCTCTACCCAAGGACCTCCGGTAGCACTCCATCCCGGTGCACTGGCAATGGTCATCTCCATGCCCAATTTGTCACCTGTCTCGATAGCCGTCTTGAAAGCATCTTTCCATTCCGGAGTCATGTACTCCAGACGCTTCTCCACAATCTGTGGCGTGGCAAGACCCGCATCAAACACATGGAAACCAGCGATGCCGCTCTTCTTCATCCACTGAATATCCTTTACAATACCGTCTTTTGTGATATTTCCGTTCATCCAATGCCACCACACACGGGGCATGGACTGCTGTGGAGGAGCCTGAAAGTTCTCCAGAGACTGAGAAAAAGCAGTGCCGGTGGCCATTAAAACCATGACCATGGCACTGCTCAAAAACTTTTGTTTCATTATTATTTGGTCAATATGGTTTTATAGTGCAAATATATAGGGTTTTCTATATAAACACTTATGTTTTTTGACCAAACACTATTATTATTTCTTCAATCGATAGCTGACATAGGCAAACTTCTTGCTGTCTGGACTCCAGGAATTCACATTGATGGTACCTTGACCTCCAAACAGTTCCACCAAAGTGGTAGGCTTACCGCCATCGGCAGAAATCATGCGCAACAGTACATTCTTATTGGCCACATGCTGTCCGGGTTCCAAATCGCCCTTGTGATAACAGATATACACCACCGTTTTTCCATCAGGAGAAATATGAGGGAACCATGAATTCAGATCCTCATCAAAGGTCATCTGAGTCTGCTCACTTCCGTCGGCTTTCATGCGCCATACCTGCATCAAGCCTGTACGTACACTGTTGAACCAGATATACTTATCGTCAGGTGAATACTCAGGACCGTCATCCAATCCCGGAGCATCGGTCAACTGATATTCAGCACCTCCATCAACCGGTTTTGCCCAAATATCCGCACCCTTTTCCATATCACGGAAGGCACAATAGGCCACGGTTTTCATGTCGTGACTCCAACCGTGCAGATAGCTTGGACCTAAAGGAGTAATCATCTTGCTGGCACCGCCCTCGAAAGGAATGGTAAACACATAAGAGCTGCGGTTGGCGCTGCCCTTCAGGTTGGCACTGATGGCCATATAGTTACCGTCAGCAGAAATCACATGATCATTATTGCAGTTGACCGCATCACCGGTATTGATCTCGATAGGCTCATAAGGCTTTTCCGGAGAAATCTTCCACAATTTTCCGTTAGAGTTGAAAACGAGCCACTTTCCGTCAGGAGTCCAGTTTGGAGCCTCGATACGGTAGTTGAATTCCTTGATAATCTTGTGAGTCTTTGTCTGCATGTCAAAAATCTCAAGGCAACTGATCACATCCGAATTCTGTGCCTGTGCTGCCATACTAAGCGAGCAGAATGCACCTAAGGTCAAAAGTAGTTTTTTCATGAGTCCAAATGTTAGATTTAGTTCTGCAAATATACCTATTTTATTTTACAACAACCTCACAGGTGTGGAAAAACATTACCCAAAAACCGGCATCCGGTATCGTCCTTTTCGGCCGGAATTGTCTTTTTCCCCCGATTTTTTTGGCTTTAAGCCTTATTATGCCTATCTTTGTCATGGTATAAGTGAGGAAAAATCGAAAATTTATATGTTTGTTTCAGTAATATACTTTTTACCCTGTCTGGTTTCGGCGCTATGGTTCTTCTCCTATCTGCTGAAATCCAAGAATGACAGGCAAAAACTTTTCTTGTGGATGCTGGCAGTGGAATCGATATTCTACTGCTTTTATGCGGTGCACATCTTCCCTACGACGGATTACTCGCTGTTGGTGAAGATGGATGCGATATGCCAGCCCCTCACACTTGTCCTGTTGCCCATGGTGGTATGCTATCTGCACATCCTGGGTACCGGCGAGAAACTGAGAGCCATCATGCTGGTACTCCTGGCTCCCGCCCTGATGTTAGGATGCACGCTGAACCTACTGTATTTCCTGTTGGGTTTTGAACAGGCCTCGCGCATTCTGGAGAACCTGGACAAATCCGTCTCTACCTTAGAAACCAATTCCGATTTGGCACAGGTATATGATATTATGGATACCGATGTGTTCTATATCTTCTGCATGCTCTTCTTCAGCATGTCCATCCTGCTAAGCATAAGAATCTTATACAAAGGAGGATACAAATGGGGAGACGTGTTCCGTTTCTTCTTCAGGAACCACCCATCCACCCCAGCCAGAGTCATTGCCGTGCTGTATATCGCGCTGTTCATCTGTTTCTTCCCAATTACCATCATGGGCAGAACCATCATGATTCACCATCTTTATACGGGTTGCACGCTATCGATACTGCTGGCCATCATTAAGCATTGCATCTGTCATGTGGAGTACTACAGCAACAGCTCTGAGGTTACGTTCTACTCGCTGTCGCACGTAAGCAACAAGGACAGCGTGCCGGTGGAAACAGTCATTGTCCCAAGCACCGAAATTACGGAAGCACCTGCTGCCAAGAGTGCTGCAGAGCAAAAGGTGGAGATGCAGGGAAAGAAGTTGCGTGCCCTGTTCGAGGAAGAAAGAATATACCTGGATGACGAGCTGACACTCAATACCGTGGCAGAGAAACTGGGCATCGGAAAGACCACCCTGTCCACCATCATCAGTCTGGAATATGGAATGCCATTCCGCGATATTGTCAATCACTACCGCCTGGAGGCTGCCAAGGAATACATGATCAAGTACCCTTCCGCCACACAGGAATCCATCGCCTTTGAATGCGGTTTCAAGGATGCGTCCTCACTGAACAGGAAGTTCAAGGAGAGCGAGGGATGCACGCCGCTGATGTGGCTGGCCAATCAGGCCAGTGTGCAGCAAGACTGAGCGGTTCTCAAAAATTAAGGGTATTATTTTGCAGTGTCTCAAGATGGCAGTACCTTTGTCGCAAAATTTAGAATAATCATGGAATTTACAAAATGGGTGGCTTGCTGGGGCAATGCCACTTCTATAACAGACCGCCGCGAGTGCGTGTATGCCAAGGATATCACCCTTCGCTACCCTATCAGAATATGCTTTAACGGCAGCAAGTTACGTCTGCGTTTCTCGAACCTTACCGGTACAGAGCCTGTGACACTCACTAAGGTGTTCGTGGCCAAAACCGACGGCTGCTACCAGCCTGTGGCTGTCACTTTCGACGGCAAGGCCAGCGTCCGGATAGCTCCGGGGACTGAAGTGAACAGCGATGAGACTGCCATGGACATCCAGGCCGGTGAAACCGTAGAGGTGAGCATCTATCTGGGAGAATGCACCCAGATGAATGCCGGCACGCTGATTACCGGACCGCTGTCGAAAGCCAAGTACAGCTATGGCGACTTTGCAGCGCAACAGGAGTTGCCTGTGGATCTGACACGCAATACCAACTGGTTCTACTTCCTGAATACCATTGATATATGGACCGAGGAGAAGAACCGTGCGCTGGTATGCTACGGCGACAGTATCACTGCCCAGAGCTGGCCTGACTATCTGGCTATCCGTGCCTGGGAAAACGGTTGGCATAACGTAGCCGTTATCCGCCGCGCGGTAAGCGGTACCCGCATTTTGCGCCAATACGACTGCATCACCTACCAGGCATACGGACTGAAGGGTGCCACCCGCTTCCCTATCGAGATGAATGTGGCAGGCGCCGAAGCGGTGATTATCCAGCACGGAATCAATGACATCATTCATCCGGTAGGTGTGGAGACCAATATTTTCCGCCCATGGAGCGATATGCCTACCTGCGAGGAACTGCAGCAGGGAACCGAAGAGATTTATGTCAAGCATGCGCGAGCACTGGGACTGAAAGTATGGAGCGGAACGCTGCTGCCTATCCTGGGATGGAGAACCTACAATGCCGACAGGGATGTGATGCGCAATGCCTTTAATGAATGGCTCAGACAGTCGCCAGTCTTTGACGGATGCGTAGATTTCGACCTGGCAGTACGGGATATTGTAGACACCCGTGCCTTTGCACCCGGATTTGATTCCGGTGATCATCTGCACCCCAGCGAATCCGCCTATAAGGCCATGGCAGACTGTGTGCCCGAGTCTTTATTAATATAAGGAGAAGCAACCGGGGTTGACAAAAAAAATGTTTTTTCAACTAAAAAAGTTTGCGAATACAAAAAATAATGCTACCTTTGCATCCGCAAACAGAACAAGAAAGCAGAGAAAGCTGGTGCGTTAGTTCAGTTGGTTAGAATATCTGCCTGTCACGCAGGGGGTCACGAGTTCGAGCCTCGTACGCACCGCAATCTCCTGAGGAATCTTTCTTGGGAGATTTTTTTTGCCGAATTAGCTCAGTTGGTAGAGCAACTCATTCGTAATGAGTAGGTCTGGGGTTCGAGTCCCCAACTCGGCTCACTATGACACGAAAGAGAAGAAAAAAGATCAGCAAGAAAGTCACCAGTCGTGCCAGAAGCCTTGCCCTGTGCATTCTGACCATCCTTATTCTTATTATTCCAAGTGTTTTACTGTACCGCTGCGTATCCAACTGGAGTGCAGAGAGCGACGGCCCGAAGGTCAGTCCTGCCGACAGCATCTATCATGCCCGCATGGACTCCCTAATTATGCAGCAGACCCGCATCGACACGCTCAATTCTTCCCTTTTCATCTACGACCTTACGGAAGACTGTCCGGTTTACGGATACCGGGATTCCCTGGAACTGCCTCCTGCCTCGTGCATGAAGCTCATCACCACCATGGTGTCACAGCATTTCCTGGGCATGGATTACCGCTTTGCCGATTCCCTGTTCGTCGGAGGCCCTGTGGAGGACGGCACACTGAAGGGCGACCTGATTGTGAAGGCCGACTATGATCCGCTTATCGAATCACTCGATTCGCTGATTCTGGGCATTCAGGAACGGGGCATCAGTAAGATTGAGGGAAATGTGGTGTTCTGCCTGCCTATCCGCCAGGCTATTGATTACCACAGCAGTTGGACACCGGGCGATATACGCTCCTCACAGATTCCTATCATGCTGAAGGACGAGAAACGCATACGCAAGGATTTCATGTTCCTGATGCATAAGGCTAAGATCAACCAGACAGGAACGGACATTCTGGGCGATGTGCCTGAGGGTGCAGAATGCTTTTTCAGCCAGGGACATACGGTCAGGGAGATCCTGAACCCTACCCTGATGTTCAGCAATAATGTCATGGCGGAGCTGCTGTTCAACCGCTCATTGGAACAGACCGGTATGAATATGGACGAAATTTATGATTATCTGAGCGAGAATCTGAAGATCATGCTGGACCTGAACATGGAGGACGGCAGCGGATTGAGTCCCGACAACAGTGTAAGCACTCAGGTGCTGGTGGCCGTCTTGCGCTACCTGTGGCAGTCCGATCAGGAATGGATGTTGGCCAATCTACCTTGGGCAGGCAGCCAGGAGCAGCGCGGAACGCTGATGAGACGAATGACAGAAAATGAATGTGCGGAACGCATATGGGCCAAGACCGGCACACTGACCAGCACGGGAACCAGCAGCCTGGCCGGATATTGCAAGGGATTATTCGATCACTGGTATGCCTTTGCCATCATCAATCATAACACTCCGGTGGCGGAAGGACGAATTTTCCAGGATGCCGTTTGCCTGGAGATGGTTAGAGAAGACAACGGACAACAGTCAACAGACAACAGTCACCTTGCGGATATGGAATGACAATGAGCACAATAATAAAGGGGCGCAATTTCAGCGCCCCTTTATTATTTACAGACGAGCGAAGCGATGTCCACTTCCACGCCTGTTGTCCGTTGTCTGTTGTCTGTTGACAATTTACTTGCGCTCTACATCCGAGCTCTTCAAGGTTTTCTTTGGGGTGAAACCACGGTTCTCCAGCAGCGCGTCTACCTTAGGCTCGCGGCCACGGAAGTTGATGTACATGGTCATACCGTCATCAATACCGCCAGGGGTCAGCACATACTTGCGGAACTTCTGGGCAACCTCCTGATTGAAGATATCGCCTGTCTCAACGAATGCCTGATATGCATCGGCATCCAGAACCTCACTCCACATATAGCTATAATAACCAGCGCTATAGCCACCGCCCATGGTGTGCGAGAAGTTGGTCATACGGTAACGTGGCAAAATCTCCTTTGGCATACCGCGCTTGCCCATCAGGTCTTCCTCGTACTTAATTACATCCAGATCCTTAGGCATCTCCTTCAGCACGTGCAGGTCCATATCGGTATACATGGCAGCCAGCAACTCGGTGGTTACAAAGCCCTGACCGTACTTGTTGGCAGCGTCTACCTTGTCCAACAGTTCCTGAGGGATAATCTCGCCAGTCTTGTAGTGCTTAGCGTACACCTTCATTACCTCTGGCTCGAAAGCCCAGTGCTCGTTGATCTGTGAAGGCAACTCCACGAAATCCTGCTCAGTACGGCCGTTGCCGCTATACTGGGTGTCGCGGAAGAAGCTGTGCAGTGCGTGACCGAACTCGTGGAACATGGTCTCTACGTTATCCAGAGACTGCAGGGCTGGTTTGTCAGCACTTGGCAGGTTCATGTTGCATACATTGGTTACGATAGGCATCACACGCTCGCCGTTCTCGTACTTGGTACCGCGGAAAGCGCCGCACCATGCACCGGCACCCTTACCGTCGCGTGGGAAGAAGTCGCTGTAGAAGATGGCAATCTGCTTGCCGTCCTTATCGATAACATCCCATGACTTTGCAGTTGGCTCATATACAGGATACTCGTTGGTACGCTCTACGAAAGTCAGGCCGTACAGTTTGTTGGCAACGTAGAAGATACCCTGCTGTACATTGTTGATTTCCAAGTACTCGCTGATCTTAGCCTCGTCGATGTTGAACTTGCTGGCCTTAGCCTTGTCCAGGTAGTAGCGGTAGTCCCAACGCTCAGGATCGCCGTTGATACCGTCCTTCTTCATCTCAGCCTTGATATCGGCAATCTCGTTCTTTGCTGCCTCAACAGCTGGTGCCCATACCTGATCCAGCAACTTATACACGTTCTCAGAAGTCTTGGCCATGCGGTTCTCCAATGCCATGCTGGCATAATCCTCAAAGCCCATCAACTTGGCTTTCTGCAGGCGCAGGTCTACAATCTGAGCGCACAGTGCCTTGTTGTTCCACTGGTTGTTCTGGTTACCGCGGTTGTTGTATGCATCGTAAACCTTACGGCGCAACTCACGGTTCTTGCAGTACTGCAGCACTGGGTTACAGCTTGGGCGCTGCATATTAAAGGTGTACTTACCCTCCTGACCGATGCTCTTGGCCAGTGCAGCTGCCTGCTCGATGTTTTCCTTTGGAAGACCTTCCAACTCTGATACATTATCTACAGTAACATAGGTGTTGTTGGTCTCATGCAGCAGGTTCTGAGAGAACTGCAACTGTACAGCAGACAGTTTGCTGTTCAAGTCGCGCAACTGAGCCTTCTTGGCATCATCCAGGTTAGCACCGCCACTCTCAAAACGCTTGTAAACCTTCTTCAGCAAGCTCTTCTGCTCGCGGTTCAGGTTCATTTTCTCCTGATTGTCATATACATACTTCACCTTCTGGAACAACTCAGGATTCAGATAGATATCATCGCTCAGGGCAGTTGACAGTGGAGAAATCTCCTTCTGCAGTGCACGCTTAGCCTCGTCAGAGTTACTGCTGGTCAATGAGCCGAAAACGCTCTGAACCTTACCCAGCAACTTGCCGCTCTGCTCCAATGCCTCGATGGTGTTCTCGAAAGTAGGTGTGGCACGGTTTACGATGATGGCGTTCACCTCAGCACGCTGCTCATCCATACCCTTCAGGATAGCCTCGCGGTAGTTCTCCATGGTAAACTTCTCGAATGGAGGAATCTCATGAGGAGTACCGTACTTCTCATTAAAGAAAGGATTCGCATTCTGTGCGAAAGCAGCACCGCCACCCAGAGTGAGCAACATGGCTGCCATAAATAAATGTTTTTTCATATCTATAAATTATGTAAATAATATTATCAATAGTTTCTATTAATGTCATTCTGAGCGGAATGAAATGAAGCGAAGAATCTTGCTAATGCGGAGCCCACTACTAGCCAAGAAAGATCCTTCGTTTCACTCAGGATGACAAGAGGAGGAGCAAAGATGACAAAAATAATCTTTATTCTTTGAGCAAAGCATCCTTCTCTTTAGCGGATGGAGTGACGAAGAACAGCGCAAAAAGCGTGATCAGCGCACAGAACCCGCAGGTACTCTCGACCGTAGCGGCATAGACACCCAACGAAAGGAACAGCGGCAGGGCCAGCATGGCCAGACGGATTTCCCAAAAACGGACAAACGCAGGTTCCCCACCCTGCTTGATTCGGTTCTTTACCCCCTCGGAGGCAAACAGCCTCAAACTGAAGTAAATAAAGAATAACGTCAGCGCAATGCAAAGATACTCAGCCACATACATCAGCGTATAGTCTCCCACCAATGCTCCCTGAGGAAGGGTAAAAAACATCACGATGGCTATCAACCATACGGCTATATATTCAATCCATAATTTCTTCATTTCTATTTCTATAAGATTCTTCGCTCCGCTCAGAATGACAGGAGGGAAGGATTAGTATTTCCCATCAAATTCCACACGATTCACAATACTGCGCCCCAACGTTACCTCATCGGCATACTGCAGCTCATCACCCACCGAGATACCCCGGGCAATGACACTCAGCTTCACCCCCGAAGCCGCCAGTTTGCGGTAAATATAAAAATTAGTCGTATCACCCTCCATGGTGCTGCTTAAGGCCAGGATCACTTCGCGGATTCCGCCAGCAGCTACACGTTCCACCAAACTGGCAATCTGCAAGTCCGAGGGACCGATGCCGTCCATGGGAGAAATCACACCGCCCAGTACATGATACAGTCCGTTGAACTGCTGCGTATTCTCAATGGCCATCACATCCTGGATATTCTCCACCACACATACCAGCGAAGGGTCGCGCTTGGGATGGCTGCAGATGTTGCACACCTCGGAATCGCTGATGTTATGACAAACCTTACAGTATTTCACTCCCTGTACCAGGCCCGTTAACGAATCGGCAAAGGTAACCGTAAACTGCGGTTCCTGACGCAACAGGTGCAACACCAGGCGCAGGGCCGTCTTACGTCCTATGCCCGGAAGCCTGCTGAATTCCCCCACTGCCTTTTCCAGCAGAGCCGACGGGTATTTCTGTTCCATATTTCCTTAAAAAGATTAATCTTGGTGCAAAGATAAGGTATGTTCCACAATTTTGCCTATCTTTGCACTTGTTTTTCAAAAAGTTTTGCATTATGAATATCAAAAGTGCCGAATTTATCATCAGCAATACCGATGTCAACAAATGTCCGGAGGGAGAATTGTTCGAGTTTGCATTCATCGGACGTAGTAATGTTGGTAAATCCAGCCTCATCAATACACTGACCAACAGAAAGGGGCTGGCCATGACATCAGCCACTCCAGGTAAGACATTACTAATCAATCATTTTCTCATCAATAAGGAGTGGTATCTGGTCGACCTTCCCGGCTATGGCTATGCACAGCGCGGATTGAAGCAGCGCAACCAGCTGAAACAGATTATTGAGAGTTACATCCTCATGCGCCAGCAGATGGCATGCCTGTTCCTGCTCATCGATTCCCGCCACGAGCCTCAGAAGATAGACCTGGAATTTATTGAATGGCTGGGCGAGAACGGTGTCCCATTTGCCATCGTATTCACCAAGGCCGACAAACTGGGCAATGGCAAGGTTAAGGACAATGTGCACCGCTACCTGCAAAAGCTGTCGGAACAATGGGAAACCCTGCCTCCGCACTTCATCACCAGCAGCGAGGACAAGCGCGGTCGCGAGGAAGTGCTGGATTACATTGAGCAGATCATGACTGCTCCGGCAGAGGAATGATAAAAAGCGTAAAAAATGTTCAATTTCTCCTATAGATACGGGCTTGATTTGCCTATAACACCAAAATAGTGTAACTTTGCAAATGTGTTCGTTATTAAAAGATAAAGGATTGAAAAAATGAAAGTAAAAAGTACATTTCTACTTTTTTTCTTACTCACCATATGTAACCAGATATTTGCCCAAATTCACGGAAAGGTAGTAGACGCCAACTCTGGAGAGCCTATTTCCTTCCTCAACGTGTATTATGACGGCAAGGGTGTCGGTACTACCACCGACGATAACGGTGAGTTTACCATTACCGCCCATGTAGGTTGGAACAAGCTGACCTTCTCGGCTGTAGGCTATCAGACCCAGGATGTACAGGTGAGCGGAAACACCCGCCACTTGGAAGTAAAGATGGTGGCATTCATGCTGGACGAGGTGGTCGTTAAGCCTAAGCGCGAGCGCTATTCCCGCAAGAACAATCCGGCCGTGGACTTCATGCGACGGGTTATCGACAGCAAGAAGGTGAACGACCTGAGTAACAATGATTATTTCTCATACAACTACTATGAGCGCCTGACGCTGGCCAAGAACAACATCACCGCCGATACGCTGAAGAACAACTCGTGGTTCCAGAAATACCCGTTCTTCCGCGACCAGGTGGAATACAGCCCTGAGATTGGCAAGAACATCCTGCCAATCTCGGTCAACGAGAAGGTTACCCAGAAGGTATACCGCAAGAATCCGCACAGCGAGAAAGATATTGTTAAGGGTATCAACGAGCAGGGTATCAACGACGTGCTGAACCCCGGCGACATGCTGAACACCATGCTGAAGGATTTCTTCCAGAAGATTGATATCTACGAGGACAAGGTGCGCTTTGTGCAGAATCCGTTCGAGAGCCCAATCGGAAAGGGCGCCATCGGCTTCTATCGTTACTTCCTGATGGACACCTTGTATGTGGACCGCGACCTGTGCGTTCACCTGTCGTTTGTGCCTAACAACTCGCAGGACCTGGGCTTTACCGGCCACCTGTATGTCTTGGCCGACAGCACCTACCGCGTGAAGCGTTGCGAGCTGAATCTGCCTAAGAACACCGGCGTGAACTACGGGCAGGACATGGTGGTGCGTCAGGAGTTTGGCGAGCTGCCTACCGGCGAATGGGTGCAGACCATCGATGATATGCTGATCCAGTTGAACGTATACGGACAGGACTTCTTCGTACGCCGCTCTACCCGAAACTCGGATTACAGCTTCGAGCCTATCCATAAGAAGGTGTTCAAGCAGAAGGGTTCGGAAATCAAGGACGTCTACGCTCTGATGCGAAACGAGGAATGGTGGCGAGAATACCGAATACCGGAACTGACCAAGGGAGAGAGCAACATAGGCAACTTTGTGAACGGTCTGTCGAACATGAAGGGCTTCAAATACGTGATGTTCGGTTTGAAGGCGCTGATTGAGAACTCCATCGAGACCGGTAGCAAGAAGACCCCAAGTAAGATTGACCTGCATCCGGTAAACACCACTATAGCCAACAACTATGTGGACGGCTGGCGTTTCCGTGCCAGTGTCAGCACCACAGCTCACATGGATCCGCACTGGTTCTTCCGCGGTTACTACGCCCACGGTTTGAGAGACCGGAAGAGCAAGTACATGGCCAATGTCATCTATTCGCTCAACAAGAAGGAATACCTGGATGATGAGTTCCCTATCCATACGCTGGCAGTCAAGTACCAGTTTGATACCGGCGTACCATCGGACAAGTACCTGATGACCGATAAGGATAACATGTTCATGGCGTTCAAGTTTGCCAAGCTGGACCAGTTCAATTATGAGCGCAAGTTCTCCATCGACTATACCCACGAGCGTGAATACGGTCTGAAGACCTTTGCCAACCTGCGCTGGAATCACCTCACTCCTACCGGTATGCTGTTCTACCGCACCATGGGTCAGGAGACCACCATGCAGAATGACATCCAGGCAGGTAAGTTCAACGGCGACCTGATGCTGAACGACTACAACAAGCGTCACCTCACCACCACCGAGTTGGTTTTGGGCGTGCGCTATGCACCGGGCGAGACCTTCATCAATACCAAGAACCGCCGTATTCCTATCAACCTGGATGCACCGGTGTTCAACCTGAGCCATACCATTGGCTTCAAGGGTATCCTGGGCAGTGAGTACAACTACAACTTCACCGAGGCCGGCATCTTCAAGCGTGTATGGTTCGGTTCCTGGGGTAATGTGGACACTTACCTGAAGGGCGGAATCCAGTGGAACAAGGTTCCTTTCCCTCTGCTCATCATGCCGGCAGCCAACCTGTCGTACATCCTGAACGACGGAACCTTCTGTCTGATCAACAATATGGAGTTCCTGAACGACCGCTACGCATCGCTGGATGTAAGCTGGAACCTGCAGGGAAAGATATTCAACCGCATCCCGCTGGTCAAGAAACTGAAGTGGCGTGAGTTCATCGGTGTCAAGATGCTGTGGGGAAGCCTGAGCGACCTGAACAATCCGTTCCTGGAGGAGAACCAGAACGATCCGCTGTTGCTCAAGTTCCCTGGACACTACCGTCCTGACGGTTCCTACGAGTACACCAGTTACGTGATGGATAAGAATAAGCCTTATATCGAGGCCATCTTCGGTATCCACAATATCTTCAAGCTGCTGCACGTAGAGTATGTACGCCGTTTGAATTACAATGAGTTGCCAACCACCCACAGATGGGGTGTACGCTTCATGATTAAAACCGTATTCTAAAAAAATGAGTAGAAAGAAATACCTGATATTAACCGCTTGCGCCCTATTGCTGTTCTTTGCATTAGGACGCATTGGTTTTATAATGAACAATTCGTTCATCAGTCCCTGCAGCACCATCGACTGCATCATCAGCCTGTTCTGCGGAATACCCCAGGATGTCACCGTCATCAGTTTCCTGCTGTTCTATCCGCTATGCATCGCCATTTGCACCATCGACTATCCGAACATGAATGTACGCCGCTGGCTGATTCCATATTATATAGTGGCGTGCCTGGTACTGACCCTGATAGTGGTAGTGGACGGCATGATGTACGAGCACTGGGAATTCAAGTTGGACAACTGCATTTTCAGCTATGCCTCATCACCCGAAGGTGCCACCAGCAGTGTATCAGTAGGTTATATCATCGGTGTGGTTAGTGTTTTCGTGGCAGCTTATGCTGTATGCCTGGGCTCATGCCTGATGCTGATTCCCAAGCACTTCACCGCGCTGTCGCTGCCTCAGGGCAGTCCTCAGCGCACCCGCTTCATGGCCCGTGTCTATCCGCTCATCTTCCTGCCCTGGCTGCTGCTCATGGCCGTCAGCGTAGGCACCAGCTACTGGAGTAAGAACCTGTTCTTGAACCATGTGTCCACCAACAGCGTATTCAACCTGGCAGCATCCGTCCGTCACGATATGCGTTCCTACGACAAGCAGTTCGTGTATACCACCGATCAGGAAGCCACGGAGATTGTCAATCAGCTGTTCCCTAAGACCAACATCGAAAATACCGTCATTGAGGACACCTTATTAAATACCCGCACCCCCAACATCCTGTTCATTCAGCTGGAGAGCTGCGGTTCCGTATTTGTCGAAGCACTGGGCGGCGCCAAGGAATCCAGTCCCAATCTGACCAGATACGCCAAGGAAGGCATCCTGTTTGATAATGTGTATGCCAACAGCTTCCGTACCGACCGCGGTACCGTCAGCGCCCTGAGCAGCTATGTCAGCTACCCTACCGCCTCGCTGATGCTGATGCCAAACACCTTGGATAAAATCCCATCCCTGGCCCATTCATTGGCCGAAAAGGGCTATACCACCGATTACCAGTACGGCGGCGTGATAGCCAATATGGGCAAGGAAAACTACCTGCGTCATGCCGGTTTCCAGAACCTGACCTCCGTGGCCGATTACGATCTGCCAGCCGAGGTGGCTTCCTCATGGGGTGCTAATGACAGCATTACCTTTCATCACGCCTTCGACCTGATGATGGAGCGTGAGAAGAGCGGCAAGCCCTGGCTGTTCGGTCAGCAGGCCCTGAGCAGTCACGAGCCTTGGGAAGTGGACTATCACGCCTGTGATAACCCTATCCTCAATGCCTTTGCCTATACCGACCATCACATGGGTCTGCTCATTGAGCGACTGAAGAAGAGCGAGTTGTGGGACAACCTGCTGGTCATCATCTATTCCGATCACGGTTTCCTGTACAATCAGACCTTCCAGGATCCTGAATACTTCCACATCCCTGTGGTATGGACCGGCGGTGCCGTTAAGCAGCCGCGCACCATCCACACCCTGATGAGCCAGAGCGACCTGATGACCACCGTTCTCGGTCAGATGGGCATATCGCACAAGCAGTTCCCATGGGGACACGATGTGATGACCAAGGAGTATCAGGACAATGCCTTTGCCTACTGCAACTTCCCTGCCGGTCTGATGTATATGGATAAGACAGGTACTACCATTGTGGATATCCATGCCGATAAGCCTGTCTATGAATCAGAAACTAAAGGCAGTGCCCTGCGCGAAAAGAAGGCCAAGGCCATCCTGCAGAAGAGCTATGACGAGCTGAACGAATTGGCGAAATAATTTATCTATATTTCTTCACCAATTTCCAGGCCGCCTTCCGGCACAGCTTGGCCTCCTGCGCGGTAACAGCCTTGGTGCGGGGATCATGCCCGTCGGGATAAAACTTGATCTTATTGGCATTTCTGCCGGTAATGAAACTGTACCACACGCAGGCCAACGTATAGCGTCCCATACCTAAAGACATGTGGTAACCGTCGCGTGTCAGGTCGTAATCCCCCGTCATCTTGCGCAGTTCCTGAATGGCTGGGCCCGATGGAATCACACCGTCCACCTGCTGCTCCCGGGCCACCTTTGATACCGCACTGCAGATGGCATTGTGCATCTTCTCCTGCGAGGAATCATATTTCGGGAAATCCGAATGATTGGAACCCACACCGTATGCCCAAGTCTGATGCATCAGTATTTTGGCACCCGGCACTTTCTTCTTGATCCATGAGATCAGCTCATTAATACGTGCATACGACTCATAGAAACCGCTCTGTCCGCTTACCTGCTGCACGCTGATGTAATCCCACTCCTCCTCGTTGATGATGCTCTCCAGCGATACCTTCTCACGGATCGTCTTCTGTCCGTCGGCGGTAAACTTGGTATAGCGGTAATCCGCCTTATTCCCCTCTATATTACCCACATGGCGGTCTATCGAGCAACCACCGATATACATATTGGCAATAATCATCGGTGTGCCCTCGGTCAGGGCAATCTCCGAAATGTTCTGTTCCAGGGCATCCTCCGAGAAGCTGTTACCTATACCCAGAACCTTAATCTGTGCCTGCATCACCAGTGCGGTGCACAGAATCCATAATGTCATGCAAAGTCTTTTCATCCTGTTTTAATTATACTGCAAAATTCGTGAAAAAAAAGAATTAGTGCAAGGACTTTTCGTTGAATTCAACAAAAAATCGTATTTTTACCGCAAGTTTAATCTACACGGCTATGAAAAGATACCTAACCTGTTGCATACTGGCGGTGCTGGCAGCATTCAGCATCACCCTGTCATCGTGCGGCAACGACGATGAACCGGAGAAACCCGCACCTACTCTAATTGGAAAATGGAAGGTTTCCGAGATTACCACGTCATACAATTTTATCTACGAGACCGGTCTGCATGAAGGCTACACCTTCATGTTCAGCGACGAAGGCTGGTATGCCTTTTTCGAGGATGTAGGCTCATGGTCGATGGAAGGTGATGACATCACCCTCATATCCAATGACCCTGACGGCATTCCTGCCACCTTCCGGATTGAGAAACTCACCGATAATTATCTGGAAATGAAATATTGT
Organism: Bacteroidaceae bacterium; assembly: GCA_024401115.1. Classification (GTDB taxonomy): domain Bacteria; phylum Bacteroidota; class Bacteroidia; order Bacteroidales; family Bacteroidaceae; genus Minthousia. Next base: position 526 of record JAKSLP010000025.1, on the reverse strand, counting down.
CCCGACGGATCGGCTTATATGGTCATTAAGATGTATAGGCAATAAGTGTGTCTTGATCGCCGTAAAGCAATCCTTTTAATGGAGGATGGCAGTATAGTTGAAGCTAAAGCTTTCGGAACAGTACAGGCTGGTCGAGCTCTCACGAAACCAGTATGAAGACAACCAAACAACACCAAAAGTCAACAAAAACCGTTATGAGTCTACTTTCTCGGGAAAAGTGTCAACGAAGTCAGGAAAACCCGTCAATCAAACTCAAACAAGAAAGTCAACTTTATCAGTACGGAGACTGAATTGTTAAAAGAAATAAGAAAAATCGTGTCAACCTTATTCAGGAAAAGACACTAAGTGTGACAACGTGACCGCGTGACACCATATTTTATGCCACTACTATCGGAATTGTTTTTTCTCTAATCTAATCTTATCTATATATATTATATATAATATATATAGATAAAATATTTTTTTGAGTTAAAGGAGTAGTATAATTTTTGCTGTCACACGGTCACGCTGTCACACTCATTATAAT
>JAKSLP010000024.1 GCA_024401115.1 Bacteroidaceae bacterium | reverse complement strand
AATCGGAATGACATCCGTATTCAGTGCCGAGGGTAAGAATGTACCATGCACTGTAATTGAGGTTGGACCTTGTGTTGTCACTCAGGTAAAGAGTGTAGAGAAGGACGGTTATGCAGCAGTTCAGGTAGGTTTCCAGGAGAAGAAGGAAAAGAATACTACCAAGCCTATGATGGGCCATTTCAAGAAGGCTGGTGTAACCCCAAAGAAGCACTTGGCAGAGTTTAAGTATGACAACGAGTATAACTTGGGTGACACCATTACCGTTGAACTGTTCAATGAGGCAGGTTTCGTAGATGTTGTTGGTACATCTAAGGGTAAGGGTTTCCAGGGTGTTGTAAAGCGTCACGGCTTTGGTGGTGTTGGTCAGATTACTCACGGTCAGCACAATCGTCAGCGTAAGCCAGGTTCTATCGGTGCTTGTTCTTATCCAGCTCGTGTATTTAAGGGCATGCGCATGGGTGGCCAGATGGGTGGTAACCGTGTTACAACACACAACTTGCAGGTTTTAAAGGTTATCCCAGAGCACAACCTTCTGTTGGTTAAGGGTTCTGTTCCAGGATGCAAAGGTTCAATCGTAATCGTAGAGAAATAATTATGGAATTAAGCGTATATAAGATTACTGGTGAGGATACCGGTAGAAAGGTAGCTTTGAATGATGCTATTTTTGCAATTGAGCCTAATGATCACGCTATCTATTTGGATGTAAAGCAGTTCTTAGCAAATCAGCGTCAGGGTACACACAAGTCAAAGGAAAGAAGTGAGTTGAGTGGTTCAACCCGTAAGCTTGGTCGTCAGAAGGGCGGCGGCGGTGCTCGTCGTGGTGATATCAATTCTCCAGTATTGGTTGGCGGTGCTCGCGTATTTGGTCCTAAGCCACGTGATTACTGGTTCAAGTTGAATAAAAAGGTTAAGGCTTTGGCTCGTAAGTCTGCTTTGTCATACAAGGCTCAGGAGAATGCTCTCGTAATTGTTGAGGATTTTACTTTTGAGACCCCAAAGACTAAAGAATTTGTAAATTTGTTAAATAATATTAACGTTGCTGACAAGAAGGCTTTGGTGGTATTGCCTGCTGCAAATAAAGCAGTATTTTTGTCATCCCGAAACTTGCAGGGTGCAAGTGTAGCTATTGCGTCAGCGCTTAATACCTATAGTGTATTAAATGCCGATGCTTTGGTGCTGACTGAAAGTGCATTGAAGGCTGTAGAGGATACATTAGTAAAATAAGAGCTAAATAGATATGGCATATATTATCAAACCGTTGGTTACTGAAAAGATGACTGCGATTACAGAGAAGCTGAATAAGTTCGGCTTCATTGTGCGTCCAGATGCCAACAAGTTGGAGATTAAGAAAGAGGTAGAGGCACTGTATAATGTTACAGTTGTCGATGTCAATACGATGAACTATGCCGGTAAGAACAAGTCTCGTTATACACGTGCTGGTCTTATCAAGGGTCGTACTAACGCTTTCAAGAAGGCAATTGTAACCCTTAAGGATGGTGACACTATTGATTTTTATAGCAATATTTAATATAGAAAATGGCAGTAAGAAAATTTAGTCCTGTTACTCCAGGACAGAGACACAAGATTATTGGCACCTTCGAGGAAATCACTGCTGCGGTGCCAGAGAAGTCTCTCGTTTACGGTAAGAAGTCAACTGGTGGTCGTAATAACACTGGTAAGATGACAGCCCGTTACATTGGCGGTGGCCATAAGAAGAAATTCCGTTTCATCGATTTTAAGCGAGAGAAGGATGGTGTTCCAGCAGTAGTAAAGACAATTGAGTACGATCCAAACCGTTCGGCTCGTATTGCTTTGTTGTTCTACGCTGATGGTGAAAAACGTTATATCATTGCTCCTAATGGATTGGAAGTTGGTAGCACTTTGATGTCAGGTGAGAATGCTGCGCCAGAGATTGGTAACAGCCTTCCATTGGCTAACATTCCTGTTGGTACTGTAATTCATAATATTGAGTTGCGTCCTGGCCAGGGTGCATTACTGGTTCGTTCTGCTGGTAATTTCGCTCAGTTGACCTCTCGTGAGGGCGATTATTGCGTTATTAAGTTGCCTTCAGGTGAAACACGTAAGATTTTGTCAGCTTGCAAGGCTACTATCGGTAGCGTTGGTAATTCTGACCATGCATTGGAAAGTTCTGGTAAGGCAGGACGTTCACGTTGGTTGGGCCGTCGTCCTCACAACCGTGGTGTTGTTATGAACCCAGTTGATCACCCAATGGGTGGTGGTGAAGGTCGTCAGTCTGGTGGTCACCCACGTTCACGTAAGGGCTTGTACGCTAAGGGTCTTAAGACACGTACTCCTAAGAAGGCTTCTAATAAGTATATCATCGAAAGATGTAATAAGTAATCAAGTTAATTGAGAAAATTATGAGTAGATCATTAAAAAAGGGTCCATATATTAATGTAAGCCTTGAGAATAAAGTTCTTGCCATGAATGAGAGCGGTAAGAAGACAGTTGTTAAGACTTGGGCTAGAGCTTCAATGATTTCCCCAGATTTTGTGGGTCACACCGTTGCAGTTCATAATGGTAATAAGTTTATCCCTGTTTACATTACTGAGAACATGGTAGGTCACAAGTTGGGTGAGTTCGCTCCAACACGTAATTTCCGTGGTCATGGCGGTAACAAGAAGAAGTAATCAGGACCAATAATCAGTATAAAAATTAAAATATATAATGGGAGCAAGAAAAAGACTGGCAGCTGAAGCTCATAAGGAAGCTGCAAAGAGCGTGTTTTCCGCAACACTTCGCAATATCCCTTCATCTCCACGTAAGATGCGCCTTGTTGCCGATATGGTACGCGGCATGGAGGTAAACCGTGCTCTGGGTGTGCTGAAGTTCTCTACTAAGGCTGCTTCTGCAGACGTTGAGAAATTGTTGCGTTCTGCTATTGCTAACTGGGAACAGAAGAACGAACGTAAGGCTGAGGCTGGCGAATTGTTCATTACTAAGATATTTGTTGATGGTGGTGCAACTTTGAAGCGTATGCGTCCAGCACCACAGGGAAGAGGATACAGAATTCGCAAGCGTTCCAATCATGTGACTTTGTTCGTTGATACAAAAACTAATGAAAAGTAATTAAAATGGGACAGAAAGTTAATCCGATTAGCAATAGATTGGGTATCGTTAGAGGTTGGGATTCCAACTGGTATGGAGGCAAGAACTTTGGCGATAGCTTGCTTGAAGATAGCAAAATCAGAAAATACTTAAATGCTCGTTTGGCTAAGGCTAGTGTATCTAAGATTGTAATTGAAAGAACCTTGAAATTGGTTACTATTACAGTTTGCACTGCTCGTCCAGGTTTAATTATCGGTAAGGCCGGAGCTGAGGTAGATAAGCTGAAGGAAGAATTAAAGAAAGTTACTGACAAGGATATTCAGATCAATATCTTTGAGGTTAAAAAGCCTGAACTGGATGCAACAATCGTTGCTAACAGCATTGCTCGTCAGGTAGAGGGTAAGGTAGCTTACCGTCGTGCTATTAAGATGGCAATTGCAAATACCATGAGAATGGGTGCTGAGGGTATCAAAGTTCAGATTTGCGGTCGTTTGAATGGTGCTGAAATGGCTCGTTCAGAGATGTTAAAGGAGGGTAGAACTCCTCTGCACACTCTGCGTGCTGATATCGACTATTGTCATACAGAGGCTCTGACTAAGGTTGGTTTGTTAGGTATTAAGGTTTGGATTTGCCGTGGCGAGGTTTATGGCAAGAAGGATTTAGCTCCTAACTTCACAGCTACAAAGGAGACAGGCCGTAACAATGGTAACAATAAGGGTGGAAGACCATTCCGTAACAAGAAGAACAACAATCGTTGAATTAATTAGAGCTATATATTATGTTACAGCCTAAAAAGACTAAATTTAGAAGACAGCAAAAGTGCCCTGTAAAGGGTAATGCACAGCGCGGTAACCAGCTTGCATTTGGTTCTTTCGGTATCAAGTCACTTCAGACAAAATGGATTACCGGTCGCCAGATTGAGGCAGCGCGTATTGCTGTTACTCGTTATATGCAGCGTCAGGGTCAGTTGTGGATTCGTATCTTCCCTGACAAACCAATCACAAAGAAGCCTGCAGATGTCCGCATGGGTAAAGGTAAGGGTGCTCCAGAGGGTTTCGTTTTCAACATTACTCCAGGTCGTATCATTATTGAAATCGAGGGCGTTCCTTTTGAGGTTGCAAAAGAGGCTTTGCGCTTAGGCGCACAGAAGTTGCCTGTGACTACAAAGTTTATTGTTAGACGCGATTACGATCAAAATGCTTGATTATGAAAAACGAAGAGATTAAGAATTTATCAACTGCAGAATTAACAGAGAAGATTGAAGTTGAGGTTGCTAATTACAACCAGATGTTGTTGAACCACTCTGTATCTCCAGTAGAGAACTCTGCATCAATTAAGCAGATGAGACGTGGTATTGCTCAGTTGAAGACTGAATTGCGTCAAAGAGAACTTTCTAAATAACTAAGTTCAAAATGGAAAGAAATTTACGAAAAGAGCGTCAGGGTGTAGTAGTAAGCAATAAGATGGAGAAGTCTATCACTGTTGCTGCTAAGTTTAAGGAGAAGCACCCTATTTATGGTAAGTTTGTCAGCAAGACAAAGAAGTACCATGCTCATGACGAGAAGAATGAGTGCAATATTGGTGATACCGTTCGCATTATGGAAACTCGTCCTCTGAGTAAAACTAAGAGATGGAGATTAGTAGAAATCGTCGAAAGAGCTAAGTAAAAATGATACAGGTAGAATCAAGACTTACAGTTTGTGACAACAGTGGTGCTAAGGAGTGTCTGTGTATCCGTGTTTTAGGTGGTACACGTCGCCGTTATGCTTCTGTTGGTGATGTGATTGTCGTTACTGTGAAGAGCGTGATCCCATCAAGTGATATGAAGAAGGGTACCGTTTCAAAGGCTCTTATCGTTCGTACAAAGAAGGAGATTCGTCGTGCTGACGGTTCTTATATTCGTTTCGACGATAATGCCTGCGTACTGTTGAATAATGCAGGTGAAATTCGTGGTAGCCGTATTTTCGGTCCAGTAGCTCGTGAATTGCGTGCTGTTAATATGAAGGTAGTTTCACTGGCTCCAGAAGTACTTTAATAATTAATGTGAATTAGTAATGAGCAAGTTACATATTAAGAAAGGCGATACAGTATTTGTAAATGCTGGTAAGAATAAGGGCCAGACTGGTAAGGTACTGAAGGTGCTGGTTGATAAGCAGCGCGCTATCGTTGAAGGTCTGAATATGGTTTCTAAGAGCACCAAGCCTAGTGCACAGAACCCTCAGGGTGGTATTGTTAAGCAGGAGGCTCCAATCCATATTTCAAATCTTAATCCTGTGGATCCTAAAACAGGAAAGCCAACTCGCGTTGGTAGAAAATTGAATGCTGAGGGCGTTCGAGTTCGTTATGCTAAAAAGTCAGGGGAGGAAATCTAATGAGTAATACTGCAAGCTTAAAGAAAGAATATGCTGAGCGTATTGCTCCAGCATTGAAGGCTAAGTTTAACTATTCTTCAACTATGCAGATTCCTGTTTTGAAGAAGATCGTTATCAACCAGGGACTGGGTATGGCTACTGCTGATAAGAAGATTATCGATGTTGCAATCGAGGAGTTGACCACTATTACCGGTCAGAAGGCTGTAGCTACTGTTTCAAAGAAGGATATCGCTAACTTCAAGTTGCGTAAAAAGATGCCAGTAGGTGTTATGGTTACCTTGCGCCGTGAGAGAATGTATGAATTCTTGGAGCGCCTTGTAAGAGTAGCACTTCCTCGTATCCGTGACTTTAAGGGTATTGAGAGCAAGTTCGATGGCCGTGGTAACTATACCTTGGGTATCGAGGAGCAGATTATCTTCCCTGAAATTAATATCGATAGCATTACTCGTATCTTGGGTATGAATATTACCTTCGTTACAACTGCTAAGACCGATGAGGAAGGTTATGCTCTGTTGAAGGAGTTTGGTTTACCTTTTAAGAACGCTAAATAAATAAGATAGTATGGCAAAAGAATCAATGAAGGCTCGTGAAGTAAAGAGAGCCAAGATGGTAGCCAAATATGCTGAAAAGCGTGCTGCGTTGAAGAAGATTGTTAATACCTCTGAGGATCCTGTAGAGGCATATGAGGCAGCAAGAGCTTTGCAAGCTATTCCAAAGAATGCTAATCCTATTCGTTTGCACAACCGTTGTAAGTTGACTGGCCGTCCAAAGGGTTATATCCGTCAGTTCGGTCTTTCTCGTATTCAGTTCCGCGAGATGGCTTCTAATGGTTTGATTCCAGGCGTAAAGAAGGCAAGTTGGTAAATTCTTTTATTATTAAATATTGTCAGGGTAGTCCTGATTAATTTAAATTTTTTTTATGACAGATCCAATAGCAGATTATCTGACGAGACTGAGAAATGCAATTCAGGCTAAGCACAGAGTTGTAGAAGTTCCAGCCTCAAATTTGAAAAAGGAAATCACAAAGATCCTTTTCGACAAGGGTTACATCTTGAACTACAAGTTCATTGAGGATGGCCCTCAGGGTACTATTAAAGTGGCCTTGAAGTATGACACCGTTAATAAGACTAATGCTATCAAGAAGCTTATTCGTGTGTCTACACCAGGTTTGCGTAAGTATACTGGTTATAAGGACATGCCGAGAGTTATTAACGGATTAGGTATAGCTATTATATCTACATCTAAGGGTGTAATGACAGACAAAGAAGCTGCTGAATTGAAGATCGGTGGTGAGGTTCTTTGCTATGTTTATTAATGTGGAGGATTTAGCATGTCTAGAATAGGTAAATTACCAATCGCAATTCCATCTGGTGTTACTGTTAATTACAGTGATAATGTTGTTACTGTAAAGGGTCCTAAGGGTGAGTTGACTCAGTCTATCGATCCATCTATTTCAGTAACAGTTGAGAACGGTCAGATTACTTTCGATATGGTCGAGGGTGCTACTGCAGAAGTAAAGCAGCAGCATGCGTTCCATGGTTTGTACCGTGCTTTGGTTAACAATATGGTTGTTGGTGTTTCTGAAGGTTACAAGAAAGAGTTGGAATTGGTCGGTGTAGGTTATCGTGCATCTAACCAGGGCAACATTATTGAGCTTTCTTTGGGTTATTCTCATAACATTTTTATCCAGCTGCCTAATGAGATTAAGGTTGAAACCAAGTCTGAGAGAAATAAGAATCCATTGATTATTTTGGAAAGCTGCGACAAGCAGTTGTTGGGCGTGGTTTGTGCTAAAATTCGTTCTTTCCGTAAGCCAGAGCCTTATAAAGGTAAGGGTATTAAGTTCGTTGGCGAGGAGATTCGTAGAAAATCTGGTAAGTCAGCAGGTGCTAAGTAATTTTAAAGCTTTACGATTATGACAATAAAGAAAATTGAAAGACGAATTAAAATCAAATATAGAGTTCGTAATAAGATCTCTGGTACTTCAGAGTGCCCTCGTATGAGTGTGTTCAGAAGTAACAAGCAGATTTATGTTCAGGTAATTGATGATTTGGCTGGTAAGACTTTGGCTGCTGCCTCTTCATTGGGTATGGAAGCTGAGAATAAGAAGGATCAGGCTGCTAAGGTTGGTGCTTTGATTGCTCAGAAGGCTCAGGAGGCTGGTATTACTAAGGTTGTTTTCGACCGTAATGGTTACCTGTATCATGGTAGAGTTAAGGAAGTAGCTGATGCAGCTCGTAACGCAGGTCTTAAATTCTAATGATTATGGCAATTAATAAAGTTAAGGTAAGTAACGATACTGAATTGAAGGACAGATTGGTTGCTATCAATCGTGTAACTAAGGTAACTAAGGGTGGTCGTACATTTACATTTGCAGCTATTGTTGTAGTTGGTGATGGTAAAGGTGTCATCGGTTATGGTTTAGGTAAGGCTGGTGAAGTAACTGCTGCTATTGCAAAGGGTACTGAATCTGCAAAGAAGAATCTGGTTAAGGTTCCAGTATTGAATGGTACTGTTCCTCATGAGCAGGCTGCTCGTTTCGATGGTGCACAGGTTTTGATTATGCCTGCTTCTACTGGTACTGGTGTAGTTGCTGGTGGTGCTATGCGTGCTGTATTTGAGAGCGTAGGTATTACTGATGTTTTGGCAAAGTCAAAGGGTTCTTCTAACCCTCACAATTTGGTTAAGGCCACAATTGCTGCTTTGGCAGAGATGCGTGATGCTCGTACTGTTGCTCAGAACAGAGGCGTAAGTTTAAGTAAAGTATTTAGAGGATAAGTAGATAACATATGGCAACTATTAAAGTTAAGCAGGTTAAAAGTAGAATTGGTGCTCCTGTAGACCAGAAGAGAACTTTGGATGCTATGGGTTTGACCAAGTTGAACCGTGTTGTAGAAATTGAGGATACTCCTGCTGCTCGCGGTATGGTAGCTAAGGTAAAGCACCTGGTAAAAGTTGTTGACTAATCCATTAATCAGAAAAACAATTAAGTATGAAATTAAATAGTTTAAAGCCAGCTTGTGGTTCTACTCATAGCAGAAAGAGAATAGGACGTGGTCCAGGTTCAGGCATGGGTGGTACTTCAACCCGTGGTCATAAGGGTGCAAAGCAGCGTTCTGGTTATAAGAATAAGGTAGGTTTCGAGGGTGGTCAGATGCCATTGCAGCGTCGCTTGCCTAAGTTTGGTTTCAAGAACATTAACCGTGTAGAGTATAAGGCTATCAATCTGGATACAATTCAGGCTTTGGTTGACTCAAAGTCATATACAAAGGTTGGTATTGCTGAATTCATTGCTGCTGGTTTCATTTCATCTAACCAGTTGGTTAAGGTTCTGGGTAACGGTACCTTGACTGCAAAGGTAGACGTAGAAGCTAATGCATTCTCTAAGTCTGCTGAGGCAGCTATTGCAGCTGCAGGTGGTAACGCAGTAAAACTCTAATTCAATGAGAAAGCTTGTAGATACAATAAAAAACATATGGAAGATTGAGGATCTGAGACAACGGATCCTCATCACCATCTTGTTTGTTGCAATTTATCGTTTTGGTTCTTATATCATACTTCCAGGTATTGATAGAAGTCAATTGGATGCTTTGCGCAGACAGACTAGTGAAGGTTTGATGGCTCTTTTGAATGCGTTTTCGGGAGGTGCATTTTCTAATGCCTCTATTTTCGCATTGGGTATCATGCCTTACATTACTGCTTCTATTGTTCTTCAGCTTTTCACTATTGCAGTTCCTTATTTTCAGAAATTACAGCGTGAAGGCGAAAGTGGCCATAGAAAAATTAATCAGTATACTCGTTATTTGACTGTACTGATTCTTTGTGGCCAAGCTCCTGCATATTTGATGAACTTGAGAATGCAGGCTGCTGGTGCTTTAAATCCAGGCCTTGATTGGTTCTGGTTTACACTTTCATCAACCGTAATTTTAGCAGCTGGAAGTATGTTTATCCTTTGGTTGGGTGAGCGTATTACTGATCGTGGTATTGGTAATGGTGTTTCCATGATTATTATGATTGGTATTATTGCTCGCTTGCCGAATGCATTTGCACAGGAATTTGTTTCCAGATTGCTTGAATCAGGTGGTGGTCTTGTTGCATTCTTGTTTGAGATTGTCTTCTTGCTGTTTGTGATTTGTTTTGCAATTTTGCTTGTTCAGGGTGTACGTAAAGTTCCTGTTCAATATGCAAGACAATTAGCAGGTAATCGAGTTGCTACTTCTGGTGCACGTCAGTATATTCCTTTAAAGGTTAATGCAGCTAATGTAATGCCTATCATTTTTGCTCAGGCAATTATGTTCATTCCATTGACTTTGTTCCAAATTAGTGGAGGAAACTCTTCTTGGGTACAGCCTTTCATGGATCATACAAGTTGGCCTTATAATGTTGTATTTGCATTCTTGATTATCATATTTACGTATTTTTATACGGCTATTACTTTGAATTCAACTCAAATGGCTGAGGATATGAAGCGAAATAATGGTTTTATTCCTGGAATTAAGCCAGGAAAGCCAACTGCAGATTTCCTCGACAGTATTATGGATAGAATTACTTTGCCTGGCTCATTGTTGTTAGCCATCATTGCTGTTCTTCCTGCATTTGCTGGTGTATTTGGAGTAAAAGCTGAATTTGCTCAATTCTTTGGTGGTACATCTTTGTTGATTTTGGTCGGTGTTGTTTTGGATACTTTACAGCAAATCGAGAGTCATCTGATGATGCGTCACTATGATGGATTGTTAAGTTCTGGTCGTATTAGAGGACGTTCAGGTGCTGCTGCTTATTGATTATGATTTTTCTGAAAACAGAAGATGAAATAGAGTTGCTCCGTGAAGCAAATCTTTTGGTTGGTAAGACACTTGCTGAATTAGCAAAGATAATTAAGCCTGGTGTTACAACTAAACAATTAGATAAGATCGCGGAAGAATTTATAAGAGATGCTGGTGCAATTCCAACATTTAAAGGTTTTCCTAATCCTTATGGTGGACCATTCCCAGCATCAATCTGTGCTTCGGTTAATGATGTCGTAGTACACGGTATTCCTAATGACATTCCATTAAATGATGGTGACATTGTCTCAATTGATTGTGGAACTAGTTTAAATGGTTTTTGTGGGGATTCATGTTATACTTTTTTAGTGGGCGACGTTTCAGATGAAGTTCGAAACTTATGTAAAACTACTAAAGAAGCTTTGTATAAAGGCATTGAGCAGGCCATAGTCGGAAGGAGACTTGGAGATATTGGTTATGCAGTCGAATCACATTGTGTTTCTCATGGATACGGAGTTGTTCGCGAGTTTGTCGGACACGGTATAGGTCACAATATGCATGAGGATCCTCAAGTTCCAAATTATGGAAAGAGAGGTTCTGGCCCAATGTTAAAGAAAGGTTTGTGTATTGCTATTGAACCTATGATTACAATGGGTAGTCGTGAGATAATAATGGATTCTGATCGTTGGACAGTAAGAACACGTGATGGCAAACCTGCTGCTCATTATGAGCATTCCTTAGCAGTAAGGGCAGGAAAAGCTGATATTTTATCTTCGTTTGAAGAAATTGAAAGAGTTTTAGGTGATAAAGCAATATAATTATGGCAAAGCAATCTGCAATAGAAATTGACGGAACAGTAGTTGAAGCATTGTCTAACGCCATGTTCAAGATTGAATTGGAGAATGGACATGAAATAACAGCGCATATCTCAGGAAAGATGAGAATGCATTATATTAAGATTTTGCCTGGAGATAAGGTCAAAGTGGAAATGAGTCCATATGATTTGAGCAAAGGCAGAATTTCGTTTAGATATAAATAAAAAACATAGATATGAAAACAAGAGCATCATTGAAGAAGCGTACTCCTGAATGCGTAATTGTACGTCGTAAAGGTAGACTGTTTGTAATTAACAAAAAGAACCCTAAGTATAAAATGCGTCAGGGCTAATCAATAATAGAAGATAAATATTTCTAGTATATGGCAATAAGAATTGTTGGTGTAGATTTGCCTCAGAACAAAAGAGGTGAAATTGCTTTGACTTATATTTACGGTATAGGTCGATCTAGTTCAGCAAAGATCTTGGAAAAGGCTGGTGTTGACAAGGATATTAAGGTTAAGGACTGGACAGATGACCAGGCTGGTAAGATTCGTGAAATTATCGGCGAGGAATATAAGGTAGAAGGTGATCTGCGTTCAGAAATTCAGATGAACATTAAGCGATTAATGGATATTGGTTGCTATCGTGGTGTTCGTCATCGTATTGGCCTGCCAGTTCGTGGTCAGAGCACAAAGAACAATGCTCGTACACGTAAGGGTAAGAAGAAGACCGTTGCAAATAAGAAAAAAGCTACTAAGTAAATAAGTTTATAGTTTAGATATGGCAAAAAAAACAGTCGCTGCTAAGAAAAGAAACGTTAAGGTAGATGCAATGGGACAGTTACATGTTCATTCATCTTTCAACAACATCATCGTTTCTTTGGCAAATAGTGAAGGTCAGATTATTTCATGGTCTTCAGCTGGTAAGATGGGATTCAGAGGTTCTAAGAAGAACACTCCTTATGCAGCTCAGATGGCTGCTCAGGATTGCGCAAAGGTAGCGTATGATCTGGGTCTTAGAAAGGTTAAGGCATATGTAAAGGGTCCAGGTAACGGACGTGAGTCTGCTATCCGTACTGTACATGGTGCAGGTATAGAGGTAACTGAGATTGTTGATGTTACTCCACTGCCACATAACGGTTGTCGTCCTCCAAAAAGAAGAAGAGTTTAATCAATATTATTACTTGTAGGTTAGAGTCTTGGAATTTGTTTTCTTAGCATCACAATTCCTTTCTGTGATACGCGGCTGCAGCAATATAAGACTCTACCTAATATTTAAACAGAATTTATTATGGCTAGATATACTGGACCTAAATCAAGAATTGCACGTCGTTTTGGCGAGCCAATCTTTGGAGCTGATAAGGTGTTGGCAAAGAGAAATTTTCCTCCTGGCCAGCATGGTAACAATAGAAGAAAGAAGTCATCTGAGTACGGTGTCATGTTAGCTGAGAAGCAGAAGGCTAAGTACACATATGGCGTATTAGAGAAACAATTCCGTAATCTGTTTGATAAAGCATCTCGTAAGGATGGCGTAACTGGTGAGGTATTATTGCAGTTGTTAGAGTGTCGTCTTGACAATGTAGTATATCGTTTGGGTATTGCTCCTACTCGTGCTGCTGCACGCCAGTTGGTAGGCCACCGTCACATTACAGTTGATGGTCAGGTAGTTAATATCCCATCATACTCTGTGAAGGCAGGTCAGATTATCGCTGTTCGTGAAAAATCTAAGTCATTGGAAGTTATTGGTAACGCTTTGGCTGGATTCAACCATGCAAAGTATGCTTGGTTGGAGTGGGATGAGTCCCAGAAGGCTGGTAAGTTCTTGCATGTACCAGCACGCGAGGATATCCCTGAGAATATTAAGGAACAGATGATTGTCGAGTTGTACTCTAAGAACTAATAATTTATGGCGATATTAGCATTTCAAAAACCTGATAAAGTAATAATGCTGGAGGCGGACAATAAGTTCGGTAAATTCGAATTTCGTCCTTTGGAGCCTGGCTTTGGTACTACCGTTGGTAATGCCTTGCGCAGAATTCTGCTTTCATCATTAGAGGGCTTCGCCATCAATACTATCCGTATTGAGGGTGTTGAGCATGAATTTTCCTCTATTCCTGGTGTGAAAGAGGATGTTACCAATATTATCTTGAACTTGAAGCAGGTACGTTTCAAGCAGATCGTAGAGGAGTTTGAGACAGAGAAGGTTAGCTTTACTGTTGAAAATTCTACTGAATTCAAGGCTGGTGATATTGCAAAGTATTTGACTGGATTTGAAGTGTTGAATCCCGATTTAGTGATTTGTCATATGGTAAAGAGCGCATCATTAACTATTGACCTGTCTATCAACAAGGGTCGTGGTTATGTGCCTTCAGAGGAGAATCGTCAGTTCTGTACTGATGTAAACTCTATTCCAATTGACTCAATCTACACTCCAATCAGAAATGTTAAATATATCGTAGATAATTTCCGTGTTGAGCAGAAGACCGATTATGAGAAACTGATTCTGGAAATTTCTACTGATGGTTCCATTCACCCAAAGGATGCTTTGAAAGAAGCAGCAAAAATTCTGATTTATCATTTCATGTTGTTCTCTGATGAGAAGATCACCATTGAAAATAGTGATATGGATGGTAATGAGGAGTTTGATGAGGAAGTTCTTCATATGCGTCAGTTGTTGAAGACTAAGTTGACCGATATGAGTTTGTCTGTTCGTGCTTTGAATTGTTTGAAGTCTGCAGATGTTGAAACTCTTGGCGACTTGGTACAGTTTAATAAGACTGATTTGCTCAAGTTCCGCAACTTTGGTAAGAAATCGCTCACTGAGCTTGATGATTTGCTCGAGGGTCTGAATCTGTCGTTTGGAACAGATATCTCTAAGTATAAATTAGATAAAGAATAACAACAATGAGACATAACAAAAAAATCAATCATCTCGGTCGTACTGCATCTCACAGAAGTGCAATGTTGTCAAACATGGCTACTTCTTTGATTATGCACAAAAGAATCACTACGACCGTAGCAAAGGCTAAGGCACTGAAGAAGTTCGTTGAGCCTTTGATTACCAAGTGCAAGCAGGATACTACCAACTCTCGTCGTGTAGTATTTAGCTATCTGCAGAACAAGTTTGCCGTAACTGAACTGTTCAAGGAGGTTTCTGTAAAGGTTGCTGACCGCCCAGGTGGTTACACCCGTATCATCAAGACTGGTAAGCGTATGAGTGACGCTGCTGAAATGTGTTTTATCGAGTTGGTTGACTTCGATGAGAACATGGCTAAGCAGCCAGTTGCAAAGAAGACTCGTACTCGTCGTTCTAAGAAGGCAGTAGAGGCTGCTCCAGTTGAAACTCCAGCTGCTGAATAAGTAAACGCTGAACAAGTTTTCATATAATAATAGAGACCATACTTCTTATTGTATGGTCTCTATTTCTTTTTTTATTCATCTGATGATGTACTTTCATTAAATTATTGTATGTTTGTATTTGAATAATCAAGTTTATGATTTAATGGCATGAGAAAAAATATTCTTTTACTCTTGATTTTCCCGTTCTTTTTGACGAGCTGTTTTGGACCTGACCGTCAATTTGCAGGAACGATGATTGGTGCTCACGTTGGGGGTGCTTTGGGAAGTGCAATATTTGGTGGTGGACATAGTTATTCCGGTGCCGTTTTTGGTGATGTGGTAGGCACTATTGCTGGTGCTGCAATCGGGTCTGCAGTAACAGCTCCTCATCAGTCTTATTATGACGATGATGATGATCCTGGCATTTATGAGAGACCTGCTGACAGTAAATATGACGCCACGTCTAGTCAGAGAAAACCTAGCTATAAATTAGAGCCGGTCCGTTCAGAACAAAGTAAGGCTATCGCAGACCTTAAGGTAAAAAACTTACGATTTATTGATGGTAACCGTGATCGTATTATCAATGCCAATGAATCATGTCAATTGATTTTTGACATTTGTAATGATGGTAAAGTTGCAGTAGACAATATAACGCCTTACATTTACGAAGTCAATGAGTCCAAGCATATCAAGATTTCTAATCCTTCCGTGATTGAACATTTGGAACCAGGAGAGCTAATGCGATATACCATTCAAATTAAAACAGATTCAAATCTACAACCTGGCAAAGCTACGTTTTGTATTGAATTGGCAGACTCTGAGGGATTAACTGTTCCATGTCGTGAATTCGATTTGGAAACAGCTCATTAATCTTTTTCTGATTTAGACTTTGGTTCCTCTGGCTTAATGATTTGCAACTCGACAGGACAAGATCCAGTTTGAATAATATCCAAACATTTGGCTGCTGCATAAGACAAGTCGATATTGTATTTTTTGCTATGTGGGCCCCTATCCGTAACGGTGACAAGAACACTCTTTTGATTGCGTGTGTTGGTTACTTTAATACGTGTGCCAAATGGCAGGGTGCGATGAGCACAAGTGAGACTGTCTTTATGATATCGGAGTCCGCTTGCCGTGTATCTGCCGTGTAATTTGTTGGAATAATAAGTGGCGTTACCTGCTTCCTGTGCAAAGGAAGAGGTAACGCCACAAAATAGGCATATTACAATAATTACAGTACGCAGTTTTATCATTTGATTAAACAATTCCTTGAGCCATCATGGCTTTAGCCACTTTCATGAAACCGGCAATGTTAGCTCCTTTCACATAGTTTATATAGCCGTCTGGCTGTTTACCGTGCTCTACACATTGACGATGGATGCCGTGCATGATTTCGTGCAGTCGTCTGTCCACTTCTTCTGCACTCCATCCGATATGCATGGCATTCTGGCTCATTTCCAAGCCAGATGTGGCTACACCGCCAGCATTTACAGCTTTGCCTGGAGCATACAACATCGTGTTTTCAATAAACTTATCAATAGCTTCTGGTGTACAACCCATATTTGAGATCTCGCCGACGCAAATAACGCCATTATCAATAAGATGCTGAGCGTCTTCTTCGTTCAGCTCGTTTTGGGTGGCACAAGGAAGGGCAATGTCGACCTTTACTTCCCAAGGACGTTTTCCCGCTACAAAGGTAGCCTCTGGGAACTCTTCGGCATATGGTTCTACAATATCATTTCCAGATGCTCTTAACTCTAACATATAGTCAATCTTTTCTCCGCTTATGCCAGTTGGATCATAAATATAACCATCTGGGCCAGATATGGTGACAACCTTTGCTCCTAATTGTGTGGCTTTAGTTGCTGCTCCCCACGCCACATTTCCAAATCCGGAAATAGCAACGGTTTTGCCTTTGATGTCGTGACCGGCATTCTGCAGCATTTCATTAACAAAATACAGACCGCCAAAACCTGTTGCTTCAGGACGGACCAGGGAACCTCCAAACTCCAAGTTCTTTCCTGTTAAGACTCCAGAGAAATCTCGGGTCAGTTTCTTGTATTGGCCGAACAAATAACCAATCTCTCTTCCGCTAACGCCAATGTCACCTGCAGGAATATCAATCTCTGGACCGATATACCTGTAAAGCTCATTCATGAATGCTTGACAGAATCTCATGATTTCCGCATCGCTCTTTCCGCGAGGAGAGAAGTCTGATCCGCCTTTTCCTCCACCCATAGGCAGTGTGGTTAATGCATTCTTGAATGTTTGCTCAAAACCGAGGAATTTTAAGATTGAAAGGTTAACGGATGCATGAAAACGTAATCCACCCTTATAAGGGCCGATTGCTGAATTAAACTGTACTCTGTAACCCAAATTAACCTGTACTTTTCCATGGTCGTCAACCCAAGGAACCCTAAACGTGATGATTCTTTCAGGTTCAACTAATCTTTCGATAAGTGAAGCCTTTTCAAATTCAGGATGCTTGTCATATACGTCTTTGATAGACAGCAATACCTCTTTGACTGCTTGAAGATACTCTTTTTCACCTGGATGTTTTGCCTCAAGTGAATTTAAAAGATTTTCAATGTTTAGCATAGTAGTATTTCTTTTAAAAAATAGTGGTTGTTTTATAATATAATAGCTGACGCAAATTTAGCCATTTTACGATATCTTCCCAATTTTGAACCCTAAAATTTAATTGGTGAGGTCTTTTTTTCTACCTTTGCACTGAATAATTGTTAACCATACAGTAATGAAGAAGAGAGGTCCCTACTTAAAAGATACATCTTTCGTGAATCTAATGACACGAAGAATCTATAACGTACTGCTTGTTGCAAATCCCTATGATGCGTTCATGCTTGAAGATGACGGGCGAATAGAAGAAAAGATATTCAGTGAATATTCAGGCCTGGGATTGAGTTCACCTCCGCGCTTTACTTTGGTCTCTGATGGGGAGAGTGCAGAATTGGAGTTGAGCAGAAGCCATTTTAATTTGGTCATTGTTATGCCAGGCTCAGACAATAACGATGTTTTCGATATTGCTAAGTCTATTAAATTGCGTTTCTCGCAGACACCAATGGTGGTTCTTACCCCGTTCTCTCATGGTATCAACAAACGCATGGAAAATGAGGACCTGTCTATTTTTGAGTATGTTTTTTGCTGGTTGGGAAATACCGAATTACTTTTGTCCATCATAAAGTTGATGGAGGACAAGATGAATCTGGAACAGGATATTAAGACTGCTGGTGTTCAGATGATACTTTTGGTGGAGGATTCTATCCGTTTCTATTCATCAATCCTCCCCAACCTCTATCGCTATGTGCTGGAGCAGATGCAGGCTTTTGCTACGGAAGGCTTAAATCTCCAGGAATCCAAACTTCGTAAGAGAGGCCGACCAAAAATCGTTCTTGCTCGTTCTTACGAAGAAGCAGAAGCTTTGTACTTGAAGCATCCTGACCACATTATGGGTGTTATATCCGATGCACGTTATCCCCGCCAAGGAGTGGAAGATCCTCAGGCTGGACTAAGATTGTTAGCTGCTATTCGTGCCAAGGATGAATTTGTTCCTTTGGTCCTTCAGAGTAGTGAGACTGAAAATGCAGAGATGGCCCGTTTGTGTGGTGCGACCTTTATTGATAAGAATTCCAAGACTATGGACCTGGAATTGAGAAAGGTTGTTGACAATGATTTCGGTTTTGGTGATTTG
The DNA here is from genome assembly GCA_024401115.1 of Bacteroidaceae bacterium. Lineage (GTDB taxonomy): Bacteria > Bacteroidota > Bacteroidia > Bacteroidales > Bacteroidaceae > Minthousia. The sequence continues at coordinate 22,989 of JAKSLP010000024.1, read as the reverse complement.
GTGTTCATTAACCCTCAGACTAATGAGGAATTGGTAAGGGTACATAATCTGCGTGATTTACAGGATAATATTTTTACTATCCCTGCCAACTCCTTGTTGCATCGTATTACCCGTAATCATATTTCCCGTTGGCTTTGTTCTCGCGCTATGTTTTCACTGGCTGAGTTCTTGAAACAAATCTCATGGCGTGAAAATAAGGACCTGGACTCCCATCGCGAGATTATTTTCAATGCGATTGTTCAGTACCGTCGTATGAAGAACCAGGGTGTTGTGGCCGTCTTTTTACGCGAACGATTTGACCGATACTCCAATTTTGCACGAATAGGTGAAGGTTCTTTAGGTGGCAAGGGACGTGGCTTGGCTTTTATAGACCAGATACTGAAGCGCCATGAAGAATTTGATTCCTTTGACAATGTGGATGTGGTGATTCCGAAAACGGTTGTGCTCTGTACTGACATCTTCGATGAATTTATGGAAACAAACCGTTTGTATGATCTGGCTCTGAGCAATGTGGATGATGATGTAATCCTTAAGCGTTTCATCCAGGCAGAACTGCCAGAACGCTTGAGAGAGGACTGCCTGGCTTTCGTTAATGTTGTGCAGGCACCTATTGCCATACGTTCTTCCAGCTTGCTGGAAGACTCTCACTACCAGCCTTTTGCCGGAGTTTACTCTACTTATATGATTCCTTATCTCGATGATAAGCAGGAAATGCTTGGATTGCTGAGTAAGGCCATCAAGGGCGTTTATGCTTCTGTCTATTATCGTGACAGCAAGGCTTATATGACTGCTACACGGAATGTGATTGACCAGGAGAAGATGGCTGTGGTCCTGCAGGAAGTTGTGGGTCAGGTTCATGGGGATTATTTCTATCCGCATATTTCCGGTGTTGCTAGAAGTACGAACAATTATCCATTGGGTGAAGAGCGTTCAGAGGAAGGTATTGTCAATTTGGCTTTAGGATTAGGTAAGTATATTGTAGATGGAGGATTGACTTTGCGTGTAAGTCCATATCATCCTGATAAGGTGCTTCAGACGAGTGAGACCGAGATGGCGCTTCGTGAAACACAAACCCAATTCCTTGCATTGAATTTGAATGTCAATCAGGAAACCTCGAATTTCCAAGTGGATGATGGCTTTAACTTGAAGAGACTTCGCGTTCGTGAGGCGGAAAAGGCCGGTGTCCTGACGGCATTGGCTAGTACCTACGACTTTGAGGATATGGTTATCCGGGATGGCATTTACGAAGGCGGCCGAAAGGTGATTACTTTTGCGGGTGTGCTCAAATATGACATGTTCCCCTTACCTGAGATCTTAAAATTGGCATTGAAGTATGGCCAGGGTGAAATGCGCCGCCCTGTAGAAATCGAATTTGCTGTTAATTTGGACGATGATGGCCAGTGTGGTGGCACATTCTATCTGTTGCAAATCCGACCGATAGTAGATGCAGATCAGGAAATTACCGAGGATTTGATGGCTTTCCAACCGGAAGAACTCATCTTGAGAAGTGAGAACTCATTGGGAAATGGTATTGTAAACACTGTTCAGGACATTGTTTATGTTAAGACCGACGGATATCAGCAGTATACGAATCCTCAAATTGCCGACGAGGTAGAACGGATGAATCGCAAGTTCCTGGCTGAGGAAAGGAATTATGTGCTTGTCGGTCCTGGCAGATGGGGCAGTAGTGACCCTTATTTGGGCATCCCTGTAAAGTGGCCGCATATCAGTGCAGCCAAGGTTATTGTTGAAGCAGGATTGACAAACTATCGGGTCGATCCGAGTCAAGGCACCCATTTCTTCCAAAACCTGACTTCTTTTGGTGTAGGTTACTTTACCATCAATGCCTATCGGAATGATGGCATTTACAACCAAGAATATCTGGATAGTCTGCCGGCAGTAGAAGAGACGCAATTCCTCCGTCATGTTCACTTTGACAGTCCTATCACAATTATGATGGATGGAAAGAAGAAAACCGGTGTTGTACTGATGCCTAAAGATTAAGTCCCGTACCTACATTTGCTAACTTGCGGTAAGCTTGTGGTGAATATCCCAAATGTTTCTTGACATATCTGCCGAAAAAGGAGATGTTTGGGAAATTCATCATAACGCAAATTTCCTTAACGCTCAAATCGCTGTGCAGAAGCTGATACCTAATTTCCTCAATGACGGCTTCGTTAATCCAAATGGATGCACTCTTGCCTGACTGTTCCTTGCAGATTGCAGAAAGATATTTTGGTGACAGGTGCAGTTTGTTGGCATAATATGCCACTTCTCGCTCTGATTTGTAGTTCTGGTTCAGCAAACCGAGGAATTTCATGAAAAGAACCTCTCCGCGGTTCAACAGCTCTTCGTGAGCGTGGTCTGCCTTTTCGGCAATCCGGCTTACGATAGTGTATAGGATGAATAGAAACAGTGAACGAACCATCTCTTCCTTAAAGATGGCTTCGTTTGCTTTTATGGCGTAAATGAACAAATCACGTAAAGTCGTAGAGAAATCGCTGTCTATCTGCCAATGTATTACAGGGTGTGTATGCAGATAGATGCCGATGTTCCTCATCGTGGTGTTGAATTGGAAAGCTTGTTTTACCAGAGCCCCTGTACAGGCAAATGCACCACCGCTATACCCTTCTCCAATAATAATGGATAAATCCCCTCCTTCATTAATTTGAGGTAAAAACATCATCTCATTAGAGGTAAGGCTGATGTCGTTCCCCTTGTAATGAATGGTAACACTGCCTGTCCGGCAGTAAACGAAACGCATGATAAATGGGTGTCCCAACGAGGTCAGGTATTCAGGATTTGAAGCCAGGACAAGCCTGTCATCCCTATAAATCCCATTCTTGAAAGGTGTGTTCGTATCTTCAGTTTTCATATCCAGCATTTTAATAATGCAAAGATAGTAAAAAAACACACGCGACCTAATAATTTGATGAAATTGAAAGTTTTTGATGAAAATCTTTGCCGAAAAACAGAAAAAGCGTATCTTTGCAAGCCGATTATTATCAAATTAGTGATAATAGGCTCAGTTTTAGCATGTTAAAGCTCTTGGCCGGGGTTAGTTAGCCATGCAAATTGAGCAAAGTTTTTTAGTAACATTATTAAAAGTTTTAAAAGAGTGGATACTTTAAGTTACAAGACCATTTCTGTCAACAAGGAAACTGCAACCAAGGAATGGGTTGTAGTTGATGCTACCGATCAGGTGTTGGGTCGCCTGGGTACAAAGGTTGCGAAATTGCTGCGTGGTAAGTATAAACCAAACTTTACTCCAAACGCAGACTGTGGCGACAACGTTATCATTATCAATGCTGATAAGATTCGCCTTACCGGTAAGAAGATGACTGATCGCATTTACATCACTTTCTCAGGTTATCCTGGTGGTCAGAAGGAGTTGACTCCTGCTGGCATCCTGGCTAAGCCAAACGGTGCTGATAAGCTGTTGAAGAGAGTAGTTAAGGGCATGTTGCCAAAGAACAAGCTGGGTGCAAAGCAGCTGAGCAATCTGTATGTATATGCAGGTGCAGAGCACAATCAGCAGGCACAGAGTCCTAAGGCAATTGATATTAACCTTTATAAGTAATAGAAATGGAAGTAATTAATGCATTAGGCAGACGTAAGAGCGCCGTAGCTCGCGTATACGTCAGCGAGGGTACAGGAAAGATTACTATCAACAAGCGTGACCTTGCAGAGTACTTTCCATCATCTATCCTGCAGTACGTTGTTAAGCAGCCATTGAACCTGTTGAACGTGGCTGAGAAATATGATATCAAGGTAAACCTGGTAGGCGGTGGTTTCACCGGTCAGTCTCAGGCTTTGCGCTTGGCTATCGCTCGTGCATTGGTAAAGATCAATGCAGATGACAAGAAGGCACTTCGTGCTGAAGGTTTCGTAACTCGCGATCCTCGTGAGGTTGAGCGTAAGAAGCCAGGTCGTCCAAAGGCACGTCGCAGATTCCAGTTCAGCAAGCGTTAATCGTATTCTACGCTGGTTACTGCGAATTCTGTTTAGCATCTAAACCCGTGGGACTTCGCTGTAGAAGCGGGCTACCTGGGGGCTGGATAAAACATTTTATCAAAAAAGAAAGTAAACGAATTAAAAAACTAAAATTATGTCTAGAACAAATTTTGATACTTTATTGGAGGCAGGCTGCCACTTCGGTCACTTGAAGAGAAAGTGGAACCCAGCAATGGCTCCTTATATTTTCATGGAGCGCAATGGTATTCATATCATCGACCTCCACAAGACTGTTGCTAAGGTTGACGAGGCTGCTGAGGCTTTGAAGCAGATCGTTAAGTCTGGCAAGAAGGTTCTTTTTGTTGCTACTAAAAAACAGGCAAAGGACGTTGTTGCTGAGAAGGCAGCGTCTGTAAACATGCCTTATGTTATTGAGCGTTGGCCAGGTGGTATGTTGACCAACTTCCCAACCATCCGTAAGGCTGTTAAGAAAATGGCTACTATTGATAAGCTGACTCAGGATGGAACTTATTCTAACCTGTCAAAGCGTGAGATTCTGCAGATTTCTCGTCAGCGTGCTAAGTTGGAGAAGAACTTGGGTTCTATCGCTGACCTGACCCGTCTGCCATCTGCATTGTTCGTTGTAGATGTTATGAAGGAGCATATTGCAGTTGCTGAGGCTAACCGTTTGGGTATTCCAGTGTTCGGTATTGTTGATACCAACTCTAACCCTAACAATGTTGACTTCGTTATTCCTGCTAACGATGATGCTACAAAGTCTGTAGAGGTTATCTTGGATGCTTGCTGCGCAGCTATGGCTGAGGGCTTCGAGGAGCGTAAGGCTGAGAAGGTTGACGTAGAGGCAGCAGGTGAGGCTCCTGCAAAGAAGCCTGTAAAGAAGGGTGCTTCAAAGGCTCGTGCTGAGAAGGCTGAAGAGGCTGAGGCTTAATATTTAATAACCTACATTTGTATTAAAAACAATGGCTGTATCTATTAATGATATTAAGAAGCTGCGCGAGATGACTGGCGCAGGTTTGGGCGATTGCAAGAAGGCTTTGGCTGAAACTGACGGCAACATGGAAGCTGCAATGGAGATCATTCGCAAGAAGGGTCAGGCTGTTGCTGCTAAGCGTTCAGATCGTTCAGCTGCTGAAGGTTGTGTTTTGGCTAAGGCTGAAAACGGCTTCGGTGCTATCATCGCTTTGAAGTGTGAGACTGATTTCGTAGCAAAGAATGCTGATTTTGTTGCTTTGGCTCAGGCTATCCTGGATGCTGCTGTAGCAAATAAGTGCAAGTCTTTGGACGAGGTGTTGGCTTTGCCAATGGGTAACACTACTATCGCTGGTGCTGTAACTGACCGTTCAGGTATCACCGGTGAGAAGATGGAGCTGGATGGCTACAACTGGTTGGAGGGTGAGAACATCTCTACCTACAATCATCAGAATAAGAACTTCCTGTGCACCATGGTTCAGTTGAACAAGGACAACGCTGAGGTTGGTCACGAGCTGACTTTGAAGGTTGCTGAGACTGCTCCTGTTGCATTGGATGAGGCTGCTGTTCCACAGGAGGTAAAGGATACCGAGCTGAAGGTTGCTATTGAGAAGACCAAGGAGGAGCAGGTTCGCAAGGCTGTTGAGGCTGCTTTGAAGAAGGCTGGTATCAATCCTGCACACGTTGACTCTGAGGATCACATGGAGAGCAACATGGGTAAGGGCTGGATTACTGCTGAGGATGTAGCTAAGGCTAAGGAGATTATCGCAACTGTTTCTGCTGAGAAGGCTGCAAACTTGCCAGAGCAGATGATTCAGAACATCGCTAAGGGCCGTATGGCTAAGTTCTTCAAGGAGAGCTGCTTGGTAAGCCAGGAGGTTGAGGTTGGCGATCAGAAGATGACTGTTGCTGAGTACCTGAAGTCTGTAGATAAGGAATTAGCCGTAGTTGGCTTCAAGCGTTTCACTTTACGCGCTGAGTAATTACTTATTATAATTTGAAAAAGGGGAAGGTTCTGTCTTCCCCTTTTTTTATTCATAGCATGAAAATTCTAGCTGTCGGAATGAATTATGCCGAGCATACCAAGGAGTTGCACGGTGATGAGAAAATAGAGAACAAGGAACCTGTCATCTTTTTGAAGCCGGATTCTGCTTTGCTGAAGGATGGCAAGCCTATGTTTATTCCCGATTTTATGGGTCGTGTTGATTACGAGACCGAGCTCGTAGTCCGTATTTGCCGTTTGGGTAAGACCATACCACAACGTTTTGCCCATCGTTATTACGATGCCGTTACAGTTGGTATAGACTTTACCGCCCGTGACATGCAACGCGAGGCACGTGGCAAGGCTAATCCTTGGTTTATCAGTAAGGGATTTGACGGTTCGGCTACTATTGGTGATTTCGTAAGCTTGGAGCAGTTGCCAGACATCCAGAATTTACATTTCAGCATGGATTTGGACGGCCAGACTGTACAAAAGGGCCATACGGCAGATATGCTTTTCAAGGTGGATGAGATTGTTTCTTATGTCAGTCAGTTCATGACCTTGAAAATCGGTGATTTGATCTTTACCGGTACTCCTGTCGGCGTTGGTCCTGTGCATCCCGACCAGCATTTGGAGGGCTACCTGGAAGGTCAGAAAGTGTTGGATTTTTATGTTCGTTAATTCGTGTGGTGATGAAGATACGTGTTGGAATGGGCTATGATGTCCATCAGTTGGTTGAAAACCGTGAGTTATGGTTGGGCGGCATTAAGTTTGAGCATTCACTGGGCCTAAAGGGACACAGTGATGCTGATGTGCTGATTCATGCTATTTGTGATGCCTTGTTAGGTGCGGCAAACATGCGTGACATTGGCTATCACTTCCCGGATACAAAGGGAAATGAGTTTGAAAATATCGACAGCAAGATTCTTTTGAAAAAGATCGTTGAACTTATCGCTACCAAGGGATATACGATTGGCAATATTGATGCAACGGTTTGTGCAGAACGTCCCAAAATGAAAGCCCGTATCCCGGAAATCATAGCATGTTTGGCTGATGTGATGGGCATAGATCCTGAGGATGTCAGCATTAAGGCAACAACCACAGAAAAATTAGGATTTACGGGACGCGAAGAAGGTATTTCGGCCTACGCAGTCGCTCTCATTCAAAAGGATTAAAAGAATAATCCGATAGACAGCAGGATACCAAAAATAAGGATGTTTCGTGCTGTTGCCCCTAAAACGGCATTTAATTCGCGTCCCTCCCATATGCGTACCATTTTTCTCCATGTCATGAAATGGGGGATGAGGTATAGGACTGGAAGTAAAGCTGCCAGCCAGTGGTTGCAGAAAACAAAGGGGATACAGAGCAGTACGGCCAGAATGCCAATAGCCAGATACAAGCGTTGTCCCCATGTGGCTCCCATTCTGACAATCAACGTGTTCTTCCCACTGATTTTGTCTTGCTCTCTGTCTCTAAAATTGTTGACAATGAGTAAATTGTCTGTTACCATTCCGACAATAAATCCCGCTAGGATGGCGGGCCAGGTAATGGCATAAGCTTCTGTCGTAAATGTACGTGGGTAGAGCTGTACAAAGTAAGTGGCTCCTACAGGAACAATCCCGAAGAACACCAGAACCAACAGATCTCCTAATCCCAAATATGAAAGTTTGGTGGTGTAGAGGAAAGCAAAGAAGACACAAGCCAACCCTATCCAAACCATGTGCAATCCACCAAACAGAATGAGCGGCAGACCTACCGCGCAACTGGCCACGGTGGTAGCAGCAATGCCGTGTTTCATGGCTTCCATGGTTATCCAGCCTTCTGCACAGGCTCTTTTAGGGCCCAGTCGGTCTTCTCTGTCCGTACCTTTCAGACAGTCAAAGAAATCATTGATGAAGTTGGCATCTATTTGCATCAGGAAGGCAAACAACAGGCACAGTATGGCAGGAATGCCATTGTAGCTCCAGGTTAATGGATAGTTGCCATCTGTCAGGATGTCACTGAATGCTAATGCTAATCCTACGATTACAGGTACTGCGGCACCGCTAAGCGTTTTGGGGCGGGCGGCCAGTATCCATGCCTTTATTGAGTTTGTCTTAACTGTTGTATCCATATAAATGCTCTTTCTTGATTAAATCCCAAACCGGCTCAGGAACTAGATTGGATGCATCTTCTCCCTTGCTTATCGCTTCACGTACATCTGTGGAACTGAAAGGAAACAGGGGAGCTTCTACCAGTTTTGTGCTTTGGGGTAAAGTGGTCTCATCAATGGAAAATCCCGTGCGAGGATAAATGATGATAGGGGTTTGGGCGGCTATTTCCTCATGCTTGTACCAATGAGTAAACTTGAACCAGTTGTCCGCTCCGATAATAAGCTCAAACTGGCAGTCAGGGTATACTTTCCGTAGAGCGTTTAGGGTATGATAAGTATAAGAAGGACGTGGCATTTCGAATTCAAAATCACAGGCGACCAGCTTGTCATTCCCTTCCACTGCCAGTTTTACCATTTCCAGCCGCTTGTTGTCATCCAAGAGTGTCATGTTCACTTTGAATGGGTTTTGGGGACTGACCATAAACCAAAGTTCGTCTAACATTTCTGAGTCACAGATAGCCTTGGCCAAGGCCAGGTGGCCCAGGTGAATAGGGTTAAATGATCCTCCGAATAGACCGATTCGTTTCACTTTAGGAAATCTTTTATCAGTTGCAGCGCTTCAGACTTGGCAGTCTCCAAATCATCGTTAACCACAATCTTATCGAACTGTGGGGCAAAAGTCATTTCATACTCAGCTTTGTCCAGACGGCTCTGGATAACATCCGGTGCATCGGTGCCTCTGCCTTCCAGGCGTCGGCGCAGTTCCTCAACACTCGGTGGCATGATGAACAGGGACAGCGCACGGTCACCGTAGAATTTCTTAATGTTGCATCCGCCTTTTACGTCAACGTCAAACACAACATTCTCACCTTCTTCCAACTGACGTTCTACCTGTGACTTTAATGTACCGTAAAATTTGTCGGTATATACTTCCTCGAACTCAACAAATTCGTTGTTTGCAATTCTGTTGCGGAACTCCTCAGGGGTAAGGAAGAAATACTCAACACCATTTTGCTCAGTACCGCGTGGGGCGCGACTGGTGGCAGAAATAGAGAAATGCATGTGCAACTCTGGTTGTTGCATCAGATAGTTAATGATGGTCGACTTGCCGGAACCAGATGGGGCAGAGAAGATGATCAGTTTTCCTTTTCCCATATTACATGACATTCAAGACTTGTTCTTTAATCTGTTCCAACTCATCCTTCATCATAACCACAATGTTCTGCATCTCTGCCTGATTACTCTTGCTTCCTGCGGTGTTGATCTCGCGTCCCACCCCCTCCCCCATGAAACCGACCTTCTTGCCCTGCCCCCGCCCCCCCCCCATGGTCTCGCGGAAGTAATTCAAATGATTGGTCAGGCGTTGCTTCTCCTCGTTGATATCCAACTTTTCAATATAGTAGATCAATTCCTGTTCCAGACGGTTCTTGTCATAATCCACGTTGATGGTCTTTTCCAATGCTTCTACAATACGCTCGCGGATTTTTGCCACGCGGCTCTGCTCGTATGGCTCAATGCTCTTCAGCAGGGCTTCTATTTTATCAATGTTCTCAGAGAACTTCTTGTATAGGGCTTCGCCTTCCTGCTTGCGGAAATCTACAAGTTGCTGGATTGCATTCTCTATGCCTGAATGGACAGCAGCCCATTCCTCATCGTTCAGTTCCTCTACCTCTACCTTGGTCATCACGTCAGGCATGCGCAGCAGGGTGTAGAACCAGTCTTGTGGAAGGGGAATGTTCTTCTCTTTGGAAAGTGTCAGAATCTGGTTATAATAGTCCTCCAGAATGGCTCCGTTAATTGGGCTTGCCAATTGACTCTCATCTTTTTCAACCCACAGAGAGAAATCCACTTTGCCGCGCTCCAAGGAGGCTGCAATCATTTGGCGGATTTCCATTTCCTTCTCCCTATAGAGTGGAGCAATACGGGTTTGAAGATCCAAAGCCTTGCTGTTAAGTGATTTTATTTCAATATTTATCTTCTTCTTGGCAAAGACAACTGTCGATTTGCCATATCCAGTCATTGATTGTATCATAATAAATCGGAAATTTCACTGCAAAATTACTGCTTTTTTGGTAGAATGTAGTAATTTTGCAAAGCAAATTTGTGTATTATAGAAATCTATGTCGTGTATATTACATATTGAGACCTCAACGGAGGTGTGTTCTGTCGCTTTGAGCGAGGATGGACACTGTATTTTTTCTAAAGAAGACATGCAGGGACCTTCTCATGCCGTGACGTTGGGCGTTTTTGTTGATGAGGCACTTTCTTTTGCCAATAGCCATGCTATTCCATTGGATGCCGTTGCTGTTAGCTGTGGCCCCGGTTCATATACGGGACTCCGTATCGGTGTTTCAACGGCCAAGGGTGTATGCTATGGTATGGATCTGAAATTACTGTCGGTTCCTACGCTCAAGGTAATGTGTGTGCCAATCTTGCTGCGTGACATCCTGCCGGAAGACGCATTGCTGTGCCCGATGATTGATGCCAGACGAATGGAGGTCTATGCCGCTGTCTATGACCGTGCATTGAGAGACGTACGTCCGGTACAGGCTGATATTGTGGACGAAAATTCTTATTTGGAATATCTGGAAAAGCATCCCGTCTATTTCTTTGGCAATGGCGCTGCAAAATGCAAGGCTAAGATTATTCATCCAAATGCCCATTTCCTGGACGATATTCATCCTTTGGCCAAGTGGATGTTCCCATTGGCAGAGCGCCAGTTGATGAACGGGCAGTTTGAGGATGTGGCCTATTTCGAGCCATTTTACTTGAAGGAGTTTGTGGCATCAAAACCTAAAAATTTACTTTAAAATGAACGATTACAATACCAAGCGCCGAGCGCTTCCATTACCTGAGTATGGCCGTAGCGTGCAGAATATGGTGGATCATTGCCTGACTATTGAGGATAGGGATGAACGCCAATTGTGTGCAGAGACTATTGTGCAGATTATGGAGGGCATGTTCCCTCAGCAGAAGGGTGTTGAGGACTTCCGCCATAAGTTGTGGGATCACTTGGCGTTAATGGCTGACTATAAACTGGATGTTGACTTCCCTTATGAGATAGTTCCCCGTTCGGAGGAGAAGCCGGAACCGCTGCCTTACGACACCGAGGTGATTAGATACAGACACTACGGAAAGTTGCTGGAGCGCTTGATTTCTAAACTGCCGGAATATCCTGAGGGCGATGAGAAACAGGAGCTGGTGGCCCAGACGCTTCAGCAGATGAAGCGCAGCATGGCTCAATGGAATACCAATACTGCCAGTGACCAGAAGATTCTGGATGACCTGAAAAATCTGACGGGTGGAACCGTTGAGGGTGATCTTCTGATGATGGCTGATGTGGTGGATAAGGCTGCTCATCCAGCTAAGAAGGCAAACGCTAAGAAGAAAAAGAAGTAACCCGTTCGTTATGGCATCATTTATTATTGAAGGCGGTTATAAACTGCACGGAGAAATTGTTCCTCAGGGTGCAAAGAATGAGGCTTTGGAGGTAATCAGCGCTACATTGCTCACCTCTGAACCTGTAACGATCAGCAATATTCCGGATATTCTGGATGTGAACAACCAGATTCAGCTGTTGCGCGAGATTCAGGTGAAGGTTACCCAGAATGCTCCGGATACCTATACATTCCAGGCCGATGAGGTGGATCTGAATTACATGCAGAGTGATGCGTTCCTGAAGAAATGCTCTTCTTTGCGTGGCTCAGTGCTTATGCTTGGTCCGATATTGGCCCGGTTTGGCCGTGCGCTGGTGTCTAAGCCTGGTGGTGATAAGATTGGTCGTCGCCGTTTGGATACTCATTTTCTGGGTTTCCAGAAACTGGGGGCCAAGTTCCTTTTCGACAATAACCAGGAATATTATGAAATCTCAGCCCCTGAGCTGCAAGGCACTTATATGCTGTTGGATGAGGCTTCCGTGACCGGTACTGCCAATATCGTTATGGCTGCCGTTCTGGCCAAGGGTACTACTACCATTTATAATGCGGCTTGCGAGCCCTATATTCAGCAACTTTGCACCATGCTCAATAACATGGGTGCCCGCATCAGTGGCATTGCATCGAACCTGCTGACCATTGAGGGCGTGGAGAGCCTTCACGGTTGTGAGCATCGCTTGCTTCCGGATATGATCGAGGTGGGCAGCTTCATCGGCATGGCAGCTATGACAGCCAGCGAGATCACCATCAAGGGTGCCGGTATTGAGCGCTTGGGCATTATTCCGGATGCATTCCGCCGTTTGGGTATACAGATGGAGATGCGTGGAGATGATATTTTTATTCCTGTGCAGGAACACTATCAGATAGATTCGTTTATTGACGGAACCATTATGACACTGGCTGATGCGCCATGGCCGGGACTGACTCCTGACCTCTTGAGTGTGATGCTGGTTGTGGCTACTCAGGCAAAGGGTAGCGTGCTGTTCCATCAGAAAATGTTCGAGAGCCGATTGTTCTTTGTGGACAAGTTGATCGATATGGGCGCGCAGATTATCCTTTGTGATCCGCATCGTGCCGTGGTTATCGGTCACGACCGTAACCATCAGTTGCGTGGCCGCCGCATGGCCTCTCCTGATATCCGTGCCGGTATTGCATTGCTTATTGCGGCATTGAGCGCTGAGGGCGTTAGCCGTATCAGCAATATCGAGCAGATTGACCGTGGCTACCAGAACATCGAGAACCGTTTGAGAGCCTTGGGCGCTCATATTTCCCGCGTACAGATATGATTAGAGACAACGAGGTAATACGTATTGGCACGTTGACCAAGACGCATGGCGTGTCGGGCGAGGTGGTGCTGCAGTTCACTGACGATGTTTTCGATAGGGTGGAGTGCGATTATCTGATTTGCAAGATAGATGGAATCCTGGTTCCTTTTTTCATGGAGGAATACCGTTTTAAGTCCGACACATCGGCCTTGATCAAGTTTGAGCGGATAGATGATGCGGCAGCAGCCGCCCGGCTGCAGGGTATTGAAGTCTACTTCCCCTTGGACTTGGCTGAGCAGGCCGATGGCGGGGAACTGACTTGGAATCATTTCGTAGGCATGAAGGTAAAGGACGAGGTTGAGGGTGATTTAGGTGAGATAGTTCACGTAGATACACAAACCATCAACACGTTGTTCGAATTGGACGGCCCTCGTGGATCTCTGCTTATTCCTGCTCAGGAAGAGTTTATTGTGGACTTGGACCGTAAGGCAAGGCTGCTGACCGTGCACTTGCCCGAGGGATTATTGGATTTATAAGATATGGCAAGAAGGGATAGAAAATCGTATCGCCTTTGGTTGTATGACGAGGCCCAGGGTGAAAATATCTGGGGCATGGCCGTTACGCCGGGCAAGATGATGCTGTGGCTGGTTCTCTTGGTGCTTGTTCCTTTCTGTTTGGGAATAGGACTGGTGTATTCCATCATGAAGAACCAGAACGAGGCTGCCGCCCAGTTGCATCACGAGCAGTTGATGCAGTGTACCCGGCAGATTGATTCATTGGCTGTACGGGTCCGTCAGCAGGATCTCTATTGGGAGAACTTGCAGCAGGTGATGACTGGCGATATTCCTTTCGATACCACAGCATTGGATTTGACGGCTTTGAAGCATCAGAAAGTGGAGCTGATGAAGGCTTCGGACGAAGAGATTAGATTGCGTGAGCAGGTCCATGCGCAAGAACAGAACAAAGAAACGAACTGACATGAAGAAACAAATTGCAATATTAGGGTCGACCGGTTCCATTGGTACCCAGGCCTTGCAGGTTATAGAGGAACAGCATGAGCTTTATGAGGTTTATGCGTTGACAGCCAATAACCGTGTAGAGTTGCTGGCAGAACAGGCCCGCCGTTTTCACCCAGAAGTGGTTGTGATTGCAAATCCTGCTAAATATCAGCAGTTGAAGGAGGCTTTGGCTGATCTGCCAATCAAGGTGTATGCCGGTGCCGATGCTTTGTGCCAGGTGGTAGAGGCGGGGCCTATCGACATCGTGCTGACCGCTATGGTGGGATTTGCAGGTTTACCTCCAACAATAAGTGCCATCCGTGCCGGAAAGGCAATAGCTTTGGCTAACAAGGAGACACTGGTGGTAGCCGGTGAACTGATTAATGCCCTGGCGCAAGAGTACAGAGTGCCTATCCTGCCTGTGGATTCCGAGCATTCTGCTATCTTCCAGTGTCTGGCAGGTGAGGACCAGAATCCGATAGAGAAGATTCTGCTTACCGCATCCGGTGGACCGTTCCGTACCTGTACCCTGGAGCAGCTGGCTCATGTCACCAAGACTCAGGCCCTGAAGCATCCGAATTGGGATATGGGTGCAAAGATTACGATTGATTCGGCAACTCTGATGAACAAGGGATTTGAGGTGATTGAGGCCAAATGGCTGTTTGGCGTTCGTCCGGAACAGATTGAGGTGGTGGTTCATCCGCAGTCGGTGATTCACAGTGCTGTGCAGTTCCAGGATGGTGCTATCAAGGCTCAGTTGGGTGTACCTGATATGCGTTTGCCTATCCAGTACGCATTCAGCTATCCTAAGCGCCTGAAGGCATCGTTTGACCGTTGTGACTTGTTCAGCATCGGCAATCTGACCTTTGAAAAGCCCGACACCAACCGTTTCCGTTGCCTGGCATTGGCTTTTGAATCGCTGAAACGTGGAGGTAACATGTCCTGCATTGTCAATGCGGCCAATGAAATCGTGAACCGTGCCTTCCTGGAGGACCGTGTGGCCTTCTTGCGCATGGCCGAGATTATTGAAGAGACCATGACTAAGGTTGCTTTCATTCAGAAACCTACTTACGAGGATTATCTGGCAACCGATGCCGAGGCACGCCGTGTGGCAGAAAGTTTGATATAAAATAATACAATATAGATGGAAGTATTTTTGATAAAGGCCTTACAGATGATATTGGCACTGTCTCTTCTGGTGGTGCTGCATGAGGGAGGACATTTCTTCTTCTCCAAGCTGTTTGGCGTTCGTGTAGAGAAATTCTATTGCTTTTTTGATCCTTGGTTTCATATCATAAGCACCAAGGACCGTTGGGTGCGTAAACTGTTTAATCGCCCCATTCCCGAGAAGAACGAGAAAGGTGAGGAACCTTATTCCGGTACAGAGTATGGTTTAGGTTGGATTCCTTTGGGTGGCTATGTGAAGATTGCCGGTATGATTGACGAGTCTATGGATACCGAGCAGATGGCACAGCCGGAACAGCCTTGGGAGTTCCGTGCTAAACCGGCTTGGCAGCGCCTGCTGATTATGGTGGGCGGTGTATTGGTCAACTTTGTGCTGGCCCTGTTCATCTATTCTATGGTGCTGTACACCTGGGGTGACAGCTACGTGCCTGTTCAGAGCTATACCCAGGGTATGAGCTTCAACGAACGTGCTCAGGAGATTGGTTTCAAGAATGGCGATATTTTGCTGGCTACCGAAAAGGGCGAGATTACTGCCCGTAAGACGGGTGACGTGTTCCGCACCATTGCCGATGCCAAGACCGTGACCGTAAAGCGCGATGGCAAGGACGTCACTATTGATATGCCCGAGGAACTGAGCCTGTTGGATATGATCAACGAGGTTCCTCAGTTTATGGAAATGCAGATTCCAAACGTGGTGGATAGCGTTGTGGCAGGCATGCCTGGTGCCGAGGCTGGCTTGAAGGCTGGTGATAAGATTGTGGCTTTCAACGGACATGCCATTGGCAACTATAATGAGTTCATGAATGAGATTGCCCGCATCAATGACCAGACCCTGGAGGCTACTGCCGAAGACAGCTTAAAGTTGCGTCATGCCACCATGGTAGTGGAGCGTGCATCGGAGTGCGATACCCTGCAGTTGGTCATGACTCCTGAGTTTAAGATAGGCTTTACCGCTAAACTGCCGGAGTACGAGACCGTTAAGTTGGAATATGGTTTCTTCGAAGCCTTCCCTGCCGGTATTGCCTATGGATGGAATGTGCTGAGCGGCTATGTCAGCGACATGAAGTATGTGTTCACCAAGAAGGGAGCCAAGAGTGTGGGTGGTTTTGCCACCATCGGAAGCATCTTCCCTGCATCTTGGGATTGGCATGCATTCTGGAACATGACAGCCTTGCTGAGTATTATTCTGGCATTCATGAACATCCTGCCTATTCCGGCATTGGATGGCGGTCATGTGCTGTTCCTGCTGTGGGAGGTCATTACCCGCCGCAAACCTAACGATAAATTTATGGAGTATGCTCAGATGTTCGGTATGGGTATCCTGTTCCTGCTGATGATTTGGGCAAACCTGAATGATGTAATACGATTCCTATTCTAATTTTCAAATAACGAATTATGGCAAAACCTAGCATACCTAAAGGTACACGCGACTTCTCTCCGGTAGAGATGGCCAAGCGTAATTATATTTTCAATACCATCCGTGAAGTGTTCTACCTGTTCGGTTTCCAGCAGATTGAGACCCCTAGCATGGAAAACCTGTCTACCCTGATGGGCAAGTATGGTGACGAGGGCGATAAGCTGCTGTTCAAGATTCAGAACAGTGGCGACTATTTCAAGGGCTTGACCGACGAGGAACTGTTGAGCCGTAACGCTGCAAAGTTGGCCAGCAAGTTCTGCGAGAAGGGCTTGCGTTACGACCTGACCGTACCGTTTGCCCGTTACGTGGTGATGCACCGTGAGGAGATAGCTTTCCCGTTCAAGCGTTTCCAGATTCAGCCAGTATGGCGTGCCGACCGTCCTCAGAAGGGCCGTTACCGCGAGTTCTATCAGTGTGATGCTGATGTGGTGGGCAGTGACTCCCTGCTGAATGAGGTGGAACTGATTCAGATGATCGATCGCGTGTTCCGCAAGTTTGGCGTTCGTGTGTGCATTAAGATGAACAACCGAAAGATCTTGAGCGGCCTGGCTGAGATGATTGGCGAGGCAGACAAGATTGTAGACATTACCGTGGCTATCGACAAACTGGATAAGATTGGTTTGGAGAATGTCAACAAGGAATTGGAGGAGAAGGGCATTCCTGCCGAGGCTATCGAGAAATTGCAGCCAGTCATCATGCTGCAGGGAACCAATGCCGAGAAACTGGCCACCCTGAAGCAGGTATTGGCTGGAACCGAGACCGGTTTGAAGGGTATTGAGGAATGTGAGTACATCCTGAATGTACTGGAGAATCTGGGCGGTACCCAGAATGAACTGGAACTGGATTTGACTCTGGCCCGTGGCTTGAACTATTATACCGGTGCCATCTTCGAGGTGAAGGCACTGGATGTGGAAATTGGTAGCATCAGTGGTGGTGGCCGTTACGACAACCTGACCGGTGTGTTCGGTATGCCAGGTGTCAGCGGTGTGGGCATCAGCTTCGGTGCCGACCGTATTTACGATGTGCTGAACCAGTTGGATCTGTATCCAAAGGATGCCGTAAATGCCACCCGTCTGCTGTTTGTCAACTTCGGTGAGGCTGAGGCTGCTTTCAGCATGAAGGTGCTCTCGCAGGTTCGCGATGCCGGCATCAATGCCGAGATTTGCCCGGATAGCAGCAAGATGAAGAAGCAGATGGCTTATGCCAATGCCAAGCAGGTACCGTTTGTGGCCATCGTTGGCGAGAGCGAGCTGGCAGAAGGAAAAGTCAACCTGAAGAATATGATTACCGGTGAGCAGTCGCTGGTTACCCCAGAGGAACTGATTGAGAAGATAAAGTAAGGGCTCTTCTTGCCATTTTGTCACTTTTTTGGTGACAGGCATGACATGTTTCCTGTTTGGCACACCGTGTGTACATTTATTGTTCGAAAAAAGTAAAACTTAAAAAATAAAAATAGAATTATGAGCATTAAACCATTAGCAGATAGAGTCCTGATACTCCCTGCACCAGCTGAAGTGAAGACAAAGAGCGGTATCATCATTCCTGATTCAGCACAGGAGAAGCCTCTGCGTGGCGAGGTTGTTGCCGTAGGTGGTGGCACCAAGGACGAAGAGATGGTACTGAAAGAAGGCGATCAGGTATTGTACGGCAAGTACGCTGGTACCGAGTTGGAGCACGAGGGTGTTAAGTATCTGATTATGCGTCAGAGCGACGTTGTAGCAATCTTAGGTTAAATTGACAATTTACAATTGATAATTGACAATAGCTTCCCCCTCTGTCATTCTGAGTTTCCCCTCTGTCATTCTGAGCGAAGCGAAGAATCTTGAGCGAAGCGAATAAAAAAACAAAAAAATCATGGCAGCAAAAGATATTAAATTCAATATTGAGGCTCGTGAGCAGCTGAAGCAGGGTGTTGACCAGTTGGCTAATGCCGTTAAGGTAACCCTGGGCCCTAAGGGTCGTAACGTAATTATCGAGAAGAAGTTCGGTGCACCTCACATCACTAAGGACGGTGTGACTGTAGCAAAGGAAGTAGAGTTGGAGGATGCATTCCAGAATACCGGTGCTCAGCTGGTAAAGAGTGTAGCCAGCAAGACCGGTGACGATGCCGGTGATGGTACCACCACAGCTACCGTATTGGCACAGGCTATCGTAGGTGTAGGTTTGAAGAACGTTACCGCAGGTGCTAACCCAATGGATTTGAAGCGCGGTATCGACAAGGCCGTTGCTAAGGTTGTTGAGAGCATCAAGAATCAGGCAGAGACCGTTGGTGATGACTATGACAAGATTGAGCAGGTTGCTACCATCTCTGCAAACAATGATCCAGTGATCGGTAAGCTGATTGCTGACGCTATGCGTAAGGTTTCTAAGGATGGTGTAATCACTATCGAGGAGGCTAAGGGTACTGACACCACCATCGATGTGGTAGAGGGTATGCAGTTCGACCGCGGTTACCTGTCACCATACTTCATCACCGATACTGAGAAGATGGAGTGCGTTATGGAGAACCCTATGGTACTGATGTACGACAAGAAGATCAGCAACCTGAAGGATATGCTTCCTATTCTGGAGCCAGCTTTGCAGACCGGCCGTCCATTGCTGATCTGTGCTGAGGATGTAGATTCAGAGGCTCTGACCGCATTGGTAGTAAACCGTCTGCGTCAGCAGTTGAAGATCTGTGCTGTTAAGGCACCAGGCTTCGGCGACCGTCGTAAGGCTATGCTGGAGGATATCGCTACCCTGACCGGTGGTATCGTAGTATCAGAGGAGAAGGGCATCCAGTTGGAGCAGGCTACTCTGGAGATGCTGGGTACTGCAGAGAAGATTGTTGTTTCTCGTGAGAATACAACTATCGTAAACGGTGGTGGTGATCCTGAACTGATTCAGGAGCGTATCGCACAGATCCGTACCGAGATGAACAATTCTAACTCTACTTATGATAAGGAGAAGCTGCAGGAGCGTCTGGCTAAGATGAGCGGTGGTGTTGCTGTTCTGTATGTAGGTGCTGCTTCCGAGGTAGAGATGAAGGAGAAGAAGGACCGTGTAGACGATGCACTGTGCGCTACCCGTGCAGCTATCGAGGAAGGTATTGTTCCTGGTGGTGGTGTTACTTACATCCGTGCTATCGATGCATTGGAGACCCTGCAGGGTGACAATCAGGATGAGACCACCGGTATCGGTATCATCAAGCGTGCCATCGAGGAGCCTCTGCGTCAGATTGTAGCTAATGCCGGTAAGGAAGGTGCAGTAGTTGTAAATGCTGTTCGTGCCGGTAAGGACGACTTCGGTTACAACGCCCGTACCGATAAGTACGAGAACATGCTGGCTGCCGGTGTGGTTGACCCAGCTAAGGTTACCCGTGTGGCATTGGAGAATGCAGCAAGTATTGCAGGTATGTTCCTGACCACCGAGTGTGTCATTGTAGAGAAGAAGGAAGACAAGCCAGAAATGCCAATGGGTGGTCCAGGCATGGGCATGGGCGGTATGATGTAATACCATTTGTCCTTTTTGACATAAATTTTCCTCGCTTCCCCCTCAGGGAGGCGAGGATTTTTTGTATCTTTGCGAAAGAATATAAGAGAGTATGTTAGGAACCATTGTAAATACATGTACCATTCTGATTGGAGGCGCATTTGGTGCCACAGTCCGGTCAGGTATCGGTGATAAATATAAGAAAGCCCTGTTCGACGGTTTGGGCCTCTGCTGTCTGGTGCTGGGCATTAATGCCGCTTTACCCAATATGGCAAAGAGCGAGTATCCTGTGCTGTTTATCCTCAGCATAGCCATAGGTACCCTGATTGGCACCAAGTTGGATTTGGCTGGCCGTATAGACCGGATGAATGCCAAGCTCAATGTCCGTAACGGTAATGAGAACAATGGCCTTCAGGGATTAATGACCGGCGTGCTGCTATACTGCATCGGTACATTCAGTATTGTGGGCCCTGTATTGTCTTGCCTGTCGCCCAGCCAGGGATGGGCATTTGGTGAGTCGGCCAACACCTTTTTATATACAAATTCCACACTCGACCTGGTAACCTCTGCTGTGCTGGCAGCCAGTTATGGATGGATTATGCTGCTTGCGGCTCCTATCTTGTTTTGCTGGCAGGGAATGTTCTATGCCATTGCCTATTTCTGCGGTGACGGAATGCCAGAGCCCATGCGTGTGGAGCTGAGCATTGTGGGTGGTGTGCTTATCGTCAGCTCCGGAATCTCTATCTTGGGCATAAAGGATTGC
Organism: Bacteroidaceae bacterium; assembly: GCA_024401115.1. GTDB lineage: Bacteria > Bacteroidota > Bacteroidia > Bacteroidales > Bacteroidaceae > Minthousia. The sequence continues at coordinate 2,438 of JAKSLP010000024.1, read as the reverse complement.
AAGACGGTCAATCTGTTACCGTCCTTACTGATTCCTATCCTGTTCTATCTCGTCAAGGCGATAATCAGCTGAAGGCGTGTCATAGAATTGCTTACTGAACCATATACATAGTGGTCACTTAAGTGACTGCTATTTTTTGTCCTTCCTGATTCCTGGTGTATTCTTTATCTTAGCAATCGGCATTGCCAAAATGAAAAAAATAAGGGAATGTACACCTGTCTATATCTGTTGTATGCTTTGTAAAATGCAGTGATTTAAATAATTGCATTAAACTCATGGTGGAATGAAAAGTACACCTCAAATATTTCTTTATATAGGGTGTATTGCTTACTTTTGCAATTGGAAAGACAAGATTAAGGAAAACACTATGAAGAAACTTTTTCATTCCTCTGTAGTAGCATTATTGTCTATACTGATTTATTCGTGTACATCAGGTGGCGTACACCCCAATTTAGGGAGGGCTTATGCTCTGCTAAATATTGCTCCTGACAGTGCAATGCATATATTGTCTCAAACCGACAGACGTAAATTTTCAGATACAGAGAAAGCCCAGTTTGCGTTGTATTATTCCATTGCGCAGGATAAAAGTGGGCTGGATGTCAACAGGGATACGCTATTGAGAACGGCTTATGATTATTTTATGAATAAGCCCAATGATTCCCTGTTTGCCAAGTGTAATTACTATATGGGATTATACTACCAGCAGGTGGACAGTTCCAAACATGCGGTAGATTGTTTTCATAGGGCCATTCGTTCCTCTGCCAAGCAACATGATTGGTATACTCAGTATCTGGCTTCAAACAGACTGAGTTGGGAAATCTACCATAATGAACCGGAGGAGGGACTCTACTATGCCAGGGAAGCCTATCGTTTATATGAGCAGTTGGGGGCATCAAATATCAAAAACAGAGTATACCTTATTTTGCGTGTAGAGGACTGTTATAGATATATGGGGAAAACAGATTCCGCTTCTTTGTATCTGAAAGAGGCTTTACGATTATCTGAGGAATCGAATGATAAGGATCTTTTGGGAGACACCTATACTTCAGTCTCAAAGGTGTACCGGTCTGTATCCATGCCGGATTCTGCTCTTTATTACGCTAAACTGGCTTGGGACATCTCAGATAAAAAAGAGGCAGCCAGTTATTCCTATCTGGCCTACTGCTTTCTGGATGTGGATTCTCTGGCTCAGGCAGAATATCTGTTTAAGAGTTTACTTCATCATCCTTCAAGTAACTATACTAAGTATAATGCCTATAATGGTCTCCTGAAAATATGCGTGAGAAAGAGAGATTTTGATCATCTTGAATCCTATTCAGATTCTGCTCAATATGTGCTAAAAACCATATATCAGTCCAGTGAAACTGACAATCAGAGCTACCGGAAAGATAATTTGGAAATGTCCGACCGTAATAACCGGTTGGATACAGATTTGAGCATCACTAAATTCAGTTTCTTTGTATATATACTTGTGTCGCTGTTTGTAGTGGCAGGCATAGGTTTCTGTTTTCATTCCTACCGCGTGATTTCAAAAAAGAAGTCATTAATAGAAAAACAGGAGGCCGATATGCTTTTATCCCAGGAAAGACACCTGCGGGAACTGGCGGAGGTTAACACTCAAAAGCAAAAGGAAATATTGGAAATGCAACATAAGCTCAATACGGAGAAACACCGCATTCAACTTGAAAATACAGAAAAACAATTAGCCATATTAAAGCAGTATGTAATTTCCAAGATGCAGTTTGCGCAAGATTTAGACAAATTTAAAAAACAGAAGAAAATCAACGATTTGACCAGTGATGACTGGCTTGAAATTGAATTATTCCTTAACGATACAGTTGCAGGTTTCATGACATCATTCAGAGAGTCTTTTCCCGGTCTAAAAGAAAACGAGTTCCAGTTATGCATGTTGCTGAAACTGGATTTTAAGAATCAGGATTTGGCCCGTTTCTATGGCATAAGGCAGGAATCGATAAAACATAAATTACTTATGCTTAAATCAAAATTAGGATTAGAAAAATCATCGTTCTCTGCACGGGAATATATAAAAACGTGGATAAAAGATTAGTTCCGTACACCTCTTTTTTTAGTAAATAGGGGGGTAATCTGATTGAAATATAATGATTTAACAATGTAATTTGTTGCTTGAAAAAAGTACACCTATGTTATTTCTTTTTATAATTTGTTTGATTTACCTTTGCATTAAAAATATTGATATAAACTATTATTCTGGAAATGTTCAATTGTTGGTTGTTTCTAATGAAGGAATGACTTGTGTAAATGAGAACTATACATCTAGTGGTTGTTTGACAATAATTGAAGATCTCGCTCAGCTAAATAATGGAACTTATTCTATTACCATTATTTTACAGAGTGGTGATGCTTATTTAGGTAGTTTTAGAATAGAGTAAACTAGATTCCATCTTAATTGAGGTCCT
>JAKSLP010000023.1 GCA_024401115.1 Bacteroidaceae bacterium | reverse complement strand
GCAAAGGTACGCCAAATTTTTGAATCTGCAAGCATATCACAAGAAAAATATGCAGCTTTTACCCAAAATTTATTCTTTCATGACTAAAATCAAGAACCACTCCTTTATTATATAATAGTTTAGGAACAGAATTCGGGTATGGAGGAGATAAAACAAAAAAGAGTCCCAAAACGTATGTCGGGACTCTTTTTTATGGATTATAAAAGGATTTTTACTTCACCTTCATGTCGGTAAGAGGAGATTTTGGATAAACCAAGTTGGTCAGAACTGCCTCACCATCGTTACCAAACACCTCAACAGAGCTATTGTCAACAAAGATACGGAGTGATGTCAGTTTCTTGTGCAGAGGAGCAACAGTCTTCACATCGAAGTTCTTGCTGAAACCAACCTCACCGCTCTTGCTGCGGTCAAAGCTCAATGTCATAGCCTTCTCGTCATACACAATAACAGCCTCTTCGCCCTGTGCATTGCTCAGGGTGATGGTCTTACTGCCCTTCAGCTTAACCACCTTGTCCAAACCGGCATTGTCATACTCTGGAGATGGCTGGCTGCCCAAATACAACTGACCATCATTGCCCTTGTACAGGAATGGATCGCGGGCAATACTGTTTGCGCTGCGGTACTGGAGAGTTGGAATGGAATTAGCATATTCCCAGTTGCTCATCCATGCCATCATAGGATGTCTGCCATCAGGAGCATTGTAGAATGATACGGTAGCATAGTGATCCATACCATAATCCTGCCAAAGAGCCTTGCCGTCGCTGTAACGTGAGGCATCATCAACGGTAAACTTATGACCATCGAAATCGCCAATGAAATACTGAGTTGCGCTACCACCGAAAGGACCGCCAGGATTGATGTTACAGATCAGAACCCACTTCTCCTCGTTGGTGCCCTTAACCTTCAGTTTCATCAAATCTGGACACTCCCAAACACCTTTATGGCAACCTAAACCCTGGCCGAAACGAGACTCCTCGCTCCAATCCTTCAAGTTAGGAGAAGAATAAAGACGCATTTCCTGGCCACTGGCCATGATAAGGTTCCACTTGCCCACAGCCTCGTTCCAGAATGGATTAGGATCACGGAAATCAGCGATATCAGCAGTCAGAACAGGATTGTTGTCGTACTTCTTGAAAGTCTTGCCGCCATCCAGGGAATAAGCCAAAGACTGGGTCTGCAAATCGTGACCGTGAGGAGTCTGAATACAACTGGTATACATAGCGATAACTGCATTCTTACCGAATCCGGCTGTTCCGTCCTTATCTACCACGCATGAGCCTGAGAAAATAGTACCGTTTGCATCAGGAGCCAAGGCAACACCCTGCTGTTCCCAATGAATCAAGTCGGTAGATGTAGCATGAGCCCAGTTCATATTGCCCCACATTGATCCATAAGGATTATACTGATAGAACAGGTGCCATACACCGTCCAGGTAGAACATACCGTTAGGGTCGTTCATCCAACCGTAAGTTGGGGTATGGTGATAAGTAGGACGATATTTCTCCTTATTGGTCATGTCGAAATCATTGGTAAGACGGATTTCGCTGATTCTTACCTCAGAACCTACGCCACCGCGGTTGCTGTGATCGATACTCATGTGAGTCAGGAACTCCACATTCTTTCCGCGGAACTCATCCAACAAAATTGGAACAAAATAGTCAACGCGATTTACAGCCAGTTTCACATTGATATTACGAACCAAATCATTGTTCGCAATTATACTTATCTGAGACTCAGGCATTTTCTCCTCTACAGGAAGCAGAAGATACTTACTCTGTTCATTGGCAGAAACACGGATGTTTACATAATCGCCTGCCAGACGCTCAATTTTCAAGCCCTGTGCCCACATGCTTACAGGGAGCATAGCCAAAGCCAGCACGAATAGTTTTTTTAATTTCATAATATTTATATTTTTAGTTGTTTTGTTCTTGTTTCAAAAAGCCCAAGCGCTCTATTTCACTCTCAAAGTTTGGCGTAAAGACACCTTTACCTAAATTGTCACGTATTTCCTGCAGAGGCCAGAAGCGACCTCCATCGGTCTCAGCACTTGGAGTGACCACCCCATCGTAAACCGTCTTGAAGACGAAAACGAGTTCACGTTCACGGGCAGACTCAAACACATAATGCGTAATCTGTTCGGGAGTGAAATCGGTAATGCCCAGTTCCTCGCTCACCTCGCGGTTCAAAGCCATGAAAACACTTTCACCGAAATCCACATGACCGCCCACCGCAGTATCCCATTTTCCGGGCTGAATGTCCTTCCACTCCGGGCGTTTCTGCAAATAAAGTTCACCCTGGCTGTTGAACACATGCAAGTGAACCACAGGATGCAGCAGTTTGCTGCCGTTGTGGCACTCCCCACGGGTTGCAGCATCTATGATATTGCCCTCCTCGTCTACTACAGGAAACAGTTCCTCAGCGTTATCTTTTTGTGTAGCAATCATATCAAGGTATCAATAAAGATGAATCACCATAGCTCAGGAAACGGAAATCGTGTCCTAAGGCATAATCATAAATCGTTTTCCAATCCCCCTTCACAAAGGCAGAAACCAGCAAAAGCAAGGTGCTTTGTGGCTGATGGAAGTTGGTCACCATTCGCTTCACAATGTGATAGGTATAACCTGGAGCGATAATAATCTGTGTACTGCTGTGCAGCACCTGCAAACCGTGACGATCCATATACTGCAGAAGAGATGTCAGCGCCTCAACAGTAGAAGGATGTTCCTGACACTCGTAAGGCATCCACTGCGGAACATGCAGTTCCTCTTCCGATGCATTCGGATTCTGTGCTGCAAGTATACCCATATAATACAGACTTTCCAAGGTTCGAACGCTGGTAGTTCCCACAGCGATTGCCTCACCATTATGGGCTATCAGTTTCTCGATGGTAGTGCGATTGACCGCAATATGCTCGGTATGCATCTCATGACCTTCAATCTCCTTACTTTTCACAGGTTTGAAGGTTCCCGCTCCCACATGAAGCGTAAGTTCCTCACGCTCAATGCTATGCTCGTCCAATGCCTTGAGCACATTCTCCGTAAAATGCAATCCAGCCGTAGGAGCCGCCACACTTCCCTTTATCTTGGAATAAACCGTCTGATAGGTTTTCTTATCACTCTCCTGAGTCTCACGGTTCAAATAGGGAGGAATAGGCAATTCGCCTACAGCATCCAGCACCTCGGCCCATGTAGGCAGCGGATTATCATTATTCAACACCCACTCCCAGGTGAAATCCATCCGGAAACTGGTCCCGCGGTTCTCACCACGACTCACACTCAACACCAGGTTCTGACCGCAAGGCATCTGAATGGTACGGTGAAGCGGTCCTTCTTTCCACTTCTTCAAATTTCCAACCAGACACAGCCAACTGCACTGTCCCTGCTGCTGAAACATCAAGGCATAATCAGTAGGTGAAATAGGTTCCAGACAGAAGACCTCAATCAATGCTCCGGTTTTCTTACGGAAATGCAAGCGTGCCTGTATGACCTTAGTATTATTAAAAACCATCAGTGCTCCTTTGGGCAAATACGACGGCAATGAGGTAAACGTATCTTCCAGGACCGATCCCTGATTATAAATCAGCAGTTTAGACTGATCTCGCTGTGCCAAAGGAAATTTGGCGATGCGCTCATCAGGCAATGGATAGTTATAATCAGCAATCTGTATATGTTTAGGATTAATCATGATTATTTCTTTTAAAATGCAAATTTACATTTTTTCTCTGAATCATAGGCGAATTGCCCGAAGAATCTCTCTTTTTCCTCCAGGAGGGCCCGCCAGTCTTTCTACCTGATAGCCTGCGCTCTGCAACATACGGCGCACCACCCCCTTGGCACAATAGGTGGTCAGGATTCCACCCGGTGCGGTATGGGCATACAACCGGTCGAACAGTTCCTGACTCCACATCTCGGGTTGCTTTTCAGGTGCAAAGGCATCAAAATAGATTACATCGTACAGTTCCGAAAAAGGAAAAGCGGTGTAATCCGCCTGCTGCTTGAGCAACTGAAAATGAGGAGTGACGGAAACCGTCCCGTTCCACTTGGCCTCATGCAGGGCATAATACCATGAAGCATGCAGTTCGTCTATTTCGGAAGGATAACCCAATTGACGAATCATATCCATATCCAAAGGATACAACTCCAACGTGGTATAATGAACACTCCGCTGTGTCTCTTCAGCCTCCAAAAGAGTGAGGAAAGCATTAAGTCCTGTACCAAAACCGATTTCCAGCACCTTGGGATTCCGAATCTCACAATGCCTAAGGCCCATATCGATAAAGATATGACGCGACTCGGTCAAAGCACCCTTGACGCTATGGTAATGCTCATCCATATCGGGCAAATACAGCGTGTTGCTGCCGTCCTGTGTCTCTTGTATCTCCAGTTTTCGACTCATCATTCAGATTTTGTGCGAAATTACGACTAATTCCCTAAAGAATCAAAAGAATGCAGTATCTTTGCGGCACTAAATAAACAAAACGATGGAAGATAAAGAATTCTTGAACCAATATTTGGAGAATTATGAACGCAACCTGACACAGAACATGTTGCGTTACTGCACATCAGCAGGATACCTGGAAGGCAAGTTGCTGGAAACTCCAGACCTGAATGACAAATGGGAAAGCATTGCCACTCCCTATATGGGCGATGCCATGAAGGAAATCGTGAAATATCCTGCAGTAGCCTTAGGTTGGATGATGTATGTGGGTATGGCCATGGCCACTTTCTGGGACGGCAACTGGGAAGAATATGCCAAGAAGGACAATATCTACGAGGAGCTGCGCGACCTGCGAGGTTTTGACTGTATGGATGAAGCCATCCGTGACGAGATTCTGGGATTAACAGGGGCTGATTTTCAGAAATGCGAGAATCTGGTACGCGGATGCAGCAATCAGGTGCTGAATGCCATCTACCACGAGAAGATTGCACCACAAAGTGCCATGGCATTCCACGTTTATGTGTGCAGTATCCGTGTGCTATATAAAATAGGTGTAGCCATCCAATTGAAAAATTTGGGATACAAATTTGAAAAGGTATAAAGCAAAAGAACCGGAAAAATCCGGTTCTTTTTTATTTCATATACCATAAAGGTCCATTCCCATGTCCCAATGCCAAATCCTTACCTCCGGCAATCGCCTTATCCATGTAGGCCTTGGCTTTCCCCACAGCCTGAGCCAAATCAAGACCTTTGGCCATGTACGAAGCAATGGCGGAAGACAGCGTGCAACCGGTTCCATGCAGATTGTTTGTCTCTATCCTTGGTGACACAAAAGTTTCATACCGGTCTTCATCAGCCAAATAAAGCACATCCTTCATCTCATCCCCTTCGGCATGACCGCCCTTCACCAACAGGTTGCATGACGGACAACCTTTCTGCTTAAGCAACTCCTGTTCTGGCAAGTTGGGTGTCAACAATGTGCAAAGCGGTATCAGTTCCCGAATGACATAGTCGATGCAATCCGGCTGCATCAGCGGAGTGCCACTGGAGGAAACCATCACCGGATCATACACCACCGGCAATGTCTGCTTCCGACGATATTCCTTCAGGACCTGAACAATAGACTCAGCTACAGAGCGGTTGGGTATCATACCTATCTTGATGGCTCTCACCTGCATATCGCTCAGTACGGAACGCATCTGAGAAGCCACGGTTTCGGCAGAAACGGCGCTGACAGCCTGCACGCCCATCGTATTCTGGCAGGTGACAGCCGTAATGCAAGTAGTGCCATAGCAACCGCAATTCGTCATGGTCTTCAAATCCTGCTGAATGCCGGCACCGGCAGAAGGATCACTTCCCGCCACACTCAAGACGACAGGCAAAGCGGTGGTTTTCCAGGCATCGCCAAGCACCATCACACCACCGAATCCGTACGACAAAGCCTCATCCACATTTTCGCCACAAATGCCTCCTAAAGCCATAACACGCTCATCGACAACCCCTTCCGACTTTGCTTTTTTCAACACCTCAGGAGTAAAGGCAGAACAATAGCCCTGTTTGGAAATGGAATCAAAAATAGGGCTAAGAGACAGATAAGCAAAAGGTTGCTTCTTTCTATCCGCCAGTTCCTCCAAGCTATGACAGCTTACCGACACATCTCCATCCCAAGAGACAGGACATGCCGGATTCCTGCAGTTCAAGTGGATACCACCTAAACGGAATTCATCCAGCAGTTCAAAATGCTCATGAATCACCATCCGCTTATGGTACACCTCTGGAATCTGACACAAGAGGGCACGGACCTCGTCGATGGTGCTGTCAGGTTTGCGAAGATGCAGGCGCTGCAACCCCGATTGAAACATCAGGACGATGCGTTCTGCTTCTCCTTCGAAAAAATGGGGCTGTGTGAATACAATATACATTACTTGAACAAATCAAATGAAGCATCCCAATCCTTAAACACCGGCTCACGTCCTAAAGCCTTCAAGCGCTGTGTGATGACAGCTGCTGTGCGCTCATCACTAACCGAGAACTGCTCCAATGCCTGTGGATAAGTATAATAACCGCCAGGATTAGTCTTGGATTCGGCAGACATGGTAGTCACGCCCAGTGTGGCCATGTTGTCACGGATAACCTCTGGCTCACGGGTAGAATAACTGATATCCACATCGTGATCAAAGATGCGCATGGCAAAAGTAGCCTGTGCCAACTCCCTATCCGTCATGTAACAGTTCGGATGGAAACCCTCGTTCTGAGCAGGACGCATGCGGGGGAAATTCACACTGTATTTGGTTCTCCAATAATGCTTCTGCAGATAGCGCAGATGGTAAGCCATCATGGTCACATCGGTACGCCAGTCCTTTTCCAAACCAATCAGCACACCCATACCGATGGAATGAACACCAGCCTGTCCCATGCGGTCAAAGCCGTTACAACGCCATTCAAAATCCGCCTTCTTGCCACGAGGATGGTAAATATTGTAATTGGCACGGTGATAAGTCTCCTGGAAACAGATTACGCCATTCATGCCGTGTCCGCAAAGTTCCTTGTACTCATCGGTATCCAAAGGCATCACCTCAATCTTGATGTTAGAGAAATACTTTTTGGCAATGTCAACCGCCTTGGCCAGATATGGCACACCCGCCAATGCGGGGTTTTCACCGGTAACCAGCAGGATATTCTCAAATGGAGCCAACTGCTTGATAGCCTTGTATTCATTTTCAATCTGTTCCGGAGTCAGAATGGTACGCGCCATCTTGTTCTGCACATGAAAGCCGCAGTACACACATGAATTGGAGCAGGAATTGGTGATATACAGCGGAATGAACATCGACATAGTCTTGCCGAAACGTTCCTCGGTATATTTCCGGGACAAACGTGCCATTTGTTCCAAATACGGCTCTGCAGCAGGAGAAAGAAGAGCCATAAAATCCTCTACGTCGCAATGCTCCTTTGCCAAGGCTCTGCGAACGTCATTGTCGGTCTTGGAGGCAATCTTCTGGGTTGTCTCGTCCCAATCGTATTTTTTTAATTCGTCTGAAAACATAATATATCACTAATGAAAACTATCCTTTCCTAACCCTACAAGGCTGAAAGGAATATTCTTTCAGTTCATTTATTGTCGGATGTTCGCCGCAAATCGGACATTCACCGTTTTTACCGAAATGGAGAGTTTGGAAGTTCATGCCCAAAGCATCCACCATCAACAGTTTGTCGGTCAGTAGTTCACCGATTCCCACCAGATACTTGATAGCCTCGGTAGCCTGAATAGAGCCCATAATGCCTACGACACTGCCTAATACGCCCACAGTGGAACACGTCTCCACCGCATTCTCTGCCGGCGGTTCCGGAAAAATGCAACGATAACAGGCAGAACCCGGAACATGCGTCATTACCTGAGCACCGTATTTCACCACACCTCCTGCACAAAACGGTTTACCAGCCAACACACAAGCATCATTCACCAGATACTTGGATGCAAAGCTATCGGTGCAGTCAATGATAAAATCATAATCTGCAATGACTTTCAGTGCATTATCCTCGGTAATAAAACAATCGTGCGTAATGACATTTACATCCGGATTGATTCTACGCATCTTCTCTGCAGCAGATTCCACCTTAGGTTTGTTAACATCCTCGGTAAAATGGATAACCTGTCGTTGGAGATTACTCAAGCTCACCACATCAGCATCTGCAATGCCAATGGTGCCCACACCGGCTGCTGCCAGATAGAGCGCATTGGGAGACCCGAGTCCACCGGCTCCGATCAGCAAGACCTTGCTATTCTGCAGTTTCTCCTGACCTTCCTTGCCAAAACCTTCCAGCAATAAATGACGACTGTATCTCATTATTTAATCTTTCTCAAATCGTGTGTCAGCTTGGCTGCACAGAAATTAGGGCCGCACATGGTACAGTACTCGCCATCGGTATGGCCGGCCTCTTCAAAATACTGTAGAGAAAGTTCCGGATCCAATGACAAGTGGAACTGGTCACGCCAACGGAAATCGAAGCGAGCCTTTGACAATGCATTATCACGCACATAAGCACCCGGATGGCCCTTAGCCAAATCGGCAGCATGAGCGGCTATCTTATAAGTAATTACGCCAGTACGGACATCATCCTTGTTAGGCAATGCCAAATGTTCCTTTGGAGTAACATAGCACAGCATGGCAGTTCCCAGCCAACCGATTTGAGCTGCACCGATGGCCGAAGTGATATGGTCATAACCCGGTGCAATATCGGTTACCAGAGGGCCAAGAGTGTAGAAAGGAGCCTCGTGGCATTTATCCAACTGACGTTCCATGTTCTCACGAATCTTATGCATTGGCACATGTCCCGGTCCCTCGATAAATGCCTGAACATTCTTGTCCCATGCGCGAAGTACCAACTCACCCATGGTGTCTAATTCGGCAAACTGGGCAGCATCATTAGCATCGGCTGTACAGCCAGGACGCAAGCCGTCACCTAAGGACAGAGCCACATCATACTGGGCAACAATATCACAGATATCATCGAAATGCTCGTACAGGAATGACTCCTGATCATGAATCAGACACCACTTAGACATGATACTGCCGCCACGGCTCACGATACCACACAGGCGACTATCAGCCAAATGAACATTGTGACGACGGATACCGGCATGAATGGTGAAATAATCCACACCCTGCTCGCACTGCTCGATCAAGGTATCCTTGAAGATTTCCCAATTCAGGTCCTCTACTCTGCCGTTTACCTTTTCCAACGCCTGATAAATAGGCACAGTACCTACTGGAACAGGGCAGTTGCGCACAATCCATTCGCGGGTTTCATGAATATTGGCACCGGTTGACAGATCCATCAGGGTATCGCCACCCCATTTGCAGCTCCATACAGCCTTGTCCACCTCCTCTTCAATGCTGGAAGTAGTTGCAGAATTACCGATATTGGTATTAATCTTAACCAGGAAATTGCGGCCAATAATCATCGGTTCGCTCTCCGGATGGTTGATATTGGCAGGAAGTACGGCACGGCCACGGGCAATCTCATCGCGGACAAACTCAGGTGTGATGTGACTTTCGATGCCCAACTCCTCGCAGTTCATGTTCTCACGGATAGCCACATACTCCATCTCTGGGGTAATGATACCCGCCTTGGCATAAGCCATCTGGGTGATAGCCTTTCCAGCCTTAGCGCGATAAGGCAAGGCAATGTGCTCGAAACGGAGATGATCCAACGACTTATCAGCCAGGCGCATCTTGCCATATTCACTGGTCACTTCGGTCAGTTGCTCCACATCACCACGTGAAAGAATCCACTCCTCACGCATGCGGGGAAGACCCTTCTTCAGGTCGATTTCTACAGCAGGATCACTGAAAGGACCACTGGTATCATAGATATAAACCGGAGCATTAGGTTCGGTATGAGGAACACCATGCTCATCTTTAGTCACTGTAGGAGTAAGATTTACCTTCTGCATGCCCACCTTAATATAAGGGAACATTTTACCGGACATATAAGCCTTTTCCCTTTTAGCGTATGCTTTATGATCGTTTGGCATATGTTATTCTAAAATTGAGGATTTTGATTAATCGTTCAAGAATGCAGTCAATGGGCTGGAAGCCTCAGCCTCGAAACTATGAGCCACAGCACCCAGGCCTGCCTCATAAGCGCGGCGACCGGCAATAACGGCCTCCTTGAAAGCTACACCCATCTCTATTGGATTTCCGGCAACGGCAATTGCTGTATTGACCAAACAAGCCGAAGCACCCATTTCCATAGCCTCAGCAGCATGGCTTGGAGCACCAATACCGGCGTCAACCACCACAGGAACGGTTGCCTGCTCGATGATGATGCGCAGGAAATCACGGGTCTGCAATCCCTTGTTAGTTCCAATTGGAGCACCTAAAGGCATAACTGTTGCTGCACCTGCCTCCTCCAGATGTTTACACAAAGTAGGGTCTGCCTGGCAATAAGGCAGGACCACGAAACCCAACTTCACCAACTGCTCGGTAGCCTTCAGAGTCTCTACAGAATCTGGCAACAGGTAACGTGGATCTGGATGAATTTCCAGTTTCAGCCAGTTGGTGCCAAATGCCTCACGTGCCATCTGGGCAGCAAAAACAGCTTCCTCGGCATTGCGCACGCCACTGGTATTAGGCAGCAACTGAATACGAGGGTTCTGAACAATGTGACGCAGCAGATCATCCTGCTTATCCTGCAGTTCAATTCGCTTCATGGCCACGGTAACCATCTCAGTCTCAGATGCATCGATGGCCTTTGCCATCACATCATTGTTGTTAAATTTACCGGTGCCCAAGAACAGGCGGGAATTGAACTCCCTTCCGGCAATGACTAATTTTTCCATATATGTGATTATTTATTATTGACTAAAGTAAGTAAACGGGCCATTTCTGCTGATGGATCATCGGCTCTCAGAATAGTACCAGAAAGAGCAATTCCCGTCACACCGGTCTGCATAATCTCTGGGATATCAACAGCTGTAATACCTCCAATGGCAACAATAGGTAAAGGAATACCGGCTTGTCTCATCTGACTGGTGATGGCACGATATCCATCCAGACCTAAAACAGGAGACAGTTTCTCTTTAGTTGTGGTGAACCGGAAAGGACCACAACCAATGTAATCTGCACCTCTTTCATAATGCATCCGGATATCCTCGAATGTATTGGCGGTTCCACCTATTATATATTCGGGGCCTAAAATACTTCGCGCCTCATCAACCGGCATATCGTTCTTTCCCAAATGAACGCCATCGGCACCCACTTCCTTTACCAGTTCCACATGATCATCCAGCAGCAGTATGGCATTTTTCTCATCGCACCACTTTCGAATCTGGCGGGCATTAGGAATAATCTCGTCAGCCTCAGCACCTTTCATACGCAACTGAATCCAACGGCAACCGCCCTCCAGTGCCAAACGGGCAGAATCCAAATAAGAAATCTGCTCTGTAAAGTGAGTGATGAATTGGAGGTTAGAAATCTGATGCGTCATAATCATCCTCCAAAAGCAGCCTTGATTACTACCACTGCATCACCCGAATTTAATGCTGTATCCTGCCATGATGCACGGGGTACCACCTTGTTATTCACAGCCAGAGCCACGCCCTTTTCTGGAAGTGCCAATTGCTCTGCCAATTGCTGAACGGTTGCAGAATCGGTAACCAGTTCCTGATTATTGACGGTAATTTGTAAAGACATAAAAAAACCTCTTAATGATTTCACATTCATCAAGAGGGGTACAATACCAACTTTATACATTCATTTTCATACGAGACATTCCACAAAATCCACCAATGGCAACTATTGCATCACGTCTCTCCCTTCGGCAGCATTACCTGCAATCAGGTTCAATGGGTATAAATCTCAGCCTCTCCACTTGGAGTAGCACCCCTGTATGATGTTTATCAATGCAAAAATACGGTTATTTTCCGGTAAACCAACTGTTTTTGCAGAGTTTAACACGAAAAAAAAGGCCGACTCTCATGAGCCGGCCCTACTAACATTAGATGCAAGTATAACCTCCGTCAACAGGAACCATAATACCTGTTACATAGCTGCTTGCAGGAGAAGACAGGAACAGAGCTGCTGTATCCAGCTCGCCCTCAATACCGTAACGCTCCTCTGGGATAGCGTTCTTAGCATACTCCTGGAACCAAGGACTATCCAATGTCTCCTTTGTCAATGGAGTAACGAAATAACCTGGGCAAATAGAATTACAGGTAATGCCATACTTACCCCACTCTGCAGCCAAAGCACGTGTCATGTTCACAACACCACCCTTTGCAGCATGATAAGGAGAAGCAGGAGCAATCTTGTTACCTACCAAACCATACATAGAAGCAATATTGATGATACGGCCATACTTAGCTGGAATCATTGCCTGCTTTGCAACGGCACGAGCTACCTTGAATGAACCGAACAAGTCGATGTTCATCTCGTTAGCAAACTGCTCATCAGTAATATCCTCAGCAGGAGCAACGGCACCGGTACCTGCATTGTTAATCAGTACATCAATACGGCCGAAACGATCCATCACTTCCTTTACCATAGCATCCACATTGGCTGTATCGGTAATATCGCAACGAATAGGATAAGCCTCAACACCAAATTCCTCGGTCAGCATCTTAGCAACTTCCTGCAACTTTTCCAAGCGGCGTGCAATAGGAACAATAGTACAACCCTGGCTGGCCAAAGCGCGAGCCATCTGAACACCCAGTCCTGTGGAACAGCCGGTTACAATTGCAACACGGCCTGTCAAATCAAAATAATTCTTCATAGCTATATTAATTAATGTGTATTATCGGGCAAAATTAAGCAAAAAGTTGCTTTTCTCAAAGAATAAGTGTATTTTTGTCGGACTTTAACCAAACAAAAATCGCATCATGATTAAAAAGAGTTTACTATTAGGTGTAGCATTCGCTCTGGGAATGGCTACTCCAGCTGCGGCTCAGGGCCGTCGCACCCCTACTCCTAACGACACCTTACAGAGTGTTAGAGTCTTACCAAACGGAAACACTGTATTCAGTATTTATGCACCAAAGGCGCGTAAGGTAACCTTGTCTTGTGAAGCAGTCAACCCATTTGATCCAAACAGCAAGGTAATTACCACTGCCCAGCCTAACGGTGTCTGGACTTTTGAGGTGCCAAAGGGAATAGCAGGCCACTACCGTTATACTTTCAACGTTGACGGCGTTACAGTTATCGACCCAAAGAGCGAAATCGCCACTCAAAACCGTCCAATTGCCATGATCGAGAACGGCAACGAATTTTTCTCTTACCGCAAGGATATCCCACACGGTGCTATTGCAGTACGCACTTATGAGAGCAAGGAAATCGGCACTACCCGTACCATGCGTGTTTGGACACCTGCCGGTTACGAGAAAGGCAAGGACAAACTGCCTGTATTGTATCTGATTCATGGTGGTGGTGACACCGATACCTCATGGCCTACAGCCGGTGCAGCATGCAACATTCTGGACAATCTGTTGGCTGACGGAAAGATGAAACCTATGATTGTAGTTATGCCTAACGGTACAATCCAAGGACCAAACGTTCACGATGAGGTGCCAATCTTTGCCCGTGATATGATGACCGACATTATTCCATACATCGAGAGCAATTACCGTGTACTGACCGATAAGAACAACCGTGCCGTTGCAGGTTTGTCTATGGGTGGTATGGAAACACTGGAGGTTTCTCTGCACAATGTGGATAAGTTTGCCTATGTTTGGGTATTGTCTTCAAGCTTCAACCCAAATAAGAAGGATCTCAGCGAAGAAGCTGCACTTCTGAAGACCATCGCTCCAGACATCAAAAAGAACTGGAAGGAATTCGTCTTCACCCAGGGCGGTCCTACTGATATTGCTTACAACAACGGAAAGAATACACGCAAGGTATTTGATGAAGCCGGTATCAGCTACGAATACATGGACGTAGAAGGTGGTCACTCTTGGATTGCCTGGAGACAAAACCTGTACGACTTGGCTCAAAGAATCTTCAAGAAGTAATTCTTCCAGATTGCTAACTTTTCGATAAATTGTCATATCTTTGCATGGTTCAAAAACAAACCCGCAGAGATATGACAATTTTAATTACCACCATACTTTATTTTTGCCTGCTTCTCCTCATCTCCCACCTGACAGGTAAGGGAGGAAACGATGCCTTTTTTAGAGGAAACAGACAGTCCCCATGGCCATTAGTGGCATTTGGAATGATCGGTGCCAGTGTTTCCGGTGTTACATTTGTGAGTGTCCCCGGAATGGTTATCGGAAGCGACATGACCTATATACAGATGTGCATAGGTTATATCTTGGGCTATGCAGCTGTAGCCTTTATTCTACTGCCGATTTATTACAAACTGAACCTGACATCCATCTATACTTATTTGGACAAGCGTTTTGGGCACACCAGTTACAAGACCGGTGCATCCTTTTTCCTACTTTCCAAACTGACGGGAGCAGCCGTCCGACTCTACCTTGTTTGCCTGATACTTCAGGAATATGTGTTTGACCAATACGGTATTCCATATATCCTAACGGTTATCGGCACACTGGTTCTTATCTGGCTATACACCCGAAACAGCGGCATCAAGACCCTTGTATGGACCGACACTCTTCAGACCACCTGCTTTCTGATCACTATTGTCCTTATTATATATAAGGCTATAGACTTACTGGGAATGGATTTTGGAAGCGCATATTCTGCTGTATGGAATAACCCTCATAGCCGCATCTTTGAATTTGACGACTGGACTTCGCGCCAATACTTCTGGAAGCAGTTCCTGAGCGGAATATTTATCGTCATCGTCATGACGGGATTGGATCAGGATATGATGCAGAAAAACCTTACTTGCAAGGATTTACGCTCTGCACAAAAGGACATGTGCCTATCCGGTTTTCTGTTCACCCCTGTAAATTTGTTGGTTATGACATTGGGTGTTATGATGGTTATGCTATACAATCAGACCGGAACTCCCCTTCCTGACATTGCGGACAATCTGCTGCCAGGCTTCATTGCCAGTGGACAGATGGGCGAGGTCACCCTGGTGTTCTTTACGGTCGGAATTATTGCATCTGCTTTCTCCAGTGCCGATTCGGCATTGACAGCGCTTTCTACCAGTTTCTGCATTGACATTTTGGAAATCGAGAACAAGGAGCGCCCTTCCCGCCTATTGGAAAAGCGCACCCCTGAACAAATCCGTAAAATCGTTCACATCGGCATGATGGCTGTTTTCGTCCTGTTTATCCTGATTGTCAAATCGATCGGAAGCAACAGTGTCATTGATGCCATCTATACACTGGCCAGCTATACTTACGGACCGTTACTGGGTCTTTACTTTGCCGGAATATTTACCAAGATACATCCTACAGACAAGTTTGTACCTTTTGTCACCATAGCGTCACCCTTTATCTGCTACCTGATTCAATGGGTCACTGCTCAAACCACCGGATATCAGTTTGGTTATGAACTGTTGATGTTTAATGGTGCATTGACTTGCTTCGGTCTTTGGATGACACAAAAAATAAAGGCTGCCTAAACGGCAGCCTTCTGTATTTTATTCCTCTGTCTTGCGACGGATTGAACGCTTCTTGCGTGTTGGCTTCTCCTCTGCTACAGGAGCCGAAGTCTGAACACCAGCCAACTCTGGGTCAACCATGATACGACCGCAATACTCACAAACGATAATCTTCTTACGCATGCGGATATCCAACTGGCGCTGAGGTGGAATCTTGTTGAAGCAACCGCCACATGCATCGCGCTGAACGTAAACAACGCCCAAGCCGTTGCGTGAATTCTTACGGATACGCTTGAATGCTGTCAGCAGACGTGGCTCGATGGTAATCTCCAACTGACGTGCCTTCTCACGAAGTTTCTCCTCCTCTGCCTTGGTCTCAGAAACGATATCCTCCAATTCAGCGCGCTTTGCCTCCAAATCTTCCTTACGCTCCTCCAAAGCCTCACGGCTCTTCATCAGTTCCTCGTTCTTGACACCAATCTGCTGGTTACCCTCACGGATGCGCTTGTTTGCCAATTCAATCTCCAAAGTCTGAAACTCGATTTCCTTGGTCAAAGTGTCATACTCACGGTTATTGCGAACATTATCCAACTGGTCCTTATAACGTGCAATCAGTGACTCTGCCTCGTTGATGTCATTACGCTTCTCGTTGATAGCGGCACGCAATTCCTCAATGTCTGAAGTAATCTTTTCCTGACGGGTCTGCAAGCCCTCAATCTCCTCCTCCAGATCCTGAACCTCCAATGGCAACTCACCACGCAAGGTCTTAATCTTGTCGATTTCTGACAACAGACTCTGCAACTGATACAAAGCTTTCAGTCTTTCCTCTACGGTCAAATCCGTTGTTTCTTTCTTTTCTTTAGCCATAATTTATAAATAGTTGATGGGGTTGGTCATTACCGTTGTAGCATATACAGGCAACTCCGGGAATGCCTCACCTATTATTGTTTTAAATATTTCCAATGTATACTGTTCACTCTCATAATGGCCTATTGCAGCCATCAGCAGGTTTTCATGTCCGAAAAAGTCATGATACTTGATTTCACCGGTTACGAAAGCATCTGCCTGTTGGGCCTCTGCCACCGAAGCCAGGAAACTTCCGGCACCTCCACACAAAGCTACCTTACTGATAGTCTGGTGGTTGGATTTATTGTGCAACACGCATCCCACGCCGAATGTATCTTTTACCTGATGAAGGAAATCCTCTACTGATGAGGGCTCCGGTAAATAACCGATAACACCAGCTCCGGCATCCTGACACAATGAGGACGATTCCGGCTGCAGAACGGTCACATCCTTCATTCCCAGTTTCTCCGCCATCTTATAACTCACCCCCTGAGGAGCATTGTCCAAATTGGTATGGGCCGAGAAGATGACAATTCCCGCCTGAATGGCCTTCATGACGCAACGCTCCACATAAGTGGAACCAGTAATGCTTTTCAGCCCACGGAAAATCAAGGGATGATGAGAAACAATCAGGTTGCAACCCAATTGTACAGCCTCATCAATCACCGGTTCAGTGACGTCAAGACACAATAATGCCCCTGAAACTTCCGCATCTGTTAATCCAACTTGCATTCCGGCATTATCGTAGCTGTCTTGCAAGGGCAGAGGCGCGAAACGTTCAAGGGCGTTCAACACTTCCTTAATTTTCATTCTTTTCCGAATTTCGATGCAAAGGTAATGCTTTTTTTTCATGCCCAAAAGAAAAAGCATTAACTTTGCACTATCTTTTCGATACAAATCAGTTATGACCGCCACACAAAAAGACCAAATCCTCCAGGAAATCCGTCAATTGATTGCCGGAACAGAGTTTGAGAACCATGTTTTCATGGTAGGAGGAATTGTGCGCGATGAGTTGATGGTACATCCCGTAAAGGACATCGACATCTGTGTGGATATTCCTGATGGAGGCATCAAACTGGCGCTGTTCATCACGCATCAGCAGAATACATACCGAAAGAGAAGCCATCCCGAATTATTTCAAGCATACGGCATTGCACGCTTTCATCTGGCATCTTTTCCGGACATCGAGCTGGAATGTGTACAAACCCGACAGGAACGTTACGAAAACAGGGACAGCCGTAATCCTGTAACCGGATTTGCTCCTATTCAGGACGATTGTTTCCGCAGGGACTTGACCATCAACGCCCTGTACAAGAACATTTCTACCGGTGAAATTGTGGATATTACAGGTCATGGCCTGTCGGATTTGAAACAGCATATCATCCGTACCCCCCGCGAACCGTTTATTACCTTTGATGAAGACGGTTTGCGTTTGCTCCGTGTGGTTCGTTTTGCCTCCCGTTTCGGATGGAAGATTGAACCTGACACTTTACAAGGCCTGAAAGACTGTGCTCCACGCATACAAACCATCACCCAAGACAGAATTACGGATGAGATAAGTCGCATGCTTTGTGATCCGAATCCAGATTATGCCATGCAACTGCTCTCGGATACAGGATTACTCCCGTTAGTCTTACCAGAATGGATGGGCTTGGCAGAAGACAAACCGGTCTGGGCTAATCTGCTAAATGCAGTCAGTAAAGCGAATGGTGGTTTGGACATGAAGTTGGCTGCTTTTATGCAACAGTTTACCTGGAATGAGGCTCAAGCAGCCTTAAGACGAATGAACTTTACCCTGGAAATCCAAAAGAAAGTGCAGAATCTGCATCTCCATGTTCACGATTTGGACCCTATAGATGGTAACATTTCGGACATGGAATTACGAAAATTGCAATATGAATGGGGAAAAGATGCCGGACAGATTCTAAATTTACTGGATGGCAGATGCACTTACCTCATGCCCAACCGGAAGGAACTGGTGCAAGCTATTGATGTGCGTTGCCAACAAATGAAACGAGAGGGAACTGATTGTTTTTCATTGGTCTTACCCGTCAATGGCAAAGACATCATGGAGGCGCTGCAACTGAAACCCGGTCCACAAATCCGTGAATTCATGAACCGGGCTTTATCAATGTGCTTTGAGAATCCGAAGATTACCAAGCAGGAAATACTACAGAAACTTAATACAGAACATTGCTAATCAGCACGCCAATGACCAAAGCCACACCGGTTGCCACCAATCCTGGCATCATAAAGGAGTGATTCAGCAGGTACTTACCGATACCGGTAGTTCCTGTGCGGTCAAAGTTGATGGCAGCCACCACGGTAGGATAATTCGGAATGAAGAAGTAACCGTTTACCGCTGGGAATAGAGCAATCAGCAGATAAGGCGACAAGCCAAGGGCTATTCCCAATGGCATGATGGCACGGACAGTGGCAGCCTGGCTGTACAGCAGTATGGACATCACAAATAAGGCCAGACAGAACAGCCATGGCATCTGCAAGACAATACCCTGAATGGAATCAGTAAGCTGTTCCAGATTACCCTTAATGAAGGTATCACCCATCCATGCTATACCAAACAGAGCGATAACCGCTTGCATACCAGCCGAGAATACAGAATCCTGAGCAGCTTTCATACCATTAATTCCGGTAAACAGCAAAATCAATGCAGCAGCAGAAAGCATGATAATCTCGATAGCCAAAGGCATATCCAGTGATTTCATTACTCCGTCCACCTCGAATGCAGGACGTAAAGAAGGAATGGAACCGAACAGGACAATCAACAGGGTTGCCAACAGGAATATGCACAAAGACAACACAGCCTTACGGTCACCCTTGAAATAGGCTACATTCTCATAAGGCTTTGCCACTTCAATCATTCCCTCCTCCACTCTACGCAGGTATTCCGGATCAGACATCAGTTCCTTGCCCACACGCAAAGAACAGAATGCACCCACCAAAACTCCAATAAGAGTGGCAGGAACAGTGATGATCAGAATGTCAAATAAGGTAATATCAAATCCGGAAAGCAATCCTAACAAGGCAACTGTAGCTGCAGAAATAGGGCTGGCGGTAATGGCCTGCTGGGAAGCAATCACGGCAATACCCAACGGACGTTCAGGGCGAATCTTACTCTCACGTGCCACCTCGGCAATGACCGGCAAAACGCTATAAGCCACATGACCTGTTCCTGCCAAAAAGGTGAACGTGTAAGTCACCAATGGACTCAACAGAGTTACACGTGAAGGATGTGAACGCAACAGTTTTTCGGCCAGATGCACCATGTAATCCAAACCACCCGCTGCCTGCATACATGAAGCAGCCGCAATAACAGCAGCAATCATCAGCATTACATCGATAGGAGGTGCTGTAGGTTGCAAGCCAAACACAAATGTCAGGACAGCCAAGCCTAATCCTCCCATTACACCCAAGCCGATACCGCCTAAACGGGCACCCACTATAATGGCAACTAATACAAACAGAAGTTGTAATATCATGTTCTATGTCTTTTTATTTCATTCCTCTGGCCTTACGGATACGGTCATAGGCCTCCGTGATGGCCTTAAACTTTTCTTCTGCAGCCTTCTTTACCTCATCACCCAGGGAAGCCACTTTATCCGGATGATGCTTCAAAGCCAATTTACGATAAGCTTCCTTCACTTCATCATCGGTTACAGACGGAACGACTTCCAACACCTTATAGGCATCTTCTATACGGTCGCTGCCTAAGTTCAGCATACTGTCCACTTCCTGAGCGGTCAGTCGCATGGCTGCTGCCACCTCACGCAAGGCCTGAATTTCCGCATCGTGCACCGTTCCATCAGCCTTAGCTATATTTACCAAGAAATTAAGCAGTTGCAAGCGCTGCTCGTATGACATATTGGCAGCTATCTGCTCACCGCATTCGGCTATGGTCTTTCGGAAAGCCATCGGATTGAGGCGGGCCATCTGCGTGCGCTTCTCGAGCAGATCGAGCAGAATCTGCACGCCCTGTGCCTTGGCAGCTGCACCAAAGTTCTGGAACAGCCACTGACGGATAAACTCCATCTCACTGTGCATGATTTTCCCATCTGCACGGACAATGTATGAAGCCATAACCAGCATGGAATAAAGGAAACTGTTGCGCTGGCCTTCGTATGAATCCTGATAGGTTCTGTTGTTGCCTTGATAATCGGTAACACTTTCAGACGATTCCTCAAACATCGACCCAAGACCGTAGCCAATCAGGGCACCGATAGGGCCACCGACAACCCATCCCAGCACTCCACCAATCCATTTACCTAATCCCATAATCTGTTACTTCGTTTTAATTCACGTGCAAACTTACATAATTTTTATAAAAAAACACCTATCATATAGGATTAATTTAGTACTTTTGTCACCTAATTAACAAAGAGGTTACATAATGAAAAGCGATAGCATCGTCATAATTCCTACATATAACGAGAAGGAGAACATTGAAAATATCGTGCGAGCCATATTCGGCTTGCCACAGTCTTTTCACATACTGGTCATTGACGATGGTTCCCCTGACGGAACAGCAGATATTGTAAAGAAATTGATGGTGGAGTTTCCCGAGGAGCTGCACATTGTGGAGCGTTCCGGGAAGTTGGGACTTGGAACGGCCTATATTGCCGGTTTCAAATGGGCCATCAGTCATCAGTACGAGTATATTTTTGAGATGGATGCCGATTTCTCACACAACCCCAACGACCTGCCCCGGCTTTACGATGCGTGTGCCAAGGAGGGTTACGACTTGTCTATCGGTTCCCGTTACGTCAGTGGCGTAAATGTGGTGAACTGGCCAATGGGGCGTGTGTTGATGTCCTATTTCGCATCCAAGTATGTGCGTCTCATTACCGGATTGGACATTCACGACACTACAGCCGGATTCAAGTGCTACAAGCGCAAGGTACTGGAAACCATTGAGCTCGACAAAATCCGTTTCAAGGGTTATGCCTTCCAGATTGAGATGAAGTTTACCGCCTATAAATGCGGTTTCAAGATAAAGGAGGTGCCCGTCATCTTCATTAACAGGGAATTGGGTACCAGCAAGATGAACAGCAGCATTTTCGGTGAGGCCATGTTTGGCGTCATGCAGTTGCGTTGGGACAGCTGGTTCCGTAAATACCCCAAAAACAAGTAAGTATGAGTAGTCATTACCTAATAAAGAATGCCACACTGGCCTCAACAGGTCAGGTTGTTTGTGTGGAAGTGGATGGTGAGCGCATAGCACAGGTCTATACCGATGGTACTGTCCCTGCCTGTGAGAATGTCATTGATGCCCAGGGGCTGTTGTTGTTTCCGGGTGTGATTGATGATCATGTTCATTTCCGTGATCCGGGCCTTACTCACAAGGCGGATATGCACACCGAGAGTTGTGCGGCTGCTGCCGGTGGCGTGACCAGTTACATGGAGATGCCCAACACGGTTCCTCAAACCACCACCTTCCAGGCTTTGGATGAGAAGTTCGAGGATGCGGCACGTAAAAGTGTGGTCAACTACTCTTTCTTCTATGGCGCCACCAACGATAATGCGGCTGAGCTTCCTCTGCTGGATGTGAATCATCCTGATGCCGAGAAGAATGCGGTTCATGTACCTGGTGTAAAACTTTTCATGGGTTCCTCTACCGGCAATATGCTGGTGGATAAGCGCGATTCCCTGAAACAGATTTTCAGCAACACGCCAAAAAACATGGTCATTATGGCACATTGCGAGGATATGACTATCATCAATAAGCAGACAGCTGAAGTCAAGGCTAAATATGGCGATGATGCACCAGTGGAACTGCATCCGGTAATCCGAAATGACGACGCCTGCTATGCCTCCACTGCTCTGGCTGTGGAATTGGCCAAGGAAACCGGAGCCCGCCTGCATGTGGCACATGTCACTACCGCCAAGGAAGCAGCTCTTTTTGAAAGCAAGTCATTATCAGACAAGAAGATAACTGCCGAGGTATGCATTCCTCATCTGGTATTTACCGATGCGGATTACAGCACTTTAGGCACGCGCATCAAGTGTAATCCTGCCGTTAAGTCGGCTCAGGATCGTGACACCCTGCGCCAAGGATTGACCAACGGATGGATTGATGTCATAGGCACCGACCATGCTCCTCACCTGCTGAGCGAGAAACAGGGCGGTAGCTTGAAAGCGGTTTCCGGCATGCCTATGGTTCAGTTCTCACTGGTCACCATGTTGGAACTGGTCAAGCAGCAGGTACTGACCTATGCGGATGTGGTACGACTGATGTGCCAGAATCCGGCAATCCTGTTTGGCGTGGCTGAGCGTGGTGACATTCAACCGGGATTTTATGCCGATATGGTACTGGTCGACCCAAAGAAGGAATGGACACTGACCGCTTCAGATATCCAGAGCAAATGTGGATGGAGCCCGTTGGAGAATTTCACATTCTCGCATCAGGTGGTACGTACCATCTGCAACGGACATACGGTTTACCTGAACGGAAGCGTTGATAGCAGTTACAGAGGAAAACCATTGGATTTCAAACGATAAGGAATGGTTCAACTGGGCATTCATCAGCGGCATTATCCTCTGCATTCCGTGGCACCATACATCAATTGGGTGTATTTTTTCCACGCCTGGGGATTTGCTCCTAAGTTTGCCACAGTAGCCGCCCAATGCGGTTGCGAGGCTTGTCGCAAGCAGTGGATAACTCAGTTTCCCATTGCCGAACAGCCCAAGGCCAATGAGGCGCAGAAGCTATGGAAAGAGGCCCAGCGCATGCTTAACCTGCTGGATGCCCAATATCACGTGCACGGTTGCGTGAACCTCATAGAATGCAATGCCAGGGGGAATGACATCCTGCTTTACACGCCCGACAGGGGAACGGTAAGGTTTCCGCTGTTACGTCAGCAGAGCGGTACTCCGCCTTATCTTTGTCTGAGCGATTTCATCCGCCCTGAATCCTGCGGAAAGGATGTCATCGGACTTTTTGCCACCACAGTGGATGAGGAGATGGAAAGGCTATACGAGGGAGAGGATTACAAGCACCTGCTGGTACAAACACTGGCCGACCGTCTGGCAGAAGCCATGGCCGAGAAATTGCACGAGGAGGTGCGGAAGGAATTATGGGGATTTGCCCCTGACGAGAACCTGACTACCCAGGAGATGAACGACGAGAGGTTTCAAGGCATCCGGCCGGCTGTTGGCTATCCGTCATTACCCGATATCAGTATCAACCGCCTACTGGCTGAGCTGACCCAGATGGAGAGTCTTGGTATTCATCTAACTGAAAATGCAATGATGAAACCCCACGCCTCCGTCAGTGGATTGATGATGGCACATCCGAAAAGCCGATATTTCAGTATAGGGAAGATTGGTGATGACCAATTGCAAGACTATGCCCAGAGACGGGAATGCGACACGAATGAAATAAGAAAGTTTCTACTAAACAATTTATAAGATTATGATTTTCAGAATGCTGATACCCTTCATCCTAATGCTTTTGCTGCCGGATTTGTACATTTACTTCCAATACATTCGCCATACGGTTACCAAGCCGATGTATAATGTTTTGTGGTGGTTGCCAACTGTTGTTCTGACCATTTGGATGACGGTTGCATTTGTGGGTCAATTCCAGCATGCCTCATTCATGAAATATTTCTTTGGTGCCATGCTTTGTTTCTCTATCCCAAAGATTTTATTCATGCTTTGCTCTCTATTAGGCAAACTGATTCATCTTATTGGAGTGAAAAGCCAGTTCAGCACTGTTCTCATGGATTATGTGGGTGTAACATTAGGGGGAATCATCTTTTGTGTGCTGATTTATGGCTCTTTCTGGGGATGGAAGCACCTGACAGTCAGAGAGGTAACTTACGAATCGCCGGATTTGCCAGCGTCATTTGATGGATATCGCATAGCTCAATTTACAGATATGCACATCGGTACCCAGGCGGGTAACACTCCATTAATTCAGAAGATGGCTCAGCTCATCAATGATCAAAAGGCTGATATGATTGCTTTTACCGGTGACCTGGTGAACAGTGGTCCCGAAGAATTGGAACCGGGTTTTATTCAGGCACTCAGCCAGTTGCATGCCAAAGATGGCGTGTATTCCATCATGGGTAATCATGACTACAGCATGTACGGACATCATACCGACAAGCGTCAGCAACTTGAATCCGTCCACCGTTTACAAGAGATAGAACGCAACCAACTGCACTGGAACCTGTTGCTGAATGAGCATCGCATCATTCGCCGCGGAAACGACAGTATTGCCATCTTGGGTGTGGAGAACGATGGTAATCCTCCTTTTCCTCAGTATGGCGATTTGCCAAAGACATTGAAAGGTATCTCTAAAGGATGTTTTCAGGTGCTGCTGAGCCATGATCCTACTCATTGGAAAAGACGTGTATTACCGGAAACAGATGTCAACCTGATGTTGTCCGGACACACTCATGCCACTCAGTTCAAGTTGGGTAATTTCTCTCCTTCTAGATTTGTGTACAGCGAATGGGACGGCAAGTTTGATCAGGGCAACCGCAGTTTGTTCGTCAGCAGCGGTATGGGTGCCGTTATGTTCCCATTCCGTTTTGGTGCATGGCCTGAGGTTGTTGTCATAACTCTTAAGAAATCAGCAAAATGATTCTGCTCTATCGTATCTATCAGTTCTGCATCGCAGCACCATTAATCATTTTGGCAACGGTGCTCACGGCATTGGTCACCATCATTGGTTCGGCCATCGGTGGTGCTCATTTCTGGGGTTACTGGCCGGCACGTTACTGGTCCAAATTCATCTGTGCCATCCTTTTGCTCCGTATCAGGGTCGAGGGCATGGAGAATGTGGATAAGCACACATCGTATGTCTTTGTGGCCAATCATCAGGGTTCGTTCGATATTTTTCTGATTTATGCGGCTTTGGGACGGAATTTCAAGTGGATGATGAAGAAGGAGCTTCGCAAGGCTCCTTTCATCGGTAAGGCCTGTGAATCGGCTCGCCATATCTTTGTGGACAACTCCACACCGCGTAAGACACTGGAAACCATGCAGAAGGCGGGAAATACCCTGCAACACGGAACCTCGCTGGTGGTATTCCCTGAAGGACGAAGAACTTTTACCGGTAAGATGGGACCTTTTAAAAAGGGAGCCTATCAGTTGGCCAACCATCTGAAACTGCCCATTGTACCTATGACCATCAACGGTTCGTTCGATGTTCTTCCGCGCATGAAAGGCATCAGTTTCGTAAACAGGAGGAACTTGACTCTCACCATCCACCAACCCATCAGTTCGGAGGATATGCAGCAGGCTATGGCGCAATCCAGGGCGATGATAGAAGAAGGTTTGGATAAAAAATACAGGGGATGCTGATTTGCATCCCCTGCTTTATTTTGCTTATTGCCCTACATTTCTCATGTTTGTTTCGGCTGTCTGAATGTACCACTTGATATAAGGGTCATTCTTAAACATTGCCGAAGCCTTACTCATAATATCCTCAATCTGGGGAGTCAGCAACGGTGGCTGTCCGATGGTGTGCATCATGAACACACCCACACTCAGCATGTTGTCAAAATTGCCAGTTACGTAATTCATTACCAATTTGTCATACGACTGCTGAATGCGATTCAGTTCACCTCCCAGAATCTGCTGGATCTCGTATTCGTCCTTTCCATCCAGAATCAGTTTATTCTCCCGGCGTGGAAGTTCCTGAAGTTCGTTCTCCAGTTTTCCTTTCTCATTTAGGAATTCGTAAAGTTTATCATTCATTTCCGTACCGGTCACTCTCCATGCCGTATCCGCCATGTTGATAACCATAGGGGCAGGTTCCAGCACCAGTGGCATCAGGCTCTGGTCATCCATGAACAGTACAGCCATGCGGATGGTATCCAAGGCTCCTTCCATAGAGAACTTACCATGAACAATCTCACAGGAGTCCAAACTGTTTAACTGCTCTCCATCAACGGTCTTCACATAAATTTTCTTGCCGTCTAAATTGGTCAGCGAGGTGTGTCCTTCTATCTGATATTTGGTGGTGGAGCAAGCTGTTAGGGCACCGGCTGCCAACACCGTATATAAGAAACTCTTCATCACATTTCTATTGGTCCTAAATTACGTAAACACAAATTTACAATGTATTTTGCTTTGTGCGTATCTCATTTTATGTTTATTAAAACTTTTCCCGTACTTTTTTAGGTAAATTCATATTTTCCCCGACAGAAACAGGAAGAATGCCGACTAACGCAATTGTAAATGGAATTCCTGTTGCAGTTTTTTCAATACCGGATTACGCTCGCACATGGCATGGAAGCGCTCCAAAGGAGTGAGAGCACGCTTCAATTCGCCTTTTTCTGCCACACGTACCTGCATCTGCAATCGGTAGTTTCCGATACCTTTACGGAAATGCGCCTCAATGCGTGGTTTCATCAGAAGCATATCACGCTCCACTTGCTTGTTTTCCACCACCACCTCAAACAGTTCATCGTCCAGTTGTACTGGTTGTATCATCTCCATTCGCCCACGAGTTGCCGCATCCTCCTGAGGTAACAGTTGCAAGAACTCTGCCCAGAAGAACCTCAGTTTCTCGGGTGTAACCGGCTGTTGCTCCTGTTGCAGCAACCGGGTTCTTTCTATGGCTTCCTGCTGTTGCTCGTTAATCTCTGCAACCTGGGTTGTTGTATTCAGTTGAGTGTTGGTAATGGAGATTGGCACTTTGGCGCCTTTAATCTTAATGCCCTTCAAGCTACGCAAAGGAGTAACCGGTACCGGTTGTTCCACCTTAGCGGCAGGAACTGTGGTAGCCGAAGGAGTAGCGGCTGTTACTGCAGTCGCCGGTTGCTGCACCGTTACAGCAGCAGATGCCACTGGCTGTGCAGCAGCAGAAGCTGTTGCAGCAGGAGCATCTGTAAATATCGGTTTTAATGCTCTAGTGGGCCGAAGCCCACCCACTGGCGATTCATCGGGTAATGTCAGTTGGGCGCACTGGATAAGTGCCAACTCTACCAGCAGTCGCTTATTCTTGCTGGCACGATAGCTCAAATCGCAGTCGTTGCAGATCTTCAGGGCTGAGTACAGGAACTTTGGCGCACACTTAGCGGCCTGTTCCTGATAGCGCTGCTTCACGCTGTCACCCACTTCCAGCAATTCCAGAGTAGCGGCATCACGGCTCACCATCAGGTCACGCAGATGCTGTGACAAACCGGTTATGAAATGGTCGCCTTGGAATCCCTTATTCAGGATATCATTGAAAATCAGCATACAGTCGGCCACCTTATTGGTCAGGAAACTGTCTACCAACTTAAAATAGTATTCATAATCCAATACGTTAAGGTTCTCAATCACCTTATCGTAAGTCAGATGTCCGCCAGTGAAACTCACCACCTGATCAAAGATGGACAGGGCATCGCGCATACCTCCGTCAGCCTTCTGGGCAATGACATTCAAAGCCTCAGGCTCAGCGGTGATGTTCTCCTCCTGTGCCACAAACTGCAGATGACGTACGGTATCAGGTACCGACATGCGATTGAAATCATAGATCTGACAACGTGACAAGATGGTAGGCAGAATCTTATGCTTCTCCGTGGTGGCCAGAATGAAAATGGCATGATGTGGCGGTTCCTCCAGTGTTTTCAGAAAGGCATTGAAAGCTGCCGATGACAACATGTGCACCTCGTCGATGATGAACACCTTGTACTTACCCATCTGCGGAGGGATGCGCACCTCTTCTATCAGGCTTCGGATATCCTCCACCGAGTTGTTTGAAGCAGCATCCAGCTCATGAATGTTGAATGAACGCTGCTCATTAAACGACAGGCATGACTCGCACTCATCACAAGCCTCACCATTCGGCAGGCGGTGTGTACAGTTTATGGTCTTGGCAAAAATGCGCGCACAGGTAGTCTTTCCCACTCCACGGGGACCGCAGAACAAATAGGCATGCGCCAGTTTGCCGCTCTGTATGGCATTTTTCAGGGTTGTGGTCAGCGAGCCTTGTCCCACCACGGTACTGAAAGTGGCCGGGCGGTATTTACGCGCTGAGACAATGTAGTTTTCCATCTGATTAAATATTGATTCACAAAGATAGTTCAAAAGAGGGTTTGTACAAAATATAAATCGTGTATTAATATTTTTTAATTCCAAAGGATGTGCTATTATTTCCGGAAAAGACGTACTTTTGTATCCAAATATAGCGAGCATGAAGTTCATTGGTACTTTTTTCAGCATCTTTTCCCGTTACCGTTACATCATTGTGATTGTATCGGGTGTTCTTCTGCTGGGTTTTGTGGGTGAAAACAGTTGGATGGCACATATCCGCCACCAGAACACCATGAACCAGTTGCGTGACGAGATCAAGGCTTACGAGGAGCAGTACCATGAGAATACCGAGAGACTGAATCTACTGGAAACCGACATCGAGGCCATCAAGGCAGTGGGTCGCGAGCGTTACTTCATGAAGGCAGCCAACGAGGACGTTTTTATCATTCAGGAATGAGACAACTTACTACCTTACAGATCTGCATTATGAATGTGGGAGGTGCGCTGATGCTGCTTTCCATCATCGGACGTTTGTTCTTCCCGTTCTTCTCGCCCTATGCCTATTCCCTGATTTTCCTGACAGGTGCCATGGGGTTCGGTTGCATGCAGATGTTGCAGCAATACGAGGGAGACAACCTGACCCTTCTTCGCTTACGTAAGATTCAGGTCAGCGCGGATATTCTGTTCATTTTCACCGGATTCTTCATGCTGCTACCTTTCATGGGTGTGTATCACATTCCCTTCCTGAACATGACCACCTGGCGAAACGAATGGCTCATGCCACTGATGGTGGGAGCGGTTCTGGAACTTTACAGCACTTTCCGCATAGCGCATGAAATAGAAAAAGGAGCCTGAACGGCTCCTTTTCTGTTCCCTATGGGGGCTTAATGTCAGTATGTCAGTCAGTCAGCCGACTTACTTTAAATCGTGGTTGAACAGACGGTAGTTAGCCATCTCCTCATATTTAGTTCCGGGACGTCCATAGTTGGCAAACGGATAGATGGAGATGCCGCCACGTGGAGTGAAGATACCGGTTACCTCGATGTACTTTGGATCCATCAGTTTAATCAGGTCCTTCATGATCTTGTTCACGCAATCCTCATGGAAATCACCATGGTTGCGGAAACTGAACAGATACAACTTCAGGCTCTTGCTCTCCACCATGCGCTGGTCAGGAAGATAACTTATACGGATTTCGGCAAAGTCCGGTTGGCCGGTAATCGGGCACAATGAGGTGAATTCCGGGCAGTTAAAGCGAACCCAATAGTCGTTTTCCGGATGTTTGTTCTGGAATGCTTCCAGCACCTCTGGTGCATAATCCTGTCTGTACTCTGTCTTCTTTCCTAAGGACTTCAAGCCCTCATTTTCTCTTCCTTCGCTCATGATATTTTGTTTTTGTTGCTGCAAAGATAAGCAAAAAATAAATATTGTATACTCTGAGTGAAACCCAAATAATAGAAAATGTCATTCTGAGTGAAACCCAAAAATAGAAAATGTCATTCTGAGTGAAACGAAGAATCTTTCTAAGCCGGATGGCATACTAGCCAGGAAAGATCCTTCGCTACGCTCAGGATGACATTAAAAATATTCGGTCTTTATTTTTAGAATGCCAGATTCACTCCGACACCCAATACACGGTTCGTTCTTTCGTACAGATCGGTCTTATTACCAGCTGCTGTAGGAACTGTAACGGTCTTATCCTTATAGAAGGTCTGCATGTAACCGAAGTCGATGTCGCAACGCTCGGTGGCATGGATACGGAAACCGGCACCAATAGAATTGCTGGACAGGTTGAATGACAAGTCATTCATGTAAGCATCAGTCAAACCGTAGTTGGTGTTCTGCCATGAAGCACTCAGGGTCAGCCACTTGCAAACATCTACCTCAGCACCAACGGTAACCTCCCATGCACCCTTGTCAATCAGCTCGTTCTTCTTGCCGTACTTGGTTGCCTGCTTGTCCCAATACTTATTGTAACCGGCATTCAGACGGACAGCCGATACTGGGCTGTACTGAGCACCAATGGTAAAGATAGCAGGAATATCCTCAGCAATCTTCTTGCCATCGGCAAACTGTCCCAGTGTCTCGTTGGTCTCGGCCTGTGCCTTGGCATAATCGTTCATCTCGGTCTTGTTCTTCAGGCGCATACGGGTCTTCATCTCGTACTTGGCTGCAAAGTTCCAGTGCTCGTTTGGCTTGTAATCCAAACCGATCATTGGAGTGATACCCCAACCTGTCTGGTCGGCATTCAGTGCCAAACCGTTGGCGCTCAGGTCCTGAGAACCGGTGCCGTCACCTGTTGCAGCTACACCACTGGTGCCTGGGAAACCCAACTGCTCGTTGGCTGGTACATTATAGGTAGCAGTATAGTTGTAGGCATAATCAGCCTTTACATCCTGTACATAACCGTTATAGTTGCAGGTAGCATATACGATACGGGCACCTACAAAACCGGCCAACTTATCGTTAAACTTATAGGTACCACCCAACTGCAAGCCGAAGTAGTACTGACGACCCTTCATGTAGGCATCCAGGTTGTAACCGGTCATCTGGCTCTTCACATCGGTATTGTAAGTGGCAGTACCAGCCAGCATGGTTGCGTATGGCTCAGGAATACCTGCCTGCTGGAAACCGGCAGCCAACTGACCAGGAAGAGCCTGACCAACCTGTGCGTTTACCATTCCAGCAACGGTGCTGTTTACCACACCAGGAATCATCTGATACAGCTGACCTGCATACAATGCCTCGAACGAGCCTAATCCTCTGTCAAACTCACACTTACCGCCACCACCGGTGATACCGAATACAGCGCTTACACTCCACTTGTCCTGATTGTATGACAACTGGAATGAAGGGATGACAGGAGCATCAGCCTTACCGCCAAACTTATGGGTAGGATTTGAATTTCCCTGGTTCAGGGCGAACAGAGGGAAAGTGGTGGTGATATCACGACTCTGCTTAGCGTTCTGCACATTCAGCGACAGGTGCCAGCCGTTGTTCAGGAAAGCACCACCGGCAGGATTGTAGTACAAACCGGTAATATCAATAACACCCTGCTGACTCAACATACGCAGTGTGGCTGCATTCAGATTGGTATTGGTCAGAAGACCGCCTGCAAAAGCATGTCCGCAAACTGCCAGTACGGCAGCGCTCATCAGTAATCTTTTGTTCATTTTTCCTTGTTATTTGTTTTAAACGTCGGCAAAGATACGAATAAATCATATAAGGCAAAGACTTTTAGGACAAAAATTAAGTCTACCGAGTGGATTATTCGAACAATATTAGAAAAACCACCTATTAAATAGAATATAATAAGTCGTATGTCGCTATTTTTTTGTACCTTCGCACCCAAATTCAGAAAATCATACGACATGTTTGACAATTTAAGTGAAAG
Source organism: Bacteroidaceae bacterium (assembly GCA_024401115.1). Lineage (GTDB taxonomy): Bacteria > Bacteroidota > Bacteroidia > Bacteroidales > Bacteroidaceae > Minthousia. Next base: position 9,794 of record JAKSLP010000023.1, on the reverse strand, counting down.
ACTGGAACGCTCGTTCAAGATTTTGAAGGGCGAAGGTAAGATTACAGAAATCAACGTGGCAGAAACCCTGAAGGATGTCCGCAAGGCCCTTCTGGATGCCGATGTTAACTATAAAGTAGCCAAAACCTTTACCGATACCGTAAAGAAAAAGGCGCTGGGACAGAACGTATTGACAGCCGTTAAGCCAAGTCAGTTGCTGGTGAAGATTGTTCACGATGAACTGGCAGAACTGATGGGCGGTGAGGCCGTAGAGCTGAAGCTGAAAGGACAGGCAGGTCATCCATCGGTTATCCTGATGGCAGGTTTGAACGGTGCCGGTAAGACCACCCTGAGCGGTAAGCTGGCCCTGCTGCTGAAGAGCAAGAAGAACCGCAAGCCTCTGCTGGTGGCTTGTGACGTTTACCGTCCTGCTGCCGTTGAGCAGCTTCGCGTACTGGCCGAGCAGATTGAGGTACCTATCTACATGAACCTGGAGTGCAAGGATCCTGTAAAGATTGCCCAGGAGGGTATTCAGGAGGCTCGCGCCAAGGCTTACGATACCGTGATTGTGGATACCGCCGGTCGTCTGGCTGTGGACGAGGAACTGATGCGTGAGATTGCAGCCATCAAGGAGGCAACCCAGCCGGATGAGACCTTGTTCGTTGTAGATGCCATGACCGGTCAGGATGCTGTGAATACCGCCAAGGAGTTCAACGAGCGTCTGGATTACGATGGTGTGGTTCTGACCAAGTTGGACGGTGATACCCGCGGTGGTGCTGCCTTGTCTATCCGTACCGTGGTGAACAAGCCTATCAAGTTTGTGGGTACCGGTGAGAAGATGGAGGCACTGGATGTGTTCCACCCTGAGCGTATGGCCGACCGTATCCTGGGTATGGGTGATATCGTCTCTCTGGTAGAGCGTGCCCAGGAGCAGTTTGACGAGAAGGCTGCCGAGGAACTGCAGAAGAAAATTGCCAAGAATAAGTTCGACTTCAACGATTTCTATAGCCAGATTCAGCAGATCAAGAAGATGGGTAACCTGAAGGACTTGGCTGCCATGATTCCGGGTGTAGGTAAGGCTATCAAGGATGTGGATATTGACGATAACGCTTTCAAGGGTGTAGAGGCCATCATCCTGTCTATGACTCCAAAGGAGCGCGAACATCCTGAATTGCTGCAGAAGCAGCAGACACGCCGCCGCCGTATTGCCAAGGGTTCAGGTACCAACATTGATGAGGTGAACCGCCTGATCAAGCAGTTCGACCAGACCCGTAAGATGATGAAGATGGTTTCCGGTGCCGGCATGAAGAACATGATGGGCCAGATGGCTAAGATGAAGAATATGCCGGGAATGCCAGGTATGCCCAAGATTCCTGGAATGTGATTTAATTGACAATTAATATCCCCTCTTGTCATCCTGAGCGTAGCGAAGGATCTTTCTAAACCGAATGGCTTACTCGCGAGGTAAGATTCTTCGCTATGCTCAGAATGACATAAAATAATAACATTATGGAACTAATAGACGGTAAGGCCACAGCAGCGGCCATCAAGCAGGAAATTGCAGCCGAAGTGGCACAGATCCTGGCCAATGGCGGCAAGCAGCCTCATCTGGCAGCCATTCTGGTGGGCCATGACGGTGGTTCGGAAACCTATGTGGCCAACAAGGTGAAGGCTTGTGCGGAATGCAACTTCAAGAGTACGCTGATCCGCTTTGAGAGCGATGTGACCGAGGAGGAACTGCTGGCCAAGATTGAGGAACTGAACAACGATCCCGATGTGGACGGATTCATAGTGCAGCTGCCTCTGCCTAAGCACATCAGCGAGCAGAAGGTAACCGAAGCTATCGACTACCGCAAGGATGTGGATGGTTTCCACCCTATCAATGTGGGTCGCATGAACATCGGCTTGCCTTGCTACATCAGTGCCACTCCTAACGGCATCCTGGATTTGCTGGCACGCTATAATATTGAAACCCGCGGAAAAAAATGTGTGGTTTTAGGTCGCAGTAACATTGTGGGTAAGCCTATGGCCAACCTGATGATGCAGAAGGCTTATCCGGGCGACTGCACCGTAACCGTTTGCCACAGCCATACTGCCAATATTAAGGAGGAGTGCCGCCAGGCGGATATCATCATTGCGGCTTTGGGTCAGCCAAACTTTGTAACTGCCGATATGGTGAAGCCGGGTGCGGTCATCATCGATGTGGGTACTACCCGTGTACCCGATGCTACCAAGAAGAGCGGTTTCCGCCTGAATGGTGACGTGAAGTTCGATGAGGTGGCTCCATTGTGCAGCTACATCACTCCGGTTCCGGGTGGTGTTGGCCCTATGACCATCTGCTCCCTGATGAAGAATACCCTGTTGGCCGGTAAGAAAGCCATCTATAAATAAGGTCTGTCTAAATCAAGCCCACTGGCATGAAAAGAACACTCACCATACTGTTTGCCTGTCTTATCAGCATCACCTCATTTGCCCAGAGTGACAAGAATTTCTTCAATCACCTGAGCGTGGGTTTGAACCTGGGTACACCGGGTTTTGGTTTGGATGTGGCCATGCCAGCCAACGACCATCTGCAGCTGAGGGCGGGTTTCGCCACACTGACGGGAAGCTCGGCAAACGATGTGGATGTGATAGGCAACTATCCTACGGCCATCAAGCGGCTGTTTGGCGAGATAGGCATACCTCATGAATTTGAAGTGGATACCAAAGTGAACCTGACCAACGTGAAGGTGCTGGTGGATGTTTTCCCGTTCAAGAGAAGCAGTTTCCATTTCACCACCGGTATTTATTTCGGCAGCAAAAAGGTGCTGAGGGTGGATGTGGCAGAGAGCAAAGCCCATGTGGATAACATTGTCCAAGCCAACAACAACATTGAGCAGTTCAACCAGATGACCTCGATGGATTACGACAAGATGGGTGTAGCTGTGGGCGATTATTTGCTGGTTCCCGACCAGAACGGATTCCTGGACGCCACCATCAATGCCCACAAGTGGAAACCTTATCTGGGCATCGGCATCGGCCGTTCGGTTCCCAAGAACAAGCGATGGGGATTCATGGCCGAACTGGGTTCGCTGTTCTGGCATAGCCCCAAAGTGTACTGCAACGGCGAGCGTCTGGAAAAGATGGGTATCAGCCAGGATGCGGACAATATTCTGGATTTCATCAGCAGCATCAGCGCTTATCCCGTGCTGAATTTCCGGTTGACATTCAAGGCTTTTTGAGATAAACAAAAGAGGCGTCCTGAAAAGGGCGCTTCTCTTGTTTTATACCGAGGGGGCTTAATGTCAGTATGTCAGTCAGTCAGCGTCAGGCAGCTTTGCGGTAACGGCCATCCTCCACACGCACCACTTCGCCGGCTTTGCACCAGCGGCTGGCCATCTGGCAGGCACTGTCATAGCTGATGTCACGGCTCTGCTGCAAACCCACGCTGATCACATCGTTCAGGGTAAACTCCTTGCCCAACAGGCTCAACAGCAATTTGTTCTTGCCGGTACGCTCCACAATCATGTGTTCGTTCAACTGCTCATCCATGCGCTTTGCAAACAGCGAGTACTGTGCCATGCGTACATAATCTGCCACCCACAGCATGATATCTACCAATCGTTGGGCTGACAATGAATTTGGATTGTTCATGGCTGGCTTGCCCATCACTACCCACATGGCCACAGCTGCACGGAAACCGATGACTGCCGAACGGAAGGCCAGTCTTCTCCACACTGCGTCCTGATTCTCCAGAAATTCCTGCTTCGATTCGTCCAGCCATTTCTTGATGGCAGCGTTCAGCACTGGGAAGGTGTACACCTTACGGCCGTTGGCTTTCTTGCCTCTTCCCGATACACTTCCGGCTTTCACCACCGCCAGTTCGGTTGATGCACCGTCCTCCTGAATCTCCTCAATGTCTGCCTGTCCTTCATTCATCAGGTCATCAATCATCTGGTCGATGCGTTTCTGCTGTGCAGCGGTTGGCTGCTTGTACTTAGGCATATCCTCGGCCAGGTTGTCAGGCAGGATAATAGGGATGAAACGCATAGCCATACCGTCTTCTGGGTTGCCGAAGAACTGATTGGTTACTTTAGGGGTGCCGCAAGTCAATGTATTCAGATACACTGGACCGTTGAAATTTGGAGTGCGGTCGTCCAATGTCTCTTTTCCGTCTCGGGCATTGTCGAACGCCTTGCACAGGGTTTCCTGAAAACCACCATACTGACCGCCCAACGCACGAATCAAGCCACTTAACTCTTCAGTAGTAAGGAACAGATGCAGCCCTTTGGCATCGTTCAAACGTTTGTACAGCACAGCAGCTGTCACACGGGCAGGAAGGATGCGGATAGGTCTGCTGGTGTAAATCATCTTCTCATTGGTGTTCTGGTTGGCCTGACGCAACTGGCGCTCTTTCTCATCCATGGCACGTGCCGCATCGTCCATTTCCACTATTTTTTTCATCACCACCTCAAAGATATGAGCAGCTACACTCTTGTTGCTTGCTGGAGGTGCCACGATGTGTGCCAGGAAACTGAGGGAATGAACCTTACCATCCTCATACTCAAAGCGGACAGCGGTACCCAGGGTGCCAAGCATAGGCAGAACGCCAAGGAATACAGCTTCTGCCAAATTCTCAGGTGCCAGGCTCTGCAAATCGCGGATAGCTTTTGGCAACCATGGCAGAGGACGCATGTGGTATTCATCCGGCTTGCCATACTCCACCAACAACTCGTTCAGAATGTTCTTCATCAGCGGAGAAGGATGCTTGATGTATGCTCCGGCACTGCCCAATGCTCTGCCGATAGTGGCACGGATTTCGCTGTCGGCAAATCCTTTCTGCAAGAATACAGGCTTTAGCAAATCATAGATGTACTGGAAGTTGCAGCCCACCACAGGACGCAATTCGCGTGCAGTAAAATACAGCAGGTCGTTTCTCTGCCCTTCCTTTACCTGCCCGTTATTGGCTCTTCTGCGAATCAGTTCCTGCACGATTCGGGTGTGAGGAATGCAGTCGCGGTACATGCCGCAAGGCTGGGCGGTTGAGGTTTCTGATGACTCTCCGTTAATCTCCTCGAATACCGCATCCTCAGCCACATCCTGCATGTCCTGGCATTTGTTTTCAGTTTCTGGAACATCGGTCACCACACCCTGCACCACATTCGAATTCTCCAGATTGAACAGAGCATCGTCTACATGCAGCAGGAAACTTTCAGGTACGGCAAATGACATGTGGCTGATGTCCTTGACATGCTCATCGCGGTACTTCTCCAAGCCCAACGCCACTGCCACACGAATCTGGCATTCGGCTGGGGTTTCGCCAGGAAGCATTGGGGTTACCAAACGCAAACCCTGCTGGCTTGGGGTGATGTGTGCCAGAAGGTCGCCAATCTGGTGGTGCAGGGGCTTCACCTTATTATTATAAATGGTACGTGGATCTTCAGGCAGATGGTCAAAATCGTGCATGCACAATCCGGTTGGAACTGAGGTCTCCCTGGTAGGACGCACACCGCCTTCTACCCACTGCGCCATGAAGAAGAAAGCTGGCAACTGGCCCTTCAGGTTCTTGCGTTCCTCAGGGTCGGTGGTAGCTGCCAACTGGTTAATAACTTGAGATACCTGCTCATTGCGAACGGTCTCGTAAAACAATTCTCGGGTGACAGGCTGAGTGACCTTGCACTCCTTTCTGTCGATTTTGCAAAATTGCATCATATAGAATTAGTTTTTGCTTTGCGATTACCTTTATTTAAAAAGGAATTTTCGCGGCTACTTTTTTTATACAATGTGAATTTAGGGGTTTTCTGCCTGCCCCGCAATAGCTTTCCCTGAGTTTGACTTAGTGACCTATATCACATCTTCAACTTTTTTTGAAGCCCTACTTAGTGACCTAATTTTAACATACTTAGTGACCTATACACCTTATTGTCAGATGTCAGTCAGTCAGCAAGGAGCGCTGAAAGCCGGTTGGCGTGCTGATTTTTATTCCCTCGCCATGGAAAATTTGCAACTGCGCGTAGTAGCAAAAATAAGAAGGTGAACCCCATGACTGACTTACTGACAACTGACATTAAGCATTCCTCATATAGGTGGTATTCTGAAATGGATGCTTTTGAAATTGTCAGTACAGGTAATTATTTGGGGTAATGGAGAATGAATTTTCAGGGTTTTCATTCAGTTTTTATAGTATTAATGTAGTTTATTTCATAATATGTCATTTTGAACGAAATAAAATGGAGTGAAAAATCTTTCTATACCGGAGGGCTTACTCGCATGGCAAGATTCTTCGTTTCACTCAGAATAACAATCAGTTATAATATAAAATAGAACAGATAAAATACCCCATAAAATCCTTCCAAACCAAAAGTCTACCAAATGTACACACCTTATTGTCAGTTGTCAGTCAGATGTCAGCAAGAGAAGGCGCCAGCAATCCCCAAACAATAAGCAGAAAACACCCTGAATCTCGCAAAAAAGCCTTATATTTGTATCGTAACAAGCAAAAACAAAAAGAATATGCTGAAAAAACGAGATATAGAGCGCATAACCAATACCCTGGATTCTTACTTCTATTATTATGCTTGGGAGGGCGAGGCCTATGTGAAGCGCCAACTGAAGGGCATTTCCGGTGAGCTGTCCATTAACAACAGGGAACTGATGGAGTATGTCTGGGAAGGTCCTGACCGTGCACTGGCTGTCTGCATCCTGTATCAGATGGGACAGAGCCTGATCAGAAGTTTTTGGGGCACTCACCCTGTGCTGCAGGATTACATGGCAGATAAGCTGGATCGTTTCCGGGAAGTGGTTAACGGTATCGGCCACAGATGGCAAGTGATACAGAACGCAAAATTCCATAACGAGACGCTGAAGGAGGAGGATACCCTGATCATCACCACCGAACAGCAGGAGAAAATGAATGATTTTATCTATCTGCTGGATCAGTTGCAATGCCATGTCGAGATTGGCCGCCGTTTGGGCCTGCCAGGAAAGTGGCTAGGTGTGTATGATGTGCTGATGGAGTACTTCTACGAGGGATTTGACCCTGACGGGGTGGATGCCGCCAAGGAACTGAGCGAGTGGATTTTTGCCCCTCACCGTGGAAGAAGTCACCAAAGCCTGGTCAAGGAACTGGTGGAGCGTGTGGAGCAGGTACAGCAGAAATATCACTTGCGCTTTGGCGACAAAAAGATGGTTATCAGTTATATAGGACTGGAACTGACCCATTGGGTTCATCTTTATGAAAAAGGAGGAGACGAATGTTAAGTCGCACCCGTCCATCCCAAAGGCAAGCCCAACGTCCGAATGTTCCGCTTTGGCGCGAGACGGTGAGCGAGCAGCAGTGTGCTCTCTACATCGTCCGCTTTTGTCAGGATCATTTTGATGGCAGTGACAGCTATATCGTAGGAAGCGTGAAGTTAGGAAGGGCACGTTTCCTGGCTTTGCTGTATGCCGTGCTGGTAGACGAGGCGCAGTGGATAGTGAACGGCGAGAACGTGCAGACATTCCACGCCCTACTGGCTGCGCGTCTGGATGAAGAGTTGATAACGCTGAGAAACAAGATCAGCGATGATGTGCGCACCTGGCGTAAGGTGATGCATCCCGACAAGGTACGCCTGTCGCGTATGTTTGACAGCCCTGCAACTACCACAAAAGTGTCCGGAATGAAGGAAGAACACATTAGAAATGCCTATTACGAGGTAAAAAAGGAATGGAAAAAGGTGACTTTACCACCCGATTTGAAGTTTGAACGTCAGTATAATATGGTGGAACTGGAGTCGGAATAAATGCCTCTTTCTGGTCTTCACTTATGACCGGCACCGGTCTTCACTTATGCCTGAAGCCGATCATAACTTAACCCCGAAAAGGCCCCTGCAAGCCCCCATCGGCTGACTGACTGACATACTGACATTAAGCCCCCCTACCTACACCGGGGCATCCCCATAAAAAAAGGAAGGCTCATTTGAACCTTCCCTTTCTTTTATACAGTCAATTCCACTAGGACTCCTTCCGGTCCCAGAATGCAACTCTCGTAATAGCCGTCACCCGTGATGCGGGGACCGCTCTGAATCTCGAATCCGGCTGCATGGATGCTGTTGGTCAGGGCATCTACCTGCTCACGGCTGCCAACACTGATGCAGATGTGTATGAAACCAGAATCAAACAATCCGTTGTGAGCCTCTGCCACCTCCGGACGCGACATGATTTCCAACTGGCATCCACCATCCTGGAACTGCAGGAAATAAGCCCGTAATCCGGTACGGGGATTGTGGTACTCGTGATTGCATACAGCATTCAGGTGCTGCACAAAGAAATTACGCATGGCCTCCAGGTCCACGCAGTATAACGCTACATGATCTATTTTCATACTACAGCATTCTTAATACGTTCCAATGCCTGTTTCAGCACACTCAGCGGGCAACCGATGTTCAGTCGGATGCAGCCTTCGCTGCCAGGGCCGTAGCCAGGACCACCGCTCACCATTACGCCAGCCTTATCCTGGAACAGCGACTTCAGTTCATCGTCCGGCAGATTCAACTCGCTGCAATCCAGATACAGCAGGAACGAAGCCTCCGGCTTGATGCACTTGATCTGTGGCACTTCCTTCTCAAAGAAATCACACGCATAATCCACGTTCTTGGCGATGTAAGCAGTCACGTCATTCACCCACTTGTCATCATGATTATAAGCCGCCATGGTCAGTTCGATACAGGTGATGGAAGGTTCCATCAACTTATGCGCACTCAGGTAGCCGATCAGTTTCTCGCGAATTTCCTTATTAGCGATGAAGCACTGAGCCGCATGAAGGCCAGCCACGTTAAAGGTCTTGGTAGGACCGGTCAGGATGATGCCGTTCTGCTCAGCCTCTGGACTTACGGTCAGGAAAGGTATATGCTTCTTGCCATAGAGCGACAGGTCGCAATGAATCTCATCAGCCAGCACCAGAACGCCATGCTCCTTGCAGATATGAGCCAATGTCTTCAACTCCTCCAAATCCCACATTCTACCGCCAGGGTTCTGTGGATTGCACAGAATCAGAATCTTAGTCTTCTCGTCCAAGACGCTCTCCAGGTGCTCAAGATCCATCTGATACTTGCCGTTCTCCTTCTTCAATGGGTTGTAAACCACCTCACGTCCCAGTCGCTTGGTATAATTCATGAACGGATCATAAACAGGAGTCTGCACCACCACCTTATCACCCGGAGCGCTGAAGCACTCGATGACAAAGCACAGGGTAGTGATTACACCCGGACAGAAATTCACCCATTCGCGTGGGATTTCCCATCCGTGGCGCATCTTCCACCACTTGATGATGGATTCGTAATACTCCTCGGGAGTAGAGGTGTAACCCATCACGTCACGATCCAGACGTGTCTGTAGTGCCTCGTGCACATAAGGAGCGGTACGGAAATCCATATCCGCGATGGTCATAGGAATCTTCTTCCCAATCTCACCCGATTTCTCCAGACGGCCATACTTTATACTATAGGTACCGGTACGGTCGATTATCTCGTCAAAGTTATAGCCACCATCAGCTACAGGAGCAGTTTCAGTGGTTTCACTACAGCCAGTCAAAGCCAACAATGCAGTTGGTGTACAGGCAGAAGCAGCTGCCGTTGCAGCCATGCTCTTCAGGAATGTTCTTCTTTTCATGGATTTTAAAATTGTTTGCAGCAAATTTAGCAATTATTCTTCGAGCAGCGCGAAGATTTTAGAAAAAATGAACAGAAAATTTGCAGATTCAAAAAAAAGCCGTATCTTTGCATCACTTTTCTAAGGAACAGCTAACATGGTGGCTATAGTTCAGTTGGTTAGAGCGTCAGATTGTGGTTCTGAATGTC
>JAKSLP010000022.1 GCA_024401115.1 Bacteroidaceae bacterium | reverse complement strand
TGGGGGCCATCACCCCTCAGACCGAAATGATGCAAGTCGCCGTGATCCTTTAGACCGACAAGCGTCATGGCACTCTCATCCCAGTAATCCCTGATGACCAGGTAATCATCGGAAGCAACCATGTTGTGCACCTCTCCCAGAGACTCGGATATCTCCCAGGGCGTACCCTTCAGTTTCCTTGTCACAGGAAAACCGTCCTTTCCTTCATTATTGGCATAGCAACTGCAGAACAGCACAGTTGCAACGGCCATAAGCAATGCTCTCATTGTACGGATACGTGAAAAAATCATTCTGGATGGTGTTGAGTGGACTCAAAAGTGATACCTCCGAACCTAATGAAGCAATAATCACCACCAGACACACATTTCGCATTAACTGGAGCCCCAGCCAATGCCTCAATATTAGCCTTCATCAAGTTTGACATCTCATCATCACTGACACTTGAATTGTTGTAGCTGGTGTAACCTGCTACTGCTGCAAATAATACTGCAGCTGAAAAAATAATCTTCTTCATTTTTTTATTGATTTTTATTGGTTAATAGTAATTATTATTTCTCTACATTCCCATGGATTTGCACACAGACAGGAGAATCCTCTGCGTTGCAATAAATGTACACATCCTTGAAAAACTCTCCGGCCTCTTCTGGAGTGAACTCAATCTGAATCTCTGCACTCTCTCCAGGGTTAACAGCCTCTGATGATGGTGTCGCCCTCACGCAGTCGCAAGAAGTAATCACATCTTTGATTAATAAAGCATTCCTGCCGATATTGCTTATCCCAACACTCCGCTTTACTGGTGTACCAAGTCTAAGAGTGCCCAATTCCAACAGGCTGTCGCTTACAGATGCACGAGTAGGATCCGGAGTGGTCATATCTTCCTTCTTTCCCGTTATCACCTGAAGATAAAGTTCCTTGAGGGTGGGATTCAGAACTGGGTTGCCTATCACTCTGACCTTGTTCTGCTCATCCAGCAGAAACACATGGAAGGAATCATTCTCCGGAAACCGGTTGGCTGCATTGAACCTGTCCGCTCTGTCTATGCAGACAGGATAGTCAAAGGCATTGCTCTTCATGAGAATTTCCACTTCCTTCAAATCGTTTTCCTTCGGATGGAAATAGAAGAAGGATGAAACCTTTTCGTCTGAGAGCGAATCCACCTCATGTATGAACCTCTTCCATTCCTCCAGTTTCAGCTTGCAGCTCATGCATCCCAGGGAATCCACATAATAGACTATCTTGAATGGGGTATCCAATGGTGGTGATGGACACTCTTTGCCATCAAGACCAGAAAAAGAGCAATCCTGCGGAAAGACGATCTCCTTTCCTTCCCATTCCTTCACAAAACGGGACAGTTTATTCTCTTCCGATTCCTGGCAGGAGAATAGAAGCAGAAATGAGACTAGATATATGTATCTAAACAGATCTGTCATTTATTATCGTTTGTGAGAACTTCAATTAAGTTTGAATATTGTTTACTCTATTCTAAAACTGGCTATCACTACTGTCCCGTTAATGGGGATTAATCGTTCTTTGAAATAATTGAAATATAGCCTTTAGGCTGTTTTTGCAAGTCAACGGACTTGAGAATGGCGGTGATCGCTTGCACTTGTCATAATAGCAGTTATGATAAGCTACTCATAACTGCTTCAAGTGGCTCAAACAGCACCTCAAGATTAAGAAATTCTGGGGTACAACAGAGAACGCTGTAAGAATACAAATTTGCTCAGCAATCACAACATACTGCCTTGTCGCTATCGTTCAGCACGACATGAAACTCAAGCGGTCTACCTATGAGGTCCTGCAGATTCTGAGCATCTCGCTTACGGATAAGACTCCACTGAGAGATCTCTTCGAAAAGACTAATTTCAATGATGTCAAAGAGCTCGATTATCCCCTCTTACCAGGGTTTAATAATAATTTAACCATGTCCCGATTTTAACGGGACACTAATATTATTATTTATCAAACCTTCTCAAATGTACCCTCGTATGTAGTTCCATCAGACAAAGTCAACGTAAAATAATGCATGCCTAAACTATATGATGAAGCATCTATGGTTAATCTACCATATCCAATAATATAGGTGCTGTAATTTATACCTTGAGACAGAATTTGCACCTCCACTTCTCCCAAATAATGGCTGACATCAAGAACTAAACTATCACCACTTGAACCTACTTCAAATATTGGCTGTGAAGTTCTTGGCTTTCCATTGCCTTGGTTACTGTCACCTCCATGACCAATAGTAGGGTCAATAACTTCTGCATTAGCAGTTAATACACTGGCAAAAAAACTATGCCTAAAAGAATTAAATTTTTCATCGTTTATGAATTTATTGGATATTTAATTGCAAAATTATGGCATTTCCAACAAGTATACAAGACATTAAGGTTAGTTTTTTTACGAATAGAAATATTCTCGTTATTTACTTGAATTACACACATTTACTCCCTATTTTTACCAGCTTGATAGGTTAGTTCATTTAAAAAAAGAGTAATAAAGCTATAAAAAATGGCAAAAATATGGCTTGCTTCAAACACATGAAAAAATGGTGTCATACTATTATGCATCAAATACTGCAATAGCCTATCAACACACATTCGCTATATATTCATTGATAAAAAAACAATATAAGTATATTGTCATTTGTAGGTATAAATATAAGAGAATTTGTATCAATACACTATTTTTTGCAAAATATTTGAAATAAGGAATTATTAAAAGGGTTAATTGTAACCTTAATTTTTGTAAACTAACCTAACAAAATCGGATAAGTCGTTATTAAATCATTTGAAATAAAGCAAATAATATCTATTGGGAATATATGAAAAACTAACCTGACATGCTTTTTTTTACGGCAAGGAATAGCTAATTTTGCAACCGTATAATCAACATACGGTATGAAAAGCAGAATCCTCCTTTATTTTTCACTTGGATTGGTCTCATTGTGTGTAACTGTGGGGTGTACCCGAGAGCACCGACAGAATGAGCTGACCCGTGCCTATTCGCTAGTTAATGCAAACCCTGACAGTGTTCTTCATCTGCTTCAGACCATCAACTATCGGCAGTTGCCTCAGGATGAAATGGCCTACTATGCGTTGCTCTATACCATGGCTCAAGACAAAAGTGGACTGGATGTGGACCAGGACACCCTGCTTCATTATGCCCATGATTATTACAGCACCCGCCTTCAAGATACCATGTATGCAAAATGTATGTATTATGTGGGTTGCTATTATCTTTTAAATGATAGCAATAAATTAGCTGAAGATTGTTTTCAGGATGCTATCCGTTCAGCTGAAGAGAATAAAGACTACTATACCCAGTATCTTGCATTGAACCGATTTAGCCATTCTTTACGCTCAAGTAGCCCAATATTGGCCTTAAATAGTGCAAAAGAGGCGTATCGTATATATGATACTTATTGTACTCCCAATGACTACAATAAAGTATATTTGCTGTCGGCTATAGGGAATGTTCTGGATAATATTCATGAATATGATTCAGCATTGGTTTATTACAATAACGCTTTAGCATTATCAATTGAAACAGGTAATGAAGAACTGATAAGTAATTCTTATAAACTAAAGGCTATAATCTATAGAAAAAAGAGTTTGAATGATTCTGCTCTCCATTTTGCTAAAATTGCCCAAAATATAGCTAAAAAACCTGATGAATCTACAATATTAACATTGGCAGAATGCTATATTTCAGCTGATTCAATCGAGCAAAGTATAGCATTGTTAAATCGTTTGAAAGAGTCAGATGATATTGGAATGAAATACAGAACATTGTGTTTGCTACGTGATTGTTACTATCAATTAGGCAAAATACAATATGGTCAGCAATTCTCCGATTCTGCTGTCTTGGTTTATCATGCCAGATATAATAAAATGATGAATGAACGCTCTCAATACTTAATTGATAATATAAAATTACGGGCAGAGAGCAATAAAAAATCTTTTGAGGTATGGCTGGTTTACGTGGTAATCACCATTCTTTGCTTTGTCTTATTAGCCTTTATAGCAAAGTATAAGTCAGATCTGCGTAAAAAGAAGATGAAAGATGTCGATTTTGATCATTTGCTTTGTCAATTAAAAGATGAACGTGAGCTAAGGGAACAAGAGCATTCTGAATTTAAGCAGCATCTTCAAATGCAGGAAAAAGAATTTGCCGACAAGCAATTGAGACTTATGCGACGGTATATTTTCGCTAAATACAATATAGACTCAACCAGCACAGGCGGATCGAAAGAAAGCCTGAAGCCAATTAAAATATCAGAGGATGATTGGATAGAACTGACCTTGTTCCTCAATGCCACTGCCAATTCATTCGTGGAAAGATTGATAAGGGACTTCCCCAATCTATCAGAAAATGATATCCGATTTTTCATGTTGCTAAAACTGGATTTAAGCATAGAGGCATTAAGCCGCATCTATAATATCGGAATAAACTCGGTTAAGCAGAAGCAAAACAAAGATAAGGAAAAAATAAATTTAAGAGATCCGCATATATCTTTGCGGGCTTTCCTGAAATCGTATTAGTGTCCCCGTTGCCTGTTACAAACAACGACAGAATGGGAGAGTTTTACCACTGGTGAAGAAATGTGGCAGGCATACGTCCCACCAGGATACCGAAGAGCAGGCTGAGCAGGGCCATGCCTATCATCAGCAGGCCGTACAGATAAATCTTCTGCATGTCTCCGGCCAGAATGCCCTGGTCGATGAGCAGGGCGGTGACATAAGGGATGTAAACGGAGGTAGAACGTCCATAAACAAGCCGCCATAAGAGGACAAATGAGGACAGAAGCGGACAGAAGGGGACAGCGCCCTTGGCCACTGCCGTATCTTTGTAACCCATCACAATGGGTTCCATCAGTAGCCACCCTGCGGAGGGCAGACAGCTTGCCGGTTGACCGGTTTAAGACACTGCAATAGCCGTGAGATAAAAGGCTCCTTTGGTTGAACAGATATACGGAATGACAGGCCAAGCCTCGCAACGTCCCACAGCCCGACGACGAGCAACGCATAATAGCCTCCAGCAGTGGAGGTGTGATATCCCCCCTTTCATTCGGTGAAGAAGTGCCCGGGAGAGCATCTTCTGTGTTAGCCGCAAACCTGCCGGTGTCCAAACATAGGATTAGTGGCAGTGGCGCTTTCGTGCAGTGTTGGTAGTAGGGAATGTCCCTCAAAGGGCATTTCAGTTGCTATTAATATTATGCGGGAGAAGGGGCTGTTGTATATTATCTTATCCTCCTATAAGTATTATCCCGAAAGACTGCGCAGTCTTTCGATGAAGGACTTATAAGTCTTCAGAATAAAGACTTATAGACGCCTAACTGATGGCTTCTATGGGATAAAAACGTATTGAAACGAAGGTTGTAAAAATAGACGACTAACAACCTTCATTGTGACAAGGATTATTCTCCATTTCCATACGTTAATGCATTTGTTTTCAAATAAATCATAGGGAGTGTCCCCGCTATGAAGATGAGCCCAGAGAACAGGTATAGAAAGAGATTTGCATATCTGACAACAAAGAGCGAAGCAGCAGGAGACATCCTGAGCCATGATACTGAACGAGATAAGGCCGCCCAATCGATGGGATGAAGCAGAACCAGACACATCACTCCGCCTCCTATCAACATGCCCGCAATGAGACTGATGACAGATACCAACCGATACAAGCGAATCATACGCTGCTGTTCTTGGTTGATCTTGTCCACCACGTCCAATTTAGGTTCCAGCTTCTCCATGAACTTACGCTTCTCTATCGCAGGATTGTACTCCTTAAATAGTTTCTCTATGTCTTGGTTTTTATTCATGTTCCAGTTTTATTTTTAAATGATTACGACCTCTGTTCAGATAGGATTTGATGGTTCCGGGTGGCTTTCGCATGACCATGGCAATGTCGAGCACTTTCATGTCTTCGAAATAGAAAAGCAACATGGCCGTCTTTTCATTCACCGGAAGATCCTCAATGGCCTTATACAGTTTATCGATTCGCTCCTGATCCCTATCCTCATTGCTGATATCTATTTCTCCAAGGGGCTGAGTGATGACCTGATGCTTCCGTTGGAAATCGATGAAGCTGTTGTAGGCTATGCGATACAGCCAGGTGGAGAACTTGAAATGCTCCACAAAACCCTGATAGGAAAGGTAAGCTTTCAAGGCCGTCTCTTGTGCCAGATCCTCCGCATCGGCATAATTTCCATGACACATGGCCAGGAGGTACTTCATGAGTCCCTCCTGTTCCTGTTCTATCAGTTGAATAAAACGTTCGCGTGTCATAAATGCAGGTTCAATTCGATGTTATTCCTTATCCTCCAATTCCGACTTAAGCATCTTTTTGGCCTTGAAATAGCCCAGCAAGAGCGATACGCCAACTGAGACAAGGAATACAAATGGTACGAACATTTCAGCGTCAAACTTCTGGTTATTAATACTGTAGGCTATTCCTAATGCCAAGAAGAAAGCGCCTATTATCGTCAGACAAGACCCTATAACCAGCAGGGTGAGAAGAATGTATTTGACAACCAGTCTATTGTCCGTTTTTGGACGAAAAAGTGCGGAATCAATGGCCACTCCCTTTTCCAGAGCGGCAAGAAGGACTTGCGTCCGCCTTTCATCTTCTTTCTTCTTAAACCACATCACAATAGATACGAATCCCAAAATAAATACAATGATTAATGCGAAAAGCAATAAATCAATCAATGCTCCAGACATATTCCTACGATTTAAAATGTTAACTATTCATGTTTTCTTTGAGGGCCTCTCATCCTTATTAACGTAAAAAAACTCATAAGGTTGCATCATAGGGCATAAAAAATATAGAGCTCCGCTAGTCATCACGATTAGCGGAGCTCTGAATCTTTTTAAATAACGTACATGAAAACCTTCTTTTTACCTTTTACCTAACAATAACTAATAAATAACCAATATATGATGTTCGTGAGTTTTTATTTCCTTTTTTTCATGTTGCAAAGATAATGGGGGTATTTCCCCCATGCAAGGGAAATTCCCTATTGTTTGAGGGGATTTTCCCTATTTATGCTTGCTTTTTCCAGCAGATAGTGTTTACTCTAAGGGTAACATGTTTGTATGGGTCATTCCTGACAACTTCAGTCACCTGTATGCTCTGCCAGCAGTGGCACTGAACCTACTGAGAACGGTGCTGTCTCGCAAGATGGATGTGCAGATAGGGGGCGACTCACAGATTTCCCTGTTTACCTATGATAACAAATCAACCGATAATAAAAATCGTGGGTGTCTGTTCTGACACCCACGATTTTTATTATTCTACCACAAATTCCAATGTTCCGCCCTTAACCACATCGGCAAATGGGATGTGATGATCGGGCAGTGCCTTACCGTTCAGTTTAAACTGACGGATAAAGGTGGTATCATTGCCCTGGGTGTTTTTAATCACAAATTCCTTACCGGAATAGTACTTGTCGCTGAGACGGATACGGATCTCGCTGAACAGCGGATTGCCCAATGAGAACGATGGATGGATGGCATTCAGACCGGTAACATCGAACAGGCCGATACTGGAAATGACATACCAGGCACCCAACTGGCGCTGATCCTCGTCCTGACCGTAACCGTAGCCGTGAATACCGTCTGTACCGTAGAACTCGTTCAAGATGGCACGTACCCACTTCTGGGTCTTCTCGGGACTGCCTGCCTCATTGAACAGCCACGAGATGTGCAGGCATGGCTGGTTGCCCTGATTGTATAGGGTCTTCAGACCGGCAAACGCTCCCACCTCGGTACCACCGCTGAAGATCTTCTTCTGTGAAAGGGTGAAGATACTGTCCAAACGGGCTACAAACTCTTCCTGACCTACCTTGGAAACCAACTGCTTGGCATCGTGAGGCACATAGAAGGTGTACTGCCAGGCATTACCTTCCTGGAAACCGCGCCATACTTCCATCGGGTCGAAATTGTCTACAAAATGACCGTCAGCATCCTTAGGATGCATGAAGTTCTCCTTCTCGTCATAGATGCGCTCCCATCCGCGTGACAGATCCATCAGCTTATCGTAATCCTCGGTCTTGCCCAACTGCTTGGCCAACTGGGCTGTGGCCCATGAAGTAAATGAATACTCCAGGGTATGCGAGGCTGAAAACTGGAATTTCTCGGCTGGTCCATCGGCATTCTCGATATGAGGCACATAACCGTACTGCACGAATTCCTTGGTATCGGACTTACCGGCACCGAACGGACGGTTCTCGCCATCCAACTCATTCTTACGGCAAGCCTCGTAAGCCAGCTCTACATCAAAGTCGCGAATACCGCACTGGTAGGCTGCATTAATGAGCAGCGGCAACTGGTTGGTACCTACACCCGATACGTAACGGCTGTTGGCCAAACCATCGCCCAACCATCCGGAATCCTTATAGACCTGCAGGTGGCTGCTGATGTAATCGGAAGCATACTCAGGATAAGCCAGAATCCACAACTGGCCCAGATTCCACTGACCACCCCAGAACGCATCGGTATTGTACAGGTTGTGTACCGGTTTGCCTTCCTTCATGGCCAACTGGCCCACACTGCCGTCATGCTTTGGGTAGGCACCGTTCACATCCGATGCCAGGCCTCGGCCCAGAATGGCATGATACAGACCGGTATAGAATTTGGTCATATCCTCTGGTTTTTCACTCTTCACATCAATGCGGCCCAAGGCCTCGTTCCAAGCAGCCTGACACTGGGTACGAGCCTGATCAAAAGTCATGTCCTTAGCCTCGGTCTCACGGTTCAGTCGGGCATTCTCCACCGATGTATAGGAGATACCCACAGCTGCGGTAACCTGCTCGCCCTGCTTTGTAGGGAAAGTCAGGTAAACACCGGCACCCACACCGGTGGCCTTAGTCACTCCCTCCTCTACATTCTCGTTATGGAAAGTACCCACTGACTCGGGCTTCTTATCCACACTGGCTGAGAAATAAATAGGTACCTCGGCACCGGGCTGATACTTTTTCACATACTCGGGAAGCGTGATGACATAACCCTCCACGGTACCGTCCTCGCGCACCTCAACAAAAGCATCCTTCACGGCACCACTCTCGCCGGAACGGTTGCCTATATCAAACAGAATACGGCTCTCGGTACTTTTCGGATAGGTATATCGCTGGAAAGCCACACGCTTGGTGGCAGTCACCTCGGCCTGTATATTGTAGTCCTTCAGCAATACGCTGTAATAGCCAGCCTCAGCTATCTCCTCATCGTGTGAGAAAGCAGAGCGGTAACCTTCGCCCTGAGAGTCAACGGCACCGGGAACGGTTTTCAGTTGGCCTGCAGTAGGCATCAGCACGATACCGCCAATCTGGAATTCATGGGTACAGGGGAATCCCTCGATAGAAGCCTCGCGGTAATCGTAACCGGTGGCCTCCCAACCGTCATGATTACCCAAATGGCCGTTGGTGCTGGGACCTGGCTTGGCCATACCGAAAGGCATGGCACCCGGTGCAAAATGAAAGTAACGGCAATGGGCTGTACCGATGCGGGGTTCCACAAACTGGGTGAAATTCTTTACGGGTGTCTCTGTCTTTTCAGCACAAGAGAAGCATAGGGCCGCAAGGCCCAAAAGTAAAAATGATTTGTGTTTCATTTGGTCGTTTATGTATAAATAAAATAGTACAGCATAATTGGGGTTATGCTGTACTATATATGGTTTCTACTTATTTCTTAGTAGCCTTGATCAGGAAACCGCCACCAGGATGCATGAACACTGATGTGTTCTTTCCATTTACCGGATAAGCGGTAATGTGCTTATAATCAGTACCACGGCGATCGGCATTGGCACCGTCTACAAAGGCCTCAAAGGTATAATCGGCAGGATTACCTAAGAACGACAGGTCGACAGTAGTGGTGCGTGAATCCCAGTTGTTCAAACCACCGATGTACCAGTCATTACCCTTACGGCGGGCAGTAACGATATACTTGCTTACCTCTCCCATCAGGGTACAGGTCTCATCCCATGTGGTAGGGATATTGGCCAGGAACTGGGTATAGACAGGCTCCTTCTCATAATTGGTTGGCGCATCGCAAAGCATGTTCAGCGGAGACTCGAAGATGATGTATTCGGCCAACTGATGGCAACGGGTACCCTGGCTCATAGGCTCTGAGTTGATGGCACGGAAATTATAACGGGTGGCATTGTGCATGGCACCCTGGGTGTAGTCCATAGGACCGGCCACCTGACGGATGAATGGAAGAGTAACATCATGAGTCACCATATCGGCTGTCTGGTTCCACTTCATCTGCTCCAATCCGAATACAGCCTCGTAATTGATGACATTCGGATAGGTGCGGTTCATACCGCTTGGCTTGAAGGCTCCGTGGAAATCCACCATCAGCTTATAGCGTGCAGCAGTCTCGGCCATACGGTTGTAGAAATCTACGATGATCTGGTCGTCACGGTCCATGAAGTCCACCTTGAATCCCTTGACACCCATCTCGCTGTAATGGCGGCACAGGTTCTCCATATCCTTATCCATAGCCTTGTAGCCACCCCACAGGATGATGCCTACATTCTTGGTCTTGGCATAATCAACAATCTCCTTCAGGTTGATTTCAGGAATTACCTGCATCATATCAGCCTGCAGGTTGACTGCCCATCCCTCGTCCAAAATGACATATTCGATACCGAAACGGGAAGCAAAGTCGATGTAGTACTTATAGGTGGCATTATTGATGCCGGCCTTGAAGTCCACACCCTCGATGTTCCAATCGTTCCACCAGTCCCAAGCCACCTTACCCGGCTTGATCCATGAGGTATCGTCCAACTTACATTCATCGGCCAGGCAGTAAACCAAGTCGTTATCGCTCATATCCTTATCCTGCTCTGATAGGGCAATAGCACGCCAAGGCAAGGTACGGGTACCATTAATCTTAGCAATGTAATCGTAACGGTCCTTGACCATCATCTGCAGGTTGTTATGACCACCCTGCTCCATGGTCTTTGGCAGAGGGGCAAACATGCTCTTCAGGGCTGTCTCCTTTCCGTAATGACGCAGGAACATGCCCGGATAAGAGAACTGGTTCACCTCGGTAATCACAGCCTTGATGTTCTGTGGCAATGCCACCATGGCAGGAAGGATAACCAACGAGTCGTTACCAATCTTGGACAGGTTGCGATGATTATAGGTATTCTCAAATGAATTGGAGAACTGCTGCTCTATGGTACCGGTACCGTTGCAGTAGGAATAGATACTTGGGTAATCACCGGCAAAGTTGAACTCGGTATTCTCGTTCTGAACCACTACCTCGCCCTTGCCCATTGCCAATGCAAAGCGGTAAGCCACACCATTGTCATACGCACGGAACTCAATGCTGTAACCGCCCTTAAACTGCAGGGTGAGTGCCTTATAGTCGTTTATAATCTCAGCCTTGCGGTAAGCCACCGGATGTAATACCTCCTTTTTCTGAGAGGCAACAGCCTTGGCTACCTTTACATTCTGACCCAATACACGGCCATCCTGCAAAGTCATGGATACAGCTGATGGGGTTACTACCTGCACACCGTTATAGGTTACGGCATAGCGAACTTGATCAGTAACACTTACTGTTGTTGTGACTTTTCCATTAGGAGAAACAACAGTGTAATCCTTAGCCATGGCCATAGAAACAAATGCCATGCACAAGAATGCAATCAAAGAAATTCTTCTCATAATTAATAGATTTTTGGTTTTGTGTACAAAAGTAATCGAATTATTTATGTAAACCTAATATTTATTTTGATAATTACTCACGGACTTGGGTATTGCCAAAAAAGTATGTATTTTTGCAAGGAAGTAATAATTTAAAAAATGCTATAAACTATGATTAATGAAATGTTAGCCTTCAACAAGCAATTTGTTGAAAACAAACAATACGAGCAGTTTGTAACCAGCAAGTATCCTGACAAGAAAATTGCCATCGTTACCTGCATGGATACCCGATTGGTACAGTTGCTTCCTGCCGCATTAGGAATCAAGAACGGTGATGTGAAGATAATCAAGAATGCCGGTGGCACCATTACCAACCCTTTCGACAGTACTGTCCGCAGCCTGCTGGTGGCTATCTATGAGCTGGGCGTTAATGAGATTATGATTATCGGTCATACCGGTTGCGGTGTACAGGGTATGGACAGCCAGGAGATGCTGCATCTGATGCGTGAGCGTGGTATTGACGAGGAACACATCAGCCTGATGAAGCATTGCGGAATTGATCTGGACAGTTGGCTGCACGGTTTTGAGGATACCGAATCGGCTGTATTGGAAACTGTAGATTTGGTCAGCAAACATCCATTAGTGCCAAAGGATATAGTGGTGCGCGGTTACATTATGGATTCCACCACTGGTGAATTAACACCCTTAGCCTAATTATTTCCCTTATTATAATAGGTAAATCAGTAATTTGTAGTAAATTTGCGCAAATTTTGAAAAAATAGTAGTACTACAATGGAATATAATTTCAGAGAAATTGAGAAGAAATGGCATGAGCGCTGGGTGAAACAGCAGACTTACAAAGTGTACGAAGATGAAAGTAAGAAGAAGTTCTATGTACTGAACATGTTCCCTTACCCATCAGGTGCCGGTTTGCACGTAGGTCACCCTCTGGGCTATATTGCCAGTGATATCTATGCACGTTTCAAGCGCCAGCAGGGTTACAATGTATTGAACCCAATGGGTTACGATTCATACGGATTGCCAGCAGAGCAGTATGCTATCCAGACCGGTCAGCATCC
Source organism: Bacteroidaceae bacterium (assembly GCA_024401115.1). GTDB lineage: Bacteria > Bacteroidota > Bacteroidia > Bacteroidales > Bacteroidaceae > Minthousia. Next base: position 29,541 of record JAKSLP010000022.1, on the reverse strand, counting down.
TGAAAAGACTACTTTCCAGAATATCGACCGTTACCGTGAGCAGTTGGACAAGATTGGTTTCTGCTTTGACTGGGACCGTGAGGTACGTACCTGTGCTCCAGGTTACTATCATTGGACACAGTGGGCATTCCAGAAGATGTTCAACAGCTTCTACTGCAATGCCTGCCAGAAGGCTCAACCTATCGAGAAACTGATCGAGCACCTGAACGAGAAAGGTACCGAGAGTCTGGATGTGGCTCAATCTGAAGAACTGCATATTACTGCCGAGGAATGGAAAGCCATGGATGAGAAGCAGCAGAGCAATGTGCTGATGAACTATCGTATTGCCTTCCTGGGTGAGACCATGGTAAACTGGTGTCCTAAGTTGGGTACCGTACTGGCTAATGATGAGGTAGTAGAAGGTGTCAGTGTCCGCGGCGGTTATCCTGTAGAGCAGAAGAAGATGCGCCAATGGTGTCTGCGTGTCTCTGCCTACGCTCAGCGTCTGTTGGACGGTCTGGATACTATCCAGTGGAGCGAATCCATCAAGGAAACCCAGAAGAATTGGATTGGCCGTTCAGAGGGTACTGAAATCAACTTCCAGATTGCTGACAGCGACGAGAGCTTCACTATCTTTACCACCCGTGCAGATACCATGTTTGGTGTTACCTTCATGGTATTGGCTCCTGAGAGTGAACTGGTACAGAAGGTAACTACCCCAGAGCAGAAGGCTGCTGTAGAGGAATACCTAAACTATGTAAAGAGCCGTACCGAACGTGAACGCCAAATTGATCATACTGTTACCGGTGTATTCTCCGGTTCATATGCCATCAACCCATTTACCGGTGAGAAGAATCCTATCTGGATTGCAGAATATGTATTGGCTGGTTACGGTACTGGTGCCATCATGGCCGTACCTGCACACGATAGCCGTGACTATGCTTTTGCCAAGCATTTCGGTTTGCCTATCGTTCCACTGATTGAGGGTGCTGATGTTAGCGAGGAAAGCTATGATGCCAAGGAAGGTATTGTATGCAACTCACCTGTTGAAGGTGCTACTCCATACGTGGATTTCAACCTGAACGGTTTGACCATCAAGGAAGCTATTGCTGCTACCAAGAAATACGTTAAGGAACATCAGTTGGGTCGTGTAAAGGTAAACTACCGTCTGCGTGATGCTATATTCAGCCGTCAGCGCTACTGGGGTGAGCCATTCCCTGTTTATTACAAGAACGAGATTCCTTGCATGATTCCTGAGGAGTGTCTGCCATTGGAGTTGCCACAAGTAGAGAACTTCCTGCCTACCGAAACCGGTGAGCCTCCATTGGGCAATGCTAAGATTTGGGCTTGGGATGAAGCTAACCAGAAGGTTGTAGACAAGGCACTGATCGACAATAAGACCGTATTCCCTATCGAACTGTACACCATGCCAGGTTTTGCCGGTTCATCGGCTTATTACCTGCACTATATGGATCCTAACAACAAACAGGAACTGGTGAGCAAGAAGGCTGACGAGTACTGGCAGAATGTAGACCTGTATGTAGGTGGTTCAGAGCACGCTACCGGTCACTTGATCTACAGCCGTTTCTGGAATAAGTTCCTGTTCGACCTGGGTGTAAGCTGCAAGGAAGAGCCATTCCAGAAGCTGGTGAACCAGGGTATGATTCAGGGTCGCAGTAACTTTGTATACCGTATCAAGGATACCAATACTTTCGTATCCCTGAACCTGAAGAAGGACTATGATGTTACTCCTATTCATGTGGATGTTAATATCGTAAAGAACGATGTACTGGATGTAGAGGCATTCAAGGCTTGGCGTCCTGAATATAATAATGCTGAATTCATTTTAGAAGACGGAAAGTATATCTGCGGTTGGGCTATTGAAAAGATGTCTAAGTCTATGTTCAACGTAGTAAACCCAGATATGATTGTGGAGAACTTTGGTGCAGACACCCTGCGTCTGTACGAAATGTTCCTGGGCCCAGTGGAGCAGAGCAAGCCATGGGATACCAACGGTATTGACGGTTGCCACCGCTTCCTGAAGAAATTGTGGAACCTTTTCTATAGCCGTACCGATGAATTCCTGCCTAAGGAAGGTGAACCAACCGCAGAGGAACTGAAGAGCATTCATAAACTGATTAAGAAGGTTACCGGTGACATTGAAAACTTCAGTTACAATACCTCAATCAGTGCATTCATGATCTGTGTGAATGAGTTGCAGCAGTTGAAGTGCAGCAACAAACAGGTACTGGAAAACCTGGTCACTCTGCTTTCTCCATTCGCTCCTCACATGGCAGAGGAATTGTGGGAGGCATTAGATCATAACACTACCGTTTGCGATGCTCCTTGGCCAGCATACAATGAGGAATACCTGAAGGAAAGCTCTGCAACCTATGCAGTAGGTTTCAACGGTAAGACCCGTTTCACTATCCAGTTGCCTGCTGATATCAGCAAGGAAGATGCTGAGAAGGCTGCTTTGGAGAATGAAAACAGTGCCAAGTACATGGATGGCTTTGTAGTCAAGAAAGTCATTGTTGTTCCTGGCAAGATGATCAACATCGTTTTGGGTAAATAACGGATGAAGAAACTTGTAATTGCTACTAACAATGCCCATAAGCTGGAAGAAATAAAGGCTATATTGGGTAATGAATTCGAATTGCTGAGTTTGAAGGATATCCACTGTGATGTGGATATTCCTGAAAACAGCGATACTCTGGAAGGTAATGCTAGCCAAAAATCTCATTATGTATATGAGAACTATGGCTTGGATTGCTTTGCAGATGATACAGGTTTGGAAGTAGAGGCCTTAGGAGGCGCTCCTGGCGTGCATACAGCCCGTTATGCCACCGATGGCCATGATACCGATGCAAACACCCGTAAACTTCTTCATGAGCTGGAAGGAAAGGAAAACCGTAAGGCCCGTTTCCGTACCATTGTCTCCTTAATAGAGAATGGTGTGGAACATCAGTTTGAAGGAATAGTAAACGGAGAAATCACTACTGAAAAGAAAGGTGAAAAAGGATTCGGTTATGATCCTGTATTCATACCTGAAGGCTATACCGAAACATTTGCTGAATTAGGCGTAGATGTAAAGAACCAGGTAAGCCATCGTTCAAGAGCTATCGCTAAACTTTGTGAATATCTAAAAAAAGGTGCTTGTTAATAAGCACCTTTTTTATTTATCTATATTATAATCCTAATTTTGCTGAGATATCCAACATGCGCTGAATAGGCTTAACAGCTTCCTTAGCTATAGCCTCGTCAACTATAATTTCCGGAGTCTCATTCTTCAAACACTCATATAATTTCTCGAGTGTATTCAGTTTCATAAAACTGCATTCATTGCAACCGCAAGTACTATCATCGGGTGGTGCAGGAATAAAGGTCTTCTGAGGACACTTCTTTTGCATTTCATGAAGAATACCGCTCTCTGTAGCCACGATAAACTCGTTTTCAGGCTGTGTAACGGCATATTTCAATAAAGCAGCTGTACTACCCACTACATCGCCTAATTTAGCTACAGCGCCCTTACATTCCGGATGTACCAATACCTTTGCTCCTGGATACTGCTGTTTCAGTTCCAAAATCTTTTCTACACTGAAACGGTTATGTACATGGCAAGCACCATCCCACAACAGCATATTGCGTCCGGTAATGGAATTAATATAACTGCCTAAGTTGCGGTCAGGACCAAAGATAATCTTCTCGTCCTTTGGCAGACTTTCCACAATCTGACGGGCATTGCTGCTGGTTACCACAATATCGGTTACTGCCTTAACAGCAGCTGTAGTATTCACATAAGAGATAACTGTATGATCAGGATGCTCACCTACAAACTTTGCAAATTCATCGGCAGGGCAACTATCGGCCAATGAACAGCCGGCAGCCATATCTGGAACCAATACTTTCTTTTCAGGACATAATACCTTACAAGTCTCACCCATGAAATGAACACCACACATTACTATAATGTCAGCATCGGTTTTAGCAGCCTTCTGAGCCAGTGCCAAACTGTCGCCAATAAAATCGGCTATATCCTGAATGACACCATCGGTGTAATAATGACCCAGGATAATGGCATTCTTCTCCTGGCACATTCTACGGATCTCAGCCTTCAAATCAACAGATTCCTTATTCATTATAATTAAAATTTATTTCTTTCCTTTTAAAAAAAATCTTTTTATTGTGTTGATTGCCTGTTCATACTGTTGAAAGAAAAATCAGCACAAATTTGCATATAAACTTATAAAATGAAGAGTGAATATTATTGTTAGGTTATCAACATGGTTTTATACTGAATGCTAATACATTGACTATTTTATTCACACTCTGTTTATAAGTTGCAAAGTTAAAAACTTTTAGAAAAAACACCTAATGAATACGGTTAAAAACTCTATTCAAACAATGTTTTAAACTTTTCATAAATAAGTTGCATAGGAATAAATATGCCTTATATGAGTAAATAACACAATAATCCAAATTTTTAATTCATTTTTTCTCCTTAACTTTTCAACAGGTTTTCACTAACTTTTCATTACCTTTGCAACCGAAAATAAAGTATCTTATGCATAAGCTGAAAATAACTGAGATGAACCGTTTGAACCAGGAAGAGTTCAAGCAGGCAGATAAACTTCCATTGGTAGTGGTATTGGATGATGTACGCAGTCTTCATAATGTGGGCAGTGTGTTCCGTTCATCTGATGCTTTCAGAGTGAAAGACATCTATTTATGTGGCATTACTGCCGATCCTCCACAGCCAGAGATACATAAGACAGCATTGGGTGCAGAAGATACTGTTAGTTGGAAATACTTTAAAAATACCATGGATGCAGTCAATGAACTGCATGAAATGGGTTATGTGGTTTATTCTACAGAACAGGTAGAGGGAAGCATTAAATTACAGCATCTGGAATTGGACCGTACCCAAAAATATGCCATTATTATGGGTAATGAGGTAAAAGGAGTTATACGGGGGGTTGTTGATAACTCTCACGGTTGTATTGCAATTCCACAGTTTGGTACCAAACATTCCTTAACTGTCTCTGTTACAGCTGGTATAGTAATTTGGGAATTTGCAAAACAATTACTTATCAACTATTAAATCTGACCGTTTTCAACAAGAATACAAATTCTTTCTACGGTTTTATCATCGTTATCTTCATCAGGATCGAATGTTTTTTTCAGTGAGGCACCAAAGATAGAAGCAAAAGCATTATAAACACCTGCTTTAAAACTTCCCATAAATGCCTTGATTAAATCATATGCCCGGGAATCACATTCCCTGTCAACCAATTTAATAAGCAGCTTACCTTGAGAATAGGTAAGCTTTTTCATTTCAGGCTTATACTGTTTCATCAGACCTTTCTCTACATCTTCCAGATGATTATCTCTTTCCTTTTTGGTAGGAATGGTCTGCAGGTATTCATAAGTCTCAATGATTATGCCATTGATAGTCTTGGCTATAGGAAGTGTACGCTTTACATTACGCACCAATCGGGTATATTTTTCACGCTGACGGTTATTCTTAAACCTCATATCCGGAAAAATATAGATATTGGGCAATTCAAATAAAGGAATGATATCTCCATTGGTATCCGAGCAACTGCGAACTATAATTTTCATAGCGTTGATAGGAGCGCCAACATCGTATTTATCTTTATATACAGGTTCCTCATTAACCTTAACCTGTGCAGATATGTGTAAACTTATACACAAAAATAATAAACTATAAATCAGTTTTATAGTTTTACTATTTCTATAATCAGAAAAGATATGCATATATCTGCTTAGTAATAAATTCAATATTATGCTGCAAAAGTAAATATATTATTTGTGATTGTCAAAACTTTACTTTATCTTTGACGAAACTTAACTACTGACTGCAAGTTTTTAATGACGTTATACCGTCGGATGCGGTGGTTAATGGGTTGTGCTTTCATGGTATTCTATCCATACAGAGCGGGAGCACAATCACTTACCTGGGATGATTTTGTAGATAAGTTGACAGATCAGGAGTCAGAAAATTATACTTTTCTAAATGATTTCTATGATGATCTGTGCTATATTCATGAAAATCCCATCCGCATCAATTCAGCCACCGCAGAGGAACTGAAACAACTGCCGTTCCTTAACGCTCAGCAAATAGAAGAGATTGAAGCATACGTGTACTCCTATGGTCCTATCCGGTCTGTGGGAGAATTGAACCTTATTCCTTATTTGGATTATGATACACGACTCCTGTTAGCCCTGTTCATAACTTTTGATGAAAAAGAAAAGAATAAGAGTAATAAATTGTCTTTCAATGCTATAAAAAAGTATGGAAAGCAGAATATAGTGTTGAGAACTGATGTTCCTTTCCAGGCACAGGATGAAAAATATTTGGGATCTCCGTTGTATCATTCATTGCGCTATCAGTATAAATATAACCAACGCATAGAATGGGGATTAACTGCTGAAAAGGATAAAGGCGAACCCATGCTTAAAAGTTTTGATAAATGGTTTGACAATTATAATTACTATTTGATTATAAGAAATTTAGGTGTGTTGAAAACCCTTGCTTTAGGAAAATATAAACTCCGATTCGGACAAGGATTGGTAGTAAATGGACAGTTTACTCCAGGAAAAATAGCTTTACTCTCACAGTTGAATAGCAATGGCGGAAATGCTATTACCAAACATTCATCGACCAGTGAAAACGGGTATTTTCAAGGAATAGCCACTGAATGGGGATGGAAGAAATGGCAGTTATACACATTCTGTTCATATCGTTATCAAGACGCTACAATCAATAAGGAATCGTTGATAACTAATTTGAAAACGGATGGATACCATAGAACATTATCTGAAATAGAAAAGAAAAATAATATATCTAATCTATTGATAGGTGGTCATTTAAGTTATTCTATTAAAGATTTCCACATGGGGTTGACAACCCTTTATTCAGTTTTCAACAAACCGTTCATAACTTATCCGGATATATCGCATTATAAACACTTTTATCCACAAGGAAAGCATTTTTCCAATTCAAGTGTGGATTACAGTTATGTAAGTTACCGGTGGACATTAAAGGGAGAATTGGCCATGGATGAAAAGAAATCTTTGTCTATGCTTCATTCAGTACAATACAGGCCTTCAGCTAAAATGCAGCTGAATTTGGTGTACCGTTATTATGATAAACAATATAATGCACTGTATGGAAATTCCTTTGGTGAATCATCAGATGTGAAGAATGAAAATGGAATTTATGTAGGCATGGTTTATAAACCACTATCCCGGTTGAAAACATTAGCTTATGTGGATTTGTATGAGTTTCCCTGGTACAGGTATCTGGTTTCGGCCAAACATACCAAAGGCATGGATGCTTTAGGACAAGTGGAATATACCACCAGTCATAAGGTGGAATGGTTAGTGAAATACCGGATGAAGGTTAAACAGCAGAACTATAAGAATCCATTGAATGAAAAACAAGTGGCCATAGCCAATAGAATAAGACAGACAGCCCGGATTCAAGCCAAATATCATTTTGGTAATGTACAATTGAGCAGTCAGATCAATTATACACAGTTTAATATAGCCGATTTGTCTGCGGAAAGAGGATATGCTTTTTCTCAACAAGGAGATTTCACATGGAATAAACCGGCTGTCCAAGTTTCTGTAATGGGTACTTATTTCCATACAGAGAGTTATGAATCAAATATATATGCTTATGAAAAAGGATTGCTTTATTCTTTTTCATTTCCATCCTATTATGGTCATGGATTCAGGTTTTCAACCCTATTCAGGTATGATATATCAACAAACTGGATGATCCAGTTGAAATATGGACATACGATGTATTTTGATGCCTCACAGCAGAAAAAGAACAATTTACAAGTGCAATTAAGGATAAAGATATAAAAAAGTTGTACTTTTGTCCCGCATAATAAAAAAGTATACCATATGGCAACAGTTATATATCCCTCCCCTATCTTCGGTCCTATTCATAGCCGTCGTTTGGGAGTTTCATTAGGCATTAATCTTTTACCTGCTGACGGCAAGTTCTGTACATTCGACTGTATCTATTGCGAATGCGGTTATAATGCTGATCATAGACCACATGCAGCCCTGCCTACCCGTGAACAGGTATATGAGGCTTTGGAGAAGCAGTTGATGGATATGAAGGAGAACGGTCCCAAACCTGACGTACTGACTTTTGCTGGCAATGGAGAACCTACTGCTCATCCTCATTTTCCAGAGATTATAGCCGATACCATAGTCTTGCGGGACAAATACTTTCCTGAAGCTAAGGTAAGCGTATTGAGCAATGCCACACTGATTACAAAGGAAAGCGTGCGTAAAGCCCTGATGCTGGTGGACAATAATATTCTAAAGCTTGATACTGTAAACAGTGCCTATATTGAAGAATTGGATAGACCTACGGGTTCTTACAACGTACAGACCATTATCGAAAACTTAAAGAAGTTCGACGGACATGTCATCATCCAAACCATATTTCTAAAAGGTCTCTCTCCTACTGGCAAGGATGTGAACAATACTACAGATGATTATGTATTGCCATGGATGGAGGTTGTCAAGGAGATTAATCCTGAAAAAGTGATGATTTACACCATTGACCGTGAAACACCTGACCAGTTGTTGGAAAAGGCCCCTCATGAAGAGTTGGACCGTATTGTAGATTTACTTAAAAAAGAAGGTTTGGAAGCATCAGCTTCCTATTAAAAATAAGAAAGGGGTTCATAACGAACCCCTTTACTTTTTATTTTTTCTTCAAATCGTAAGCATGTTTTGGATAATCCAAGATGTAATGTAATCCACGGCTTTCCTTACGCTCCAAAGCGCATCGGGTAATCAGATAACCGGTATTGATCATATTACGCAACTCACAGATATCCTTAGTAGCCTTAACGCGCTTGAACAGGTCTTCTGTCTCTTCGTAAAGCAAATCCAAACGCTCCCATGCACGGCGCAGACGCAAATCACTGCGTACGATACCTACATAAGTACTCATAATTTGGTTTACTTCCTTCATATCCTGGGCAATCAGTACCTTTTCCTCGTTACTCATGGTACCCTCATCGTTCCACTCTGGAATCTTTTCGTTGAACTCATACTCATCAATGACATGCAAGGAATGCTTAGCTGCAGCATCGGCGTAAACGACAGCCTCGATCAGTGAATTGCTGGCCAAACGGTTTCCACCATGAAGACCGGTGCATGAGCACTCACCTACCGCATACAGACGATGGATAGATGATTCTGCATCCAAGTTAACCTGAATACCACCGCACATGTAGTGTGCACATGGAACTACAGGGATATACTCCTTGGTGATATCAATACCGATACTCAGACACTTGGCATAGATATTAGGGAAGTGATGCTTGGTCTCTTCAGGATCCTTGTGGGTAACATCCAGGCAAACATGATCCAAACCGTGGATCTTCATCTCGTTATCAATGGCACGTGCCACAATATCACGTGGAGCCAAGCTTAGACGCTCATCGTATTTCTGCATGAACTCAGTTCCATCAGGCAAACGCAAGATGCCACCGTATCCACGCATTGCTTCTGTAATCAGGTATGCAGGATGAGTTTCATCTGGATTATAGAGAGCTGTAGGATGGAACTGTACAAACTCCATGTCCTTTACCTTACCTTTAGCACGGTATACCATGGCAATACCATCGCCGGTAGCAATATTGGGGTTGGTAGTGGTAGAATAAACCGCACCGGTACCGCCTGTTGCCATCAGGGTAACCTTGGACAGATAAGTATCAATTTTCTGTGTGGTTGGATTCAGCACATAAGCACCATAACATTCAATATCTGGAGTACGGCGGGTGATACGAACACCCAGATGATGCTGGGTAATGATCTCCACTGCAAAATGATGCTCGAGAATGTCGATGTTAGGATTGTTGCGTACAGCTTCCATCAATCCGCGCTGAATCTCAGCACCGGTATCATCGGCATGGTGCAGGATACGGAACTCAGAGTGACCACCCTCACGGTGCAGGTCGAACTCACCATTCTCTTTCTTATCGAAATTCACACCCCATTTCACCAATTCCTGAATCTGGGATGGAGCCTCACGAACCACTTTCTCCACTGCTGCACGGTCACTGATAAAGTCACCTGCAATCATGGTATCCTCAATGTGCTTGTCAAAATTGTCTACCAGCAGATTGGTAACACTGGCTACACCACCCTGTGCAAACTTTGTATTAGCTTCATCCAAGGTAGTTTTACATATTAGAGCCACCTTTCCTTTGTGAGCTACTTTCAAGGCATAACTCATTCCGGCTATACCTGAACCAATGACTAAGAAGTCGTATTTATAGACCATTTTTTATTCGAATTTAGTGATGCAAAATTAGTGAATTCTTTAATTATTTATCCTTTTACGAACTATAAATTGTATAAAAGGAGAAAAATTAGTAATTTTGAACTCCTAAATGACACTATCCTCCGTAAATAAAACGTATGAACAAGATATATCATGAGAAAATTAATGCCGGGAAGCTATGTTTTCTTTTTATAGAGATAGCCATCTTTACCTGGTTTGCCTGGTTCAAAATGGCTATTCTGGCCTTTTTGTTTCTTGTAGCTGCGGTTTATACGCTGGAAATGTTGCTGCATAGTACGTATACAGTAACATCGGATGGCAGACTGGTTATCTATAAAGGCCGATTTATAAAGACAGTTGTTTTTTCCCTGAAAGATATAGACCGCATAGAAAGTAATCATTTTTCTTTCAATGCAGGGTTGCGTTTGGGAAGTTATCTGCTGATTGTCTTAAAAAATGGAAAGGAACTGGGTATCCGTCCGGAGAAGGAACAGGAATTCATAGAGTATATAGAGTACAAACAAACACAATTAGCACAGCACGAGCAGGATGACGATAATGAAGAAGATTAACTTATTAATATTATTAATTATTTTGCCATTCATGGCGATGGCTCAAATTCAGCCCGATACCATTCCCAACGATTCGATTAAGAAGGATTCGATTACTCCCCTACCCTGGCCATTATACATGACTACCCGTCTGGATTCAGCCATTCAAAAGAGTCCTGTGATGAAGTATGCTACTTTAGGTATGCAGGTATATGACCTGACAGCTGATTCCGTCATCTACCGGCATAATGACTATCGGAAAATGGTTCCTGCTTCAAACGAGAAGATCATTACCAGTGTGACTGCCTTGGAACATTTGGGCAAGGACTTTCCTTTCCGGACAAGTTTGCATCACACCGGTTTTATTTCCACAGATTCCCTTTTCTTCTCGGATACGTTAGTTACCGATTCGGGAACATTTGTGCAGGAACGTATCATTCCTCGCAGAATTCTTCATGGCGATGTGTATGCAGTTGGTTCATTTGATCCTGCTTTTGACGGATATGATTTAAATACCTTTGTATCCCGTTTTGCTGAATTGCAAATCGACAGTATAGACGGTATGCTCTATGAGGATGTGTCGGTCAAGGATACTATCCGATGGGGTAAGTCGTGGGTATGGAAGATCCATCCGGATAATCCGGATATTTCTCCTCTCATGGTCAACAAAAAGGCAGGATTCATGCAACAGTTCAAGAATGAGCTGGCCAAGCGTATGATTACTGTCCGTGGAGCTGTGGGCTTTGCCATATGTCCGGATAGTGCCCAGCTGGTATGCGATAAAGTACGTACCCTGAACCAACTGATGCCCCGGCTGATGAAAAATAGCGATAACGTCTATGCAGAGTCCATTTTCTGTCAATTGGCAGCTTTATCCATCCGTAATCTAAAAAGTTCTGAGAGTCCTGAGAACGTGATTTTTCAGCAAATCCGTAAGGTAGGCTATAAGAATCCGTCGGAGTTTACCATTCTGGATGGAAGCGGTCTGTCGCATTTTAATTTCCTTACACCTGAAATGCTGATAGCTTTCTTGAAATATGTGAGGAATACTCCCGAATTGTATGAGGTATTCTATTCCAGTTTGCCCATTGCAGGCATAGACGGTACAATCAGTACCCGTATGAAAACCGGTCCTGCCTATCAGAATGTTCATGCCAAGACCGGTACCCTGAACGGTGTAATTACCTTGAGCGGTTACTGCACGGCAGCCAACGGACATGAACTGCTGTTCAGTATTATGCTGAATAATACCCGCACATCGGCTGCTGCACGCGACTTTCAGGATGATTTATGTACCATTCTCACCCATGATGAGAGTGTCATGAAGATTAGCCGTAAGCCTGCCCCTGTAAGAAGAGTGGTAAGACGAAGACCTGTACGCCGAAGAAAATAAAAGGTTTTACTGGCCTCCCAAATGCTCAAAATACTCCAGGACATCCTCCCAGGTTTTGAAAGGATCCTGCCCGAAATGTATGAAGGTTCCCATAAAGTTCTCGGCACCGTTTACCTTACGGTCGTCAATCAGGTAGTCTCCATAATTTAGGTTCTTGTGGTGTGAAAGAATAAGGCGGCGGAAAGCAGGAACACCCAAGTATTTCTCCACCCACTGCAGTTTATCGCTCCAAGCTGTAGGATTGCTGTATGGTGCGCTGGAAAGGATATACGTATCGTAGTGTTCGGCAAGCCATCGGAAGCCCTTTACTGCGCCGGAAAGTGGGTCTAAGTGTGAAAAATAACCCGGACAATCGTAAAGGTGACCTTCGTATTGGTTGCGTTCCTCCTCAGTAAGCTTGCGCCATCCATTCTTGAAATCGGTCAGGCAGTCGTCCATATCGATATAAACGATAGGTTTCTCTACCCCATTCTGACGGTCATCTATCCAACGGATAACTGGCAACAGGCTGTTGATAATGACCTTATCGTTCAGATGATGCTCGGCATCCATACGGATGGCATTGATGTAATGAGCAGAGAAAACATCGAAGGTGTGAACTACAGGATCATGAATACCGAAAAGTCCGTATACACGTTCCCTACGCTCCTTCTCATCAATCTGGCTGAAGCTGTAGGCTGTTGTCAGAGCCTTGAATTCCTTGACCAGGTCTTTGGTGACATAGAATTCCTTCTCACCGTTCTGGCGGGGATTGAGCCACTGCTGTTTACCCAGCATGTGATGCTCGGTCATGGTGTCGGCAATGTTAAATGCAGGATTAACCAGAATACGGTCGAATCCATATAACATCTCGGCATACATACCGCCCATGGAAGTTCCAATAATCAAATCCGGTTTTTCTGTATCGCAAATCTGATGCAATAAATCCAACGCTTCTGTCGGATTCAGGGGAATATCAGGAGAAATTACGGTACAATTAGGCATGAGCATACGCAAGGTCTTGGCTGTGCCGGTCTGTCCCGATGAACCAAAACCATGTACATACAATATCTTTTTACCCTTCATTAGATTAGGGCGGAATTCGTCAGTAGTTTGCATAGGAATTATGATGACTTTCCTGAGACAATCTTCTTGATTTCATTCAGTTTATTGAGTGCCTCGACAGGAGTCAGATTATTGATATCCAAATATAGTATTTCATCACGAATCTGGCACAAGACAGGGTCTTCCAGTTGGAAGAAACTGAGTTGAACACCTTCTTTCTGTTCGTCTATCTTACTGGTGTCTGCACGGGATACGCCATTGCCGGAATTATTGGCTTCCAACTGTTTCAGAATATCGTCTGCACGGCTGACAATGCTTTTGGGCATACCGGCCAACTTGGCTACGTGAATACCGAAAGAGTGTTCACTACCGCCACGTTCCAGTTTGCGCAGGAAAATAACCTTACCGTTCATTTCCTTTACGGATACATTGTAGTTCTTGATCCGGCAGTATGTCTTTTCCATTTCATTCAGTTCGTGGTAATGGGTAGCAAACAGCATGCGCGACTGTGCCTTTGGATTCTCGTGCATGTGTTCTACAATAGCCCATGCAATAGAAATACCGTCGTAGGTGGAAGTACCACGTCCAAGCTCATCAAAAAGTACCAATGAACGGGTAGATACATTGTTCAGAATGTTGGCAGCCTCACTCATTTCAACCATAAAGGTAGATTCTCCCATCGAAATATTGTCGCTGGCACCCACACGTGTGAATATTTTATCCACCAGACCTATTCTGGCGCTCTCTGCGGGCACGAAACAACCAATCTGGGCCAATAGTGTTATGAGGGCGGTTTGACGCAACAGAGCGGATTTACCGGCCATATTAGGACCTGTAATCATGATGATCTGCTGCTTTTCATTATCCAGATAGACATCGTTGGCAATGTATTTCTCACCTACTGGCATCTGGGTCTCGATAACTGGATGGCGTCCCTGTTTAATGTCGATAACCAGGCTTTCATCTACAACAGGACGAATATATTTGTTCTCCTTAGCTACCTCGGCAAAGGCCAGCAGACAGTCCAATTTAGCTAATTGGTTAGCATTAATCTGAATGGCTGGAATGTACTCGGACAATGCCAAAACCAGATTGTTGAATATCTGCATCTCCAGGGATAGAATCTTATCCTCTGCACCCAGAATCTTTTCTTCGTATTCTTTCAGTTCCTGAGTGATGTAACGCTCAGCATTGACCAGGGTCTGTTTACGGATCCATTCTGCCGGAACCATATCCTTGTAGGTGTTGCGAACCTCCAGGTAATAGCCGAAAACATTATTGTAGGCAACTTTAAGACTCGGGATTCCTGTAGCTTCACTTTCCCGCTGTTGCAGTTTCATGAGGTAATCCTTACCCGAATAGGCAATCTGGCGCAACTCATCCAACTGTTCATTAACCCCATTCTGGATGATTCCACCCTTATTGGCCAACAACGGGCAGTCGTTCTTTATCTCACGGGCAATGCGGTCACGGATAGAGGCACAGAGGTTCATCTGCTCTCCTACCCTCTTTAATGTCTCGTTTTGAGCATGTTCGCATGCAGCCTTAATAGGTTCAATAGCTTGAAGAGCCACTTTCAACTGCACGATATCTCTTGGAGATACACGTCCGACAGCGACTTTTGAGATGATACGCTCTAAGTCGCCAATCATGTGCAACTGGCCGGATAGCAACTCCCTGAATTCCGGTTCGCGGAAGAAGTAATCCACTACATCCAGACGTTCTTCAATTGGCTTTACGTCTTTCAGTGGAAAAATGACCCAACGGCGAAGCAGACGTGCACCCATTGGACAGATGGTTTTGTCGATTACCTGTAAGAGAGAGCGTCCGTCATCGTTCATGGAGCCTAATAATTCCAGGCTTCTGACGGTAAACTTATCCAATCGAACGTAGCGGTCTTCCTCGATGCGTGATATACTTACTACGTGACCGATTTGAGTATGCTGGGTAAATTCCAAATATTGCAGGATAGCTCCGGCTGCAACTGTACCATTCTTCAAATGTTCTACACCAAAACCCTTTAGGTTCTTTACCTCGAAGTGTTTCAACAGTCGCTCGTAAGATGTGGTTTCCGAAAAAATCCAGTCCTCTAATTCGAAGGTACAGAACTTAGTGCCGAAATTACCTTCAAACATGCCTTTCTTTCCCCTCTCGTATAATACCTCTTTGGGGGCAAAGTTACCCAGCAGTTTGTCGATATATTCAAAAGTACCCTCGGCAGTCAGGAACTCTCCGGTAGAAATATCCAAGAAAGCTACACCACATGATGTCTTGCCAAAATGAACGGCTGCGAGGAAGTTGTTCTCCCTGTAATTCAGCACCGTATCGTTCATAGCCACACCAGGGGTAACCAATTCCGTGATGCCTCGCTTGACCAGTTTCTTGGTCAGTTTAGGGTCTTCCAATTGGTCGCAGATAGCCACACGCTTTCCGGCACGGATCAGTTTAGGGAGATAGGTATCCAGTGCATGATAAGGGAATCCCGCCATAAACATGCCTGCAGTGGTTCCCTCACGTCCATTATTGCGTTTGGTCAGTGTGATACCCAGGATTTCCGCAGCAATCTGTGCATCTTCTGCATATGTCTCGTAAAAGTCACCACAACGGAACAGCATGATAGCCTCAGGGTGTTTGGCCTTGAGGTCATAAAACTGCTTCATCATCGGGGTAAGCTCTTCTTTTGCCATTCTTATTTAGCCTTTTTTTCTGCTATATTTTTCAACCAGGAACCCCCTATCATGCAAGCAACACCAAGGATGACAAACGGTATACTCAGCATCTGTCCGACATTGATGATGGTAGATCCGTCGTCAACGCCACCTTGCACTTCTTTCAAGAATTCGATGAAAAAGCGGAAGGTGAAAATGTAAGTAAGACAAAGGCCAAAGTAAAAGCCTGTACCCACTTTACTGCTGTATTTCTTATAGATAATCCATCCGATAAAGAACAACAACAGATAGGCGAGAGCCTCGTAAAGCTGTGCCGGATGACGGGCTACCAACTGTCCATCAATCATGGCACTGCGAGTATGGAAAATGAAGGCCCATGGCACATCGGATACATTACCGATAATCTCGCTGTTCATCAGGTTTCCCAAACGAATGAAACATGCAGTGATAGGAGTGGCAATAGCAATGTTATCCAATACACGCATAATGTTGATGTGGGTCTTGCGTACATACAGTGCCAATGCAATCATAAGGCCCAATGTGCCGCCATGACTGGCTAATCCTTCGTATCCTACAAATGTCCAACCCAATCCGCCGTGGGTACATGGCACCCAATTCAACCAACTGGAAACCATTTCAGGATTATAAACTTCCTTGATAGGGAAGAACATTTCGATGGCATGATGTACGTAATAATCAGGTTCATAGAACAGGCAATGACCCAATCGTGCTCCAATCAGAATGCCCAGGAAACAGTACATGAACAGTGGTTCGAAATCCTCGTTACTTAACTTCTGCTCCTTATACAGTCTTTGAACGACGACATAAGCCAGTGCCAAACCGATAACCCAGCAGAGTGAGTAATATCTGAGATGCACAGGGCCCAGTTCAAGCATCTGGGAGGGAGCCCAGTCGATAAATGCGTTGATGATACTTGCTAATGTAACCATAATGAGGTGGGAGAGAGGTTGTTATACATTAAAACGGAAGTGCATGATGTCTCCGTCCTGAACTACATATTCTTTTCCTTCGACACCCAACTTACCTGCCTCGCGTACGGCAGCTTCTGATCCGTATTTGATATAATCATCGTATTTGATAACCTCAGCACGGATAAAGCCCTTCTCGAAATCGGTGTGGATTACGCCTGCACACTGAGGAGCCTTCCAACCCTTGTGATAGGTCCAAGCCTTAACTTCCATCTCACCGGCAGTGATGAATGTTTCCAGGTTCAGCAGGGAATAAATAGCCTTGATGAGTCGGTTGCAACCACTTTCCTTCAAGCCCATATCCTCCAGGAACATCTGCTTTTCCTCGTATGTTTCCAGTTCTGCGATGTCTGATTCGGTCTGTGCAGAGATAATCAACAGCTCAGCATGTTCGTCTTTTACAGCTTCGCGGACAGCATCAACATAAGCGTTTCCGTTGGCTGCAGAAGCATCGTCAACATTGCAGACATATAAAACAGGCTTAGTTGTCAGTAGGAATAAGTTCTTGGCTGCAGCTATTTCGTCTTCCGATTCAAAGGTAACGGTTCTTGCGCTCTGGCCCTGCTCCAGTGCATTCTTGTAAGCGGTCAATACACCCAGTTCAATTTTAGCCTGCTTGTCACCACCTACATTAGCCAGTTTTTCGACTTTCTTAATACGGTTTTCAACGGTTTCCAGGTCCTTCAGTTGCAACTCTGTATCGATGATTTCCTTATCCCGTACAGGGTTTACAGAACCGTCAACATGCACGATGTTTCCGTTATCAAAACAACGAAGAACATGAATGATAGCATCACACTCGCGAATGTTACCCAAGAACTGGTTGCCCAATCCTTCACCCTTGCTGGCACCTTTAACCAATCCGGCAATGTCAACAATATCGCAAACGGCAGGAACAATACGTCCTGGATGAACCAATTCAGCTAATTTAGTGAGACGGTCATCAGGTACAGAAATCTGTCCCAACTGAGCGTCGATTGTACAAAATGGAAAGTTTGCTGCCTGTGCCTTTGCACTTGACAGACAGTTGAAAAGAGTGGATTTGCCTACATTTGGCAGGCCCACGATACCCGCTTTTAATGCCATATATATTTCTTATTTAATATTTCGCGACAAAGGTACGATATTTTTCTCAAAGACTCGTGAGTTTAATTAAATTATCGTATCTTCGCCAACGTATTAATGGGGATAAATTTAATGCTGAAAAAATTGATGCACGATGTGTTGCAGTTCTTTTTTCCGCGATACTGTTGGCTTTGTAAAAGAAGGCTGTCAGTAGGAGAGGAGCACCTATGCAACGACTGCATGATTGAGATTCCGCGAACAGGTTATCACCTAAAACCTGGCAATGCTATGGAACAGTTGTTCGAGGGCCTATATCCTGTGGACAGATGTTCATCATATTTCTTTTATCACAAAGATGGGGTAGGCAGTAATCTTCTCTATCAGATTAAGTATTATAATCACCCTTGGGTAGGAGAGTATTTAGGCCGTTGCATGGCTCAGGAAATCCTGGCCACTTCAAATTTCTTTGAAGGTATTGATGTGATTGTTCCTGTGCCACTTCATCCAAGGAAAAAGCGAATCAGAGGGTACAACCAGTGTCTGTATATTTCGCAAGGAATATCCAAGGTTACAGGTATCCCAATAAATGAGGATATGGTGTACAGAACACGTTTTAATGAAACCCAAACTCACAAAATCCGCACTCAGAGACAGGAGAATGTCTATTCTCTATTTGCCCTGAATGAGGATAGTTCTGCTGATGATACATCCATTTTGATTGTGGATGATGTATGTACTACTGGTGCTACCATCGGTGCGGTGATGGATGCTTTCAGAGGCACGAAAAATGTGCGTTTCAGTGTGTTAACCTTAGGGTTGGCGTCATCGCTTCATTAATGAGCCTCCAACCAGTTTTCACCAAACCCGCTGTCTGCTATTAACGGAACCCGCATAGCGTATGCATTCTGCATTTCCTCAATAACGATCTGCTGTACTTTATCTTTTTCTTCAGGCAATACACTGAAATTCAATTCGTCATGAACTTGAAGAATCATCTTACTCTGAATGTTCTCCTCCATGAACCGTTTGTAAATACGTATCATGGCCACTTTGATAATGTCTGCTGAACTTCCTTGAATAGGAGCATTGATGGCATTTCGTTCTGCATAACCACGGACCACTGAATTCCGGCTATTGATGTCAGGTAGGCTGCGTCGGCGCTTGAAAATGGTTTCGATATACCCTTTTTCACGTGCTACTTCTTTACTCTTTTCCATGTATTCCTTCACCCCAGCATAAGTTTCGAAATATCCGTCAATTAATTCTTTAGCTTCACTTCTGGGGACATTCATTCGCTCTGCTAAACCAAATACAGAAATACCATATATAATGCCAAAATTGGCAGTTTTAGCCTTGCTTCTTTCTTCACGGGTTACCTCGTCAATGTTCTTTTTGTATACTTTGGCTGCCGTAGCTGCATGAATATCGTATCCGCTCTTGAAAGCATCAATCATATTCGCATCCTGACTCAGATGAGCCATGATTCTAAGTTCAATCTGAGAATAATCGGCAGAAAAGAATAAACATCCATCATCCGGGATAAATGCTTTACGTATTTCCTTACCGTCATCATCCCTGATTGGAATATTCTGAAGGTTAGGGTTGCTGGAACTCAGTCGTCCTGTAGCTGTTATTGTCTGATTGTATGATGTATGTATTTTTCCGGTTTTAGGATTAATCAGTGCAGGCAGAGCCTCAATGTAAGTACTCAATAATTTTTTAAGTCCACGGTGCTCTAATATTTTTCCTACGATCTTGTAGTCCTTCAGGCTTTGGAGCACCTCTTCTGAGGTTACATATTGACCTGTCTTTGTCTTTTTAGGCTTATCAACAATTTTTAGTTTGTCAAATAAAATCTCACCTACTTGCTTGGGAGATGCAATGTTGAATTGTTCGCCTGCCAACTCATAGATTTCCTGTTCTATGGCATTCATTCGGGCAGTGAAATGTTTGCTGGTTTCTTGCAATGATTCCGTATTGATTCGGGCTCCATTCTGCTCCATATAGGCCAATACGGGTACCAGAGGCATTTCTATTTGGCTGGATAAATCCTGTAAACCCTGTTTTTCCAACTCGGGCTTAAGTATATTTTTGAGTTTTAAAGTTACATCGGCATCTTCGCATGCGTACATGTAGACATCGTTGGGAGGGAGCTCACGCATGTTTCGCTGATTCTTTCCTTTAGCTCCTATCAGTTCATCAATATGGATGGTTTTATATTTTAGATAAACTTCGGCCATGTAATCCATGTTGTGCTGTCCTTCAGGTTGGAGTAAGTAATGGGCAACCATGGTGTCGAAAATATCACCTTTTATCTGAATGCCGTAATTACTCAGTACAATCATATCATACTTTATATTTTGGCCTATCTTGAGTATTTTTTTGTCCTCATATAAATTTTTAAATTCGTTAACAATTGAACGGGCTTCATTCTGATTGCTTGGGATTGGAACGTAAAAGGCTTCATTTTCCTTGATAGAAAAGCTCAAACCTACCAATTCAGCGCTCATTGCGTCGGTTGACGTGGTTTCCGTATCTAAACTCAAGAAATCCGATGTAAACAAATAATCACAAAGTTTTTTGCGTTCTTCCTTTGTTTCAACTAATTGGTAATTTACTTCAGTCGTTTTAATGTCGCTGAGATTTGAATTTAAAACAGCTTCTGTATCCTCGTCTTCGAATAACGAGAATAAATTAGGCTCTTTTTCTACTTTTGTAGGTGCAGGTTTCTCCTTTTTTAGCACACGGCTGATGAGGCTCCGGAATTCCAGTTCCTCGAATAATTTACTCAACGTATCTTCATCCGGCTCCTTTCTGACTAGCTCATCAAGATTCAACTCGATTGGAACTTGTGTGTTTATGGTCACAAGGAATTTGGAGAATTTGATCTGCTCAATATTCTCCTCTACTTTTTTACGCATGGCACCTTTTAGTTCGTCAGTGTGCTCAAGCATATTATCAATGCTTCCAAATTGTGCTATCAGTTTTTGAGCTGTTTTTTCACCTACTCCTGGGCATCCTGGGACATTATCAGATGTGTCACCCATCAGACCCAGATAGTCTATCATCTGTTCGGTTTTGTCAAATCCATATTTCTTCTTGACGCCTTCCACATCCAGGATTTCGTATTCACTTCCGCTGTGCTTGGGACGAAACATGAAAACATTTTCCTTGACCAACTGGGCATAATCTTTGTCCGGTGTCATCATGTACGTGGCTATTCCTTGTTTGCTGGCTTTAGCCGATAGGGTACCAATCACATCATCAGCTTCAAATCCAGGAACCTCCAGGATAGGAATACGGTAAGCACGAATAATATCCTTTATAATGGGAACAGCTATTTTGATATCTTCAGGAGTCTCTTCACGCTGGGCCTTATAGGCAGGGTAGGCCTCGTGTCTAAAAGTTGGTCCTGAAGGGTCGAAAGCCACTCCGATATGTGTAGGAGATTGATTCTTTAATACGTCTTCCAATGTGTTTACAAATCCTAAGATAGCCGATGTGTTCATACCCTTGGAATTGATTCTAGGATTACGTATTAAGGCGTAATAGGCCCTATAAATTAGGGCATATGCATCTAAAAGGAACAGTTTTTCCATGATAATATTCATTTTTCCTCGGTAAATTTACGAAAAAAACTTGATTTTCCCTTTTTATTTGTAATTTTGTGTTCGATTTACGAATTATAAAAGAGAACATGAATCCGCTAGAGATCATCAAATATCCAATTCAGCAAGAATTTTCTACTTTTCAATTGCTTTATACTGAAGCGTTGAAAAGCGAGAATGCATTGTTGAATCAGGTTCTAATGCATCTTCGTAAGGGTACTGGTAAGCAAATGAGACCGGTTTTAACCTTGCTTATGGCGCGTTTATTTGGTGAAGTCAATCAGCAAACTTATAATTCTGCGATATCTTTGGAATTGTTGCATACTGCCAGTTTGGTTCATGATGATGTGGTTGACGAAAGCGATCAACGACGCGGTATGCCTTCTGTTAATGCCGCTTTTAATAATAAAGTATCAGTTCTTTCTGGTGATTTTCTATTGTCAACCAGTCTTTTGTATGTTTCAAAGACAGATATTGAATCGGTAAATATTGTTTCATCATTGGGGCAATATTTAGCGGCAGGTGAGTTGCTTCAGTTGTTTAATACCACTGCAACAACATTTTCAGAAGATTCTTATTACAGTGTAATTAGACAAAAGACTGCATCACTTTTTGAAGCGTGTTGTATGCTGGGTGCTATTTCCGTAGGCGCCTCAAAGGAACAGATTGAGCAATGCAGGCAATTTGGTGAATGTGTGGGTATGATTTTCCAGATTCGCGATGATATTTTCGATTATTATTCGAAGGATGTGGGAAAGCCAACCGGTAATGATATGCGTGAGGGTAAGTTAACTTTACCTGCCTTGTATGTTGTTAACAATACAGATAATGAAGCTTTGCGTGAACAGGCATTAAGAATTCGCTCTCTATCTGCATCAGAAATTGAAATCCAAGACTTTATTCAACAGGTTATCAATGAGGGTGGTATAGATTATGCTAGAAGTGTAATGGCGGATTTACATGATAAGGCTTTGCGTTGCTTGCCACAAAATGCACCACAGGATGTACTTGATGGTTTGATTGCTTATTTGAATTTCGTATCCGATCGTGATAAATAAATAAAGGAGGGTTTAGACCCTCCTTTATTATTAGAAGAACTTAATTTCTTCACCTTCAATATCAGAAAGTAAAAGATTAGCCAATCTACTCGTTCCTAATCGGAATAATTCGTTAGTCAACCATTGTTCTCCTAGCACCTCCTTAACGATGGTGTAGTAGGTGATAGCGTCTTCTACTGTATTTAGTCCACCAGCAGGTTTAAAACCTACAATTCGTCCTGTTTCATTAAAGTATTCTTTAATGGCTTGACACATCACATAGGCCGATTCTGGAGTGGCTGATATCTTCTCTTTACCGGTAGAGGTCTTAATGTAATCAGCGCCTGAATACATAGCGATAATGGATGCTTTTTTGATGTTTTTTGCACTTTCCAAGCAACCTGTTTCTAAGATTACTTTTAGTTTTTTCTCTCCGCAAATGGCTTTGATTTCTTCAATTTCATCCGAAACGGACTCATAATCACCGGCTAGGAATTTACCAACAGGAAGAACCATGTCAATTTCGGTTGCGCCATCTTTTATTGCCAGTGCTGTTTCGGCTATCTTTACCTCAATGAATGTCTGTGATGAAGGGAAACTACCAGAAACACATGCTATTTCAACTCCATCAACATCCAGTGATTCGCTTACTGTTCCTGCAAAATTGGGGTATACACAGATTGTTGCCACATGGGGTAGGTGAGGATACTTATCGTCGAAATCATTCACCTTTTCAACCATTCTTATGATGTTTGCATCATGATCGGTAGGTTTCAGTGAGGTTAGTTCGATACTTCCGAAAAGGAATTTCTTAACTTCCAGAGTTCTGTTTTCCTCAAGATGTTTGTTGAGCAGATTGGTCACTTCTTTTTTAATCTGACTGTCATCCAAATCGGTATTATACTTGGCAAATGCCTGTGTATATTTGTTATTAATTGTATCCATAATAATTAACTATATTATATTATTAATAATTCTCTTTTAATTTTGGATTATTGATATGACGCTCTTTATCCCTTTGGGTTTTCTTTTCAATATTTCTCTGAAATTCAGTAGTTAAATCAATACCTGTTTGATTTGCCAGACAACACAGAACCCATAGTATATCGGCCATTTCATCACCAATATTTTCTTTATCTCCAGGTTTGAATGATTGATCGCCATACTTCCTGGCCATTACTTTTGCCAATTCACCTACTTCTTCGGTTAAGATTGCCATATTGGTAAGTTCGCTAAAATAGCGTACTCCATAGGTCTTTATCCATTGATCTACTTGCTCTTGGGCTTCTTTAATTGTCATATCTATTCTTTGTTTTTGGTGTCCATGCAAATGGTTACAGGGCCATCATTGATTAAACTTACTTTCATGTCTGCACCAAATTCTCCTGTACCGATTGGCTTACCTAATGAGGCGGTCAGTGTTTTACAGAAATCTTCGTATAAAGGAATTGAAATTTCCGGTTTTGCAGCTTTGATATAGCTGGGTCTGTTTCCTTTTTTTGTACTGGCCATTAGTGTAAACTGGCTTACTAGAAGTATTTCACCATTAATATCCATGATGCTTTTATTCATAACCCCTTGCTCATCGTCGAAAACCCGTAATGCCGTTATCTTTTTGCACAGCCAATCTATATCTTCCTGATTGTCAGACTCTTCTATTCCCAATAAAATCATGAAACCTACCTTGATTTCTGATTTTATCACTCCATTTATGGTTACAGAAGCCTCTTTCACTCTTTGTATGACAACTCTCATGTTTCTATATTTTTTGCAAACTTACTACTTTTTTCTTATTTATATAGCTTTACTGAGGTTTTCTTTTATGAGCTTGGCTTTTGATTTGCCTATTACCTCTGCTAACTCTTCTTCTGAAGCATTTTTTATTTTTGCCACACTCTTAAAATGTTTAAGTAATACAATTTGCGTTTGTTTTCCTATACCTTTTATGTCATCCAGTTCAGAATGTACTTGGGTTTTACTTCGTTTATCCCGATGGAATGTTATAGCAAATCGATGCACTTCATCTTGTATCCTCGTAAGTAAATGGAATACAGGTGATTCCGTTTTTAATCCAATCGTTATCGGTGGAAAACCAAATAGTAGCTCATTGGTTCTATGTCTGTTATCTTTTGCCAAACCGGCGATAGGTATCTGCAGGTGCAGTTCGTCCTCAATCACTTGTCTTACGACTTCCATCTGGCCTTTACCGCCATCGGTAATGATCAAGTCTGGTAGGGTCTCATTTTCCTCAATAAGTCGGGTGTAACGGCGTCTGACAACCTCCTGCATGGATGCATAATCATCGGGGCCCTCTACGGTTTTGATGTTGTATTTACGGTATAGTTTTTTGTTTGGTTTGGCTTTTTCAAATACCACACAAGCTGCTACGGCATTCGTTCCCGATATGTTGGAGTTATCAAAACATTCTATGCGAATCGGACGTTTAGGTAACTGAAGAGCATCTTGTATTTCCTTCATCAACCTAACCGATTTTTGTTCTGGATTCAGCTTTTCAAGTTGTTTTATGCGGTCCAGTTTATATTGCAAAACGTTCTTTTCCGAAAGTTCCAATAGAGTTTTCTTGTCACCTCTTTGGGGTATGGTGAGAGTTACATTTTCCAAAGGAAGATCAATAGGGTAGGGTACAATAATTTCTTTGGAATGGCTTTTATAGCGTTCGCGCATCTCAATTATACCCATTGCTAGCAATTCCTCCTTGGTTTCATCCAGTTTCTTCTTGTATTCAAATGTAAAGGCTTGGTTAATGCATCCGTTGGTGATGTGCAGATAGTTGATAAATGCCACATCTTTATCTTCGATGATACTGAACACATCGATATTGTGCATCACCTGGCTAACTACTTCACTCTTGCTGCGGAATCCTTCCAGAATGTCGTATTTTTGCTTAATCAGTTGGGCTTCCTCAAACCGAAGCTGACTGGCTAAATCCATCATTTCCTCTTTCAGACGACGGCTGATTTCGCTTATGTTTCCCTTAAGAATCTCGCGAATTTCTTCTATATTCTTGGCGTATTCCTCTTGTTTTTGCTTTCCCACACACGGTCCTAGGCAGTTCTTCATATGGTATTCCAGGCACACTTTGTACTTCTTGTTTTCGATGGAATCTATGGTCAGTACCTGATGGCATGTGCGCAAAGGATAGAGTTTACCAAACAATTCCAATAAGGTGTTCAAGGCGTACACATTAGTGTAGGGGCCGTAATAGGTTCCGCCTTTTCTGTCTATATTACGGGTTTTGAAAACACGTGGAAAGGCCTCTTTCGTAATACAGATGGAAGGGTAGGTCTTATCGTCTTTTAATAGTACATTGTATCTGGGACGATATTTCTTGATTAGGTTATTCTCTAACAGTAGAGCGTCCTGTTCGGTTTTAACTACTACATATTTTATGTCGCAGATTTTGCTGACCAGAACGCGAGTTTTTGGCAATTTTTGATCTTTATTGAAATAAGAGCTCACTCTTCTTTTCAAGTTCTTTGCTTTACCAACATAAATAATCTTCCCTGAAGAATCCAGATACTGGTAGCATCCGGGTCCTTCAGGGAGATTGCTTACTACTGTTTTCAAGTAGTCGGTGGTATTCAGATCTTCAATTTGCATTACTCTCCGTAAAGATCCATTAAAGCAGTTAATTCGATATTCTCATCAAACAGCCGTCTTCCTTTTAAGTCAACCATCTCGAATAGTACATTTACATAGGTCTGTTTTGGCTCGAATTTTTGAACTAGATTGTATACAGCGTTCAAACTTCCACCGGTTGCAATCAAGTCGTCGTGAATCAAAATTACATCATCCTTACTGATGGCGTCTTTATGGATTTGGATTCTGTCTACTCCATACTCTTTGCCATAGCTTTCCTCAATCACATCTGCTGGTAATTTTCCTGGTTTTCTGGCCAAGACAAGACCTGCACCTAAACGGCTTGCCAGTATAGATCCCATTACGAAACCTCGGGATTCAATACCTACTACTTTGGTGATACCTTTATCTTTATACAAGTTGTACAAACGTTCTTCCAACTCTTTTAGACAAGCTGGATTCTTGAACAATGTGGTTACATCATAGAATTGAATTCCCTTAATTGGAAAGTTAGGAACAATTCTAAGGTTCTCCATTAATTCTTTGTTTTCCATAATTTTATTCTTAAAGTATTATTGTATTTGTTCCACGTGAAACATTAATCGGCTATCTCCCCATCAGCACTAGCAGCACATTGATGTCAGAAGGTGAAACTCCTGGTATGCGACTGGCCTGCGCCAATGTTTCCGGATTGATGCGTGACAACTTTTGTCTGGCTTCTGTGCTAAGCTGATTCATGCTGGTGTAATCGAATACACCTTTAATTTTGATAGATTCCAGTCTTTGCATTTTCTCAGCAAATTGTCTTTCGCGTTCGATGTATCCTTTGTATTTTATGTTTACTTCTGCAGCCTCGATAATTTCTTCTTTTCGTTCAGAAATACTATCCAAAAGTTGCTTGAACTGAGGGATAAATTCGGCGATGTTTTCAATGGTAATCTCTGGCCTGCTGATCAGTGCCTCCAACTTGCATCCACGTGTTAGTGGGGTGGTGCCAATCTTCTGCAATCCCTCATTGATACGGTCAGCCCGCACAGAAAAATTCTGGCAGTAACTAATAATATCTTGGATATACTTCTTTTTAGTCTGTAAATGTTTGAATCTATCGAATTGAGCCAGTCCTATTCCGTAACTTTTTTCTGTCAGTCGCATGTCTGCATCATCTTGTCTTAGCAGAATGCGGTACTCGGCTCTGGAAGTAAACATTCGGTAGGGCTCATCCACTCCCTTGGTAACTAGATCATCGATTAATACACCGATATATGCTTCGTCTCTGCCTAAGACGAATTCTTTATTACCTGTACATTTCAAGGCTGCGTTTATTCCGGCAACCAGACCTTGTCCGCCAGCTTCCTCATATCCGGTGGTTCCGTTTACTTGACCAGCAAAGAATAATCCGTCAATTATCTTAGATTCTAGAGTGTGTTTCAACTGGGTTGGATCAAAATAATCATATTCTATAGCATAGCCTGGACGGTAAATGACCATATCGCGGAATGCGGGAATTTTCTTCAACGCTTCTACTTGCACGTTCATCGGCAAGGATGAAGAGAAACCGTTCAGATACATTTCGTTGGTATTCTCACCCTCAGGTTCTAAAAAGAGTGGGTGGGATTCCTTGTCGGCAAACGTTACAATCTTGGTTTCGATACTAGGACAGTAACGTGGACCGATACTTTGAATCTGGCCGTTGTACAATGGGGAATCGCTCAAATTGGCTTGCAGGGTCTGGTGCACTTCGGCATTGGTGTTGCAGGTCCAGCAAGGCAGTTGCTTCAGTTGCCGTTCGGTGTCCATGAATGAGAACTTGTGGAAGGTGTTTTCTCCCGGTTGTTCCTGCATGTCCTCGAAATGAACACTGCGCTTATCGATGCGTACTGGGGTTCCTGTCTTCATTCTGCCGCAAGAAATACCGTGCCGGGTGATGCTTTCGGTCAGGCAGTATGAAGCCGGTTCCGCCATTCGTCCGCCAGCCAACTGGGTGCGTCCGATATGCATCAGTCCGTTTAGGAATGTACCTGCGGTTAGGATAACTGACTTGGCGTATATTTCCACTTCCAGATATGTCTTTACACCGATAACGGTATTCCCCTCGGTAATGATTTCTTTTACCTGGTCCTGCCAGATATTCAAATTGGGAGTATTGTCTAAAACTTCTCGCCAGGCCCAGATGAACTTGCCACGATCGCATTGTGCTCTTGGACTCCACATGGCTGGACCTTTGGACAGGTTGAGCATACGGAACTGGATGGCGGTACGGTCAGTGACAATACCCATGTAGCCACCCAAAGCATCAATCTCGCGTACGATCTGTCCTTTGGCAATACCACCTACGGCTGGGTTGCAGCTCATTTGGGCAATCTTGTTCATATCCATGGTAACCAGACAGGTCTTTGCGCCCATCCTGGCCGATGCCTGAGCAGCCTCACAACCTGCGTGTCCAGCTCCAATTACTATAACGTCGTAATCAAATCTCATAAATGGTTTTATCTAATTTCTTAACCTCTGCAAGGGTGGATTTGTCGTAAGTAACACACCACCCCAAATGCATATTTCGAAAAACGAGGGTTGATTTGTGTGCAAAAGTAGGAAATGTATACCAAATATAAAAGAAATATTTCTTTAAAAATTCTTTGCCTTGTCGGCTTTTTAATCTAAATTTGTAGCCAAAACGTGTGTTAAATTATTGGAAAACACCATAAAAATAGTAAGTATCATCAAGAAAGAAATTTAAACAAATAATTAATCTAATTAAAAATCAATCATTTATGTGGTTATGTAATTCGTCTATCGGAAGAAAGGTAGTGATGTCAGTAACTGGCGTTGCACTTATTCTTTTCCTGACGTTCCATGCGTCAATGAACGTTGTGGCTATCTTTTCTAAAGCCGGCTACAACATGATTTGTGAGTTCCTGGGAGCTAACTGGTATGCTGTAGTAGCTACTATGGGTTTGGCTGCCTTGGTTGCACTTCACATCATCTATGCAATCTGGTTGACTCTTCAGAACCAGAAAGCTCGTGGTAACAACAAGTATGCTGTGACCGATCGTCCAAAGCAGGTATCTTGGATCAGCCAGAACATGCTGGTATTGGGATTCATCGTTTTGGGTGGTGTTCTGGTACACTTGTTCAACTTCTGGTACAACATGATGTTTGCTGAGTTGGCAGGCATGGAGCCAAAAATTGCTCCTACCGATGGCTATGGCTACATCGTTGCTACTTTTGCAAACCCAGTATATATAGTTATCTACTTGCTGTGGC
>JAKSLP010000021.1 GCA_024401115.1 Bacteroidaceae bacterium | reverse complement strand
TGAAAGGTACATTTCAAAGTGATACGGGTGGTACATTGATTCCGCTGCTATCAATGAAAAAGTGTTTTCTCTTTCCAGAGAGGCATACCCGCCGGTATGCTTTGGGGGTTATTTGATTACCAATATCACATTCTCGTTCCTACGAATGGCCTTGGAGATCAACTTGGTAAAGGAGCTGACGATGTGGGATGAATCCTCAATCCAACCGGTGCGGGTGTTCTTGCCCAGGATGATGCCTTTGGCATGCTTGGGCTTAGTGCCGCGGTGGAACTTGTAGTCCTTTCCTTTCTGGAGGATGATGGTGGGAACAAACTTCTTGTAGCGGACGCTGTAGTTCAGTTCCACGTTGTATCGGCCACAGGGAAGGGCCACGAAATGATTTTTCTTCCGCCCTATTTAAAATCTAAAACAAGATTTTGTCCATTAGAAAAATAAGCTGTATTTTTGCATCAAGACTTATGGCTTATTACAAGCATTCAGATAAGAGGGCACATGTGCATAGCTTATCACAGAAATCCGCAGTCTTTTTTGAACATTTTGCTCAAGAAAAACTAGCTGATACGATTTATCAGCTTGCCCTGAATCCAGCAATTGGAAATCAGAAAACCTTTAGAGAATTAGTAGTATGCAAAGGAGCAATCAATGATTGCATCCTAAAAAATCCATGTAATTTGCCTTTTGGGAGCAAATTTTCTGTTAAAAATGCGGATTTTGTTGCACAGTTGTATAACTTTTGTAATTTTGCAGATGGTAAGAAGAATTAAAGCGTATGGTAAATATTACAGCGACTTCATGGCCTCACTATCTGAAGCAGAAAGGATGAAGATTTTACGATCTTTGTTGCTGTTTACCAATAACGAGAGAATCCCCATACACTACATCAAGTACGTAAAGGATGGGGTATACGAATTTCGAGTCACACATTTATCCAATGAGTTTCGGATATTCTTCTGCTATGATGGGGACACTTTAGTTATTCTGTTTAACGGGATTAGAAAGAAAACCCAGAAGTTAAGAAACGCAGATATAGAAAAGGCATTAAAATTAAAAAAGGAGTATTATGACAACAAAGAAGAAAAATGAACTCTACGACGTTAGTGCTGATTTGGACACCATCTTTGGTGCGCCTGGTACCGAATCTCGTAAAA
This sequence comes from Bacteroidaceae bacterium, assembly GCA_024401115.1. Classification (GTDB taxonomy): domain Bacteria; phylum Bacteroidota; class Bacteroidia; order Bacteroidales; family Bacteroidaceae; genus Minthousia. The sequence continues at coordinate 44,305 of JAKSLP010000021.1, read as the reverse complement.
AAGCAGAGGATATAGCCTGGCAGGAATACAATGCTCAAATACTTCTTGACGCCCGGAAGAATGCCGGATTGACACAGGAGGCATTGGCAGAACGCATCGGTGCCAGTAAAGGGTACATCTCCCGATTGGAAAGAGGCCTGACTGTACCTACTATTGCCACATTCTACCGGATCATTTCTGCAATGGGATTAACCATCGAATTAAAGCCTATTTCATAATAAAATGTACCCTCCACCCCGCTTAACAGCGGAATGGAGGATTGCTTGAATCTTTTATTTTATCACCAAAATCACATTCTCTTTGTGGCGAATGGCTCTGGTTACCAGCTTGGTAAAGGAATCCACGATGTGGGTTGAATCCTCTATCCAACCGGTGCGGGTGTTCTTGCCCAGGATGATGCCTTTGGCATGCTTGGGTTTGGTGCCGCGGTGGAACTTGTAGTCCTTTCCTTTCTGAAGGATGATGGTGGGGACAAACTTCTTGTAGCGGACGCTGTAGTTCAGTTCTACCTTGTATCGGCCACAGGGAAGGGCCACGAAACGGGCATCCCTGCGTGCCATGTACGATGAGAACGATGACAACACCGCCGTTTGGTATATGACCAATGCCAAGGGCACCATCAGCTCATTCTCTGCTGCACCAAAGGAGTTCTGTTTCTAATTGAGACACATGCAGATAGACTATGAACCGCAAACTCTTTATTGTTGATTCCCACCCGCCTTTACCACCCAGTTTGGCCAGGAGGCCGAACAGTCCTTCTTGGATTGGTGCTGCAGCAAAGGATTGGTAGTAGAATAAGTTTCCATTAACGCAATAGAAATAGCGCCACCCCAAAGGATGGCGCTACTTTTCGCAGATTTGACATAGGTGGCGGCACTCCAACTGTATTGACTGATGATAATTTCCTAGGATTAATGGACTTATACAGCTATGCAGTCTCCGGAATTTGCAGATTTTGCATTTATTTGATGCAGTTTTTGTTATTTTCTGCATTTTTTTAGTGCAATTTTTATTATTTTCTGCATTTTTTAGATGCAGTTTTTAAAATTTGCGTACTTTTGCATCATATATTAAAAACAAATCATGGAACAGCTTTACGAATTCTTCAATAAGAAACTCAAGGAGACCCCACTTTCTTTCCATCGCTACAAATATGGAGAGATAAAATGGAGCGGCAGGTTCTTTGGCCTTGTAGGACCTCGTGGTGTAGGCAAATCAACGATGCTGCTGCAATACATCAAGGAAAATCTGGCGGTATCAGACACGCTCTATGTGTCTGCCGACCATATGTATTTTGCTGCGAACAGTTTGGTGGATCTGGCGGACCGGTTTGTCAAGATGAATGGCAAGCACCTCGTCATAGATGAAATACACAAGTATCCGGGGTGGTCGCGCGAGCTGAAACAGATCTACGACACACATAGCGAGCTGCAAGTCATCATCTCCGGCTCATCCATTCTTGACATTTATAAAGGTATGGCTGATTTGAGCAGACGTGTTCCCATCTATGAGATGCAGGGACTCTCGTTCCGTGAGTATCTTATGCTCTTTCACGGAATAGAGGTCCAGCCGTATTCTCTTGAGGAGATCTTGTCTAACAAAGCATGCATTCCGGTTGCCCATCCTCTCCCGCTGTTCCAGGATTATCTGAGGCGTGGATACTATCCTTTCGGTAAAGATGATGAACTTGAAATGGAGCTCATGCAGGTAATAAATCAAACCATGGAGGTGGATATTCCGCAGTTCCTGGAGGTCAATGTCACGACAGGCCGCAAGCTGAAGCAACTGCTGATGGTTGTAGCAAAGAGCGTTCCTTTCAAACCCGTAATGCAGAAGTTGGCAGACGTGACAGGTATCAGCCGCAACAATATTTCGGATTACCTTATATACATGGAGCGTGCGGGAATGATTGCCCAACTCAGGGACAGTACCGGTGGTATAAGGGGCATAGGCAAGGTGGAGAAATTATACCTTGACAACACCAACCTCATCTTCACGCTCACACCACGTGATGCAGAGATAGGCAATGTCCGCGAGACATTCTTCATGAATCAGATGCGAGTACGGAATGACATCGTCAGCTCGCCAATCTCTGATTTCCAGATTGACGACATGACCTTTGAGATAGGTGGCCGAAAGAAAGGGAAGAAACAGATAGAATCGGCCGACAACGGTTACATCGTAAAGGACGACATTGAGACAGGCTTCGCCAATGTCATCCCTCTATGGGCTTTCGGATTGAATTATTAGCTGAGGTTCTGCTGATTAAACACTAAAGCACATTTTTGGCACTGTGTGCCATTGCCATAATAATATAGAGTATGACATGTTGGAATAAAGGCATGTCATACGCCCTGCAAGGGACTAACACTTTTTCAGGGTGTACTAAGAAATCATTCGTTCAATTTGTTGAATGAATTGCTCGGCAATGCTCAGATTAGGGACAACATCCGTTGGGGATCCATCTATGAGGACATCCACATCTCCAGTTTCTTTATCCAACAGGAACCGGAACCTAAGAATGAAGTGGCTGAGATCTTTGCCGAATTTCCCTGGCTCAACATATCGGAAGTGGCCAAATGCATTGGAATCAATAAGACTCTACTCTCCTCCTATATCTATGGCATGAAGAAACCCAGTGATGAACGATTAGGACTTATCAAACAGACCCTTCATGAAATGGGCCAGAAACTGATGGCGGTGTAGTAACCAACCCGATACAATCACTTAAGTAACATAGGTGTAGTCACTTAAGTGACCATACCCCACTCACTTAAGTGACGGTATCGAGTTTGTTAAGCTGCAAAAGAGGGCATTTCATGCGAAATGCGAAAAAGTGGCTTTTACACCTATTAAACTCATTGTTTTTTAATGAATAAAGAAGTTTTCGCATCATGCGAAACTAAATGCGAAACATGCGAAAAATCGCATCCTGTGAGAATCGGTGGTTGCTTAGGGTCAAATTATAACCAAAAACATACCCTCACCTCCAAATTAACTCCGCTTCAGGTCTCTTTCACCTTCGCTTCACCTCCGTTTCACCTTCGCTTCAACCCCATTTCTACACCCTGTTTTTTAGCGGTGTTGAAATGGGGTTAATGCGCATGTAAATCAATGGTATATCTATGGTGAATCTGAGCACTTTTTTCCCTCTCGCGAAACGGAGATGAATGGTATAAAGCGCCAGAAAGTGCCAAAAAATGCCATTTTGTGCCGGAAAGTGCCGGAAAGTGACCAATCCATGTTCCCGATGCTATACCTTTGCAAACAGGAACAAAAAAGCATGAACTATGACACTACTTTCTGCTTCAAAATCAGAAACTAATTCTAAAATACTTAGCCACGCCTTTCAGCTCTACCTTTACTACGGCTGGCTGTCCTGGTGCTGTTGGCTGGTCAATGCTGATCTTGGCATTCTTGTCGGTACAGGTGGCCTTGATCTTTGGTGCCTTGTCACTCTTTGGAGCGGTTACATCATAGACATTGAAGTCTACAATACCGTTGTCGTTGGTGCAGAGGGTTGGCTGGGCTGGAATGTCCAGGGCCTTTCCATCGGCGGTGATGCTTACCACCGGTGTCTCAGGACGGTCGATAGGGTGCTTGGCACTGCTGAATCCGATACCCTCGATGTCGCAGAGGTTCTCGCCCGGGCCTTCTGCCACCAGATAGATGGCGTGCTTGCGGTCCAGTCCCTCTACGGCTGATGCCACATCGGCAGTGAGGCGGGTCACTTCCTTGGCAGAACCGGCTGGTACCTGAATGCGGGCTATCTCCTTGCCTTTCCATACGTCGTTGGCCCATGGACCGTCCATCATCACCTTGATGCTGAATGCCTTATCTGTGGTTGGGGTGAGCCAGATGTTGAACTGGGTGCCGTCGCCCTTGGCGGTTCCGGCAAAGGCTTTCAGGCCTTTCTGGTCCTTGGCCATGCCCTGGAAACCGAAGTACTTGAAGCCTAGGATATCGCCGTTTCCTACGCCGGTGGTTGGCATGGCGTTGTTCCAAATGTCATAGGCTATCTGATGGGAATTCTCATTGCTGGTCATGCAGGCATAGCCGGCTGAGTAGTAGCGGTATGGTGGCAGTCCGTACAGGTAGAAACCCTCGGAGGTGAGCTCTGCGCCCATGTACTTGGTGCCGTCACGTCCTTCCACGCACCACTTGCCGTCGGCTGCGTTAGGATCATAACCGGTAATCACTACCTTTCCGCCCTCGGCTACAGGGGCTTCATCCCACTCTACATTGACTGGGGCTACCATGGCCTGACGGCCGTTCTGATGGCCATAGCCGGGTGCACGGTGGTAGAACACGTACCACTGGTCGCCCATCTGCTGGATACTGCCGTGGGTGTTGTCGCCAAAGTATGCGGCCTGCAGGGTGCTGCCGTCCTCGGTTGGCTGTGGGCCGCGGGCATCGACCAGGATGCCGCCGGATTTCCATGGGCCGAACGGGGTGTCGCCATAGGCATAGCGAAGGGTGGAGTTATACAGTGGCAGACCGTAATCGGGACCGGAATAGCCGCTCCAGATGAGTACGTACTTGTTGCCTACCTGACGGATGGACGATGCCTCGAAGAAACTGAAGTCGCGTGGGTTCTGGTCGGGATAGAGCAGTGGGAAGTCGGATGCCTTGGCCTTGCTGCCGTCCATGCCCAGACGCTTGGCCATCATGGCCAGGAAGTCGGGACTGCTGTTCTGGGTCTTGTCGTTGACATCTACATTGAGCAGGCAGGATGGGTTGAAGTTGTCGGCCACTTCATAGCCTGGACGGATGGACCACATGGTCTTAGGATCGAGCTGGGCGCCTGCCGAACGGATGATGCCCCAGAAGGCATAGGCACGGAAACCGGTCTCGAAATCGGGATCGTTCTTGTCGGTGACGTATTCCACAAACACGCCGGGGTCGAAGGCTAAAGTGCTGCCGGGCAACTGATTGCCGTCTTCGCCCAGGTTGATGGGCACGAACGGTCCCACGGGACTGCTGCTCTTGGCCACTAATCCGGTACGGCCCTGGTCCTGGGTGTTGGGATAGAGGTAGTATTCCTTGGTGCCGTCCTTGCGGATCAGCTCGGTGATGTCGGGGGCAAACTGGGTGTCCCAACGTCCGTCGACAGCCCATGAGAATACGGCGCCTTCATCGCGCCACTGGGTGAGGTCGTCAACAGGGGCCGACCAGCAGCGGGTGTCGATGCCGCAGAAGGAATCGCCCTTGGTGTCGTGCGAGTAGTATACATATACGCGCATGTGGCCGGGGTTATCGGGGTCCTCGAAGATGCGGGGCTCGCCGTCAGGGGTGTGTTCCCACAGCGGCAGATAGGGGTTGCCGGGCTCGGTATGGATATACTGGGTGGATGTCTGATTCAGGGTTTCCAGGTTGACTCCAGCCTGGGGGGTGTTGGTGCATGCTGCGGCCATCAGGCACACGGCAGCGGAGAACAGTATCTTTTTCATATCGGTATTAATTATTTATGGTTCACTTTATCGGAGGTCTGTGTTTTTTGCAAAAGTAGTGATTTTTAGGATAAACCGCTAATATGACGGGCAATAAGATACTTATTTATCCTTTTTTTTACAAATCGTGGGGAATTTTCGGATGAGTGGATTTTCTTGATTACTTCTCCTTTCATCATGGGCTTCCCCTGTCATCCTGAGTTTCCTTCTGTCATCCTGAGCGTAGCGAAGGATCTTTCCTGGCTAGTATGCCATCCGGTCTAAAAAGATTCTCTCTCCGCTTCGCTATGAGAGCGAACAAGTTCGAGCGCTTCGCTCTGCTCAGAATGACAATATTAGTAAAAAAGCGGAAAGATTCAACTCTTTCCGCTTTTTTTGGCCCATTCCATGACATTGGCTGGCGGGCGCTGTGCCAGGAACTCGTCCTTCATGAAATCCATATAGGGGGCCACGTGCTCAAAGAACTGACGGTAGCCGCTGCACAGGTAATTCATGCCGGGATTGCCATAGGCATCCTTTACGAATCGGTTCTTGGGGCACTCGCCGTGGCAGGCAAACAGCCATTGGCACTCGCGGCACTGCTGCGGCAGGCGGTTCTTCTTGTTCTGTGAGAACTGGCGCTGCTTGTCGCTGTTCATCAGCTGGTAGAGCGAACGCTCGGCGATATTGCCCAAACGGTGCTCAGGGTATACAAAATGGTCGCAGGAATACACATCGCCGTTCCATTCCATCACGCCGGCATGTCCGCACTCCTCGGCCATGGTGCAGATGCCGGGAGGATAGCCCACCCAGTTGGCCAGAGTGGCATCGAAGAGCTGAATGTAATAGTTGCCCACATCGTTCCTCACCCACTCGTCAAAGATGGTGCACAGGAAATTACCCCACTGCTCGGGGGTGACGGAGAAGTCGATGAGCTGTCCTTCTTCCTGCATGCCGGGGGCTAACGACAGGCCGTCGGGGCGCTGAACCTTGCGCTCCACAATGGGGGTGAACTGGATGTAACGGCAACCGATTTCCTTGAAAAAGTAGTAGAAATCAAGGGGATAGTCGGCATTGAAATCGTTTACGACGGCCAGGGCGTTCCATTCCACACCGTACCTGTTGAGCAGGTTGATGCCCTTCATGACCTTCTGGAACGAAGGGCCTCCGGTAGGTGTCTTGCGGTACTCGTCGTGGAACTCCTGCGGGCCATCGATGGACACGCCCACCAGGAAATTGTTCTCGCGGAAAAACCGGCACCACTCGTCATTGAGCAGGGTGGCATTGGTCTGTATGCAATTGTCTATCTGGCGTCCGCGGGCATAGCGGCGCTGCAGTTCCAGGGCCTTGCGGTAGAACGACACAGGGCGCATCAGGGTCTCGCCACCGTGCCAGGTGAACAGCACCTGCGGGGTGGTTTGCGACTCGATGTAATCGCGTATGAAGCGCTCCAGCAGGTCATCGCTGATCACCTGGTGCTTGTCTTCCTTATAGAGTTGCCCCTTTTCCAGGTAGTAGCAGTACTTGCACCGCAGGTTGCAAAGCGATCCTGCGGGCTTGAGCATGATATACATGGGGCGCCCGAATGGGGATATCGTGTCATTCATGATGATTCCTTACGTTAACTTGCTGTCTGCAAATTTAGTAAAATTTCTTCGTATCCAAGGGGCTGTGGACAAATAAAATCGGCTGCAGTTCCTGTGAAACTGCAGCCGAAACGCATTTGTTATCTATTCTCTTATTGTTGGCTTAATGAGCCATGATCGTGATGGAAGAACAAACCGAACCACCAAATAGCGAAGGTGAAAACGGCGGTACCCATCAGACTCATCAAAATGTCATCAGTAGGGGTAATGCTTAAATCAGGGTTGTACCTTTTCAGCATCAAGCTCACTGCAAAGAGAAATACAAATGCTGTTGACCAAAAATACATTCCTTTCATAGTGATATATATTTAAATTGTTTATTCCTTTGACAGTTTGTAAAGCATTTGCTTACATTCTGACATTACAAAGGTACGACAACAATAAAGGGAATGCAAGTTTTTTAGGAGATAAATTGCAATAAAATTAAAAAAATATGCAACGGAAACAAAAAAGCGCACACAAGTTTCAAAATTAAAACTGTGTGCGCTTTCAACTATATATTTTAATACCCCGCCATTGTCATCCTGAGTGGAACAAAGTGAAGCGAAGGATCTTTTCTGGCTAGTGATAGTTACTTTCCTCGCGAGGTAAGATTCTTCGCTTCGCTCAGAATGACAATAAATGAGAGACATCAATTCATAGAGCCACCTACAATGTCGAGAAGTTCGGCTGTGATGGCGCTCTGGCGACCCTTGTTGTACTGAATGCGAAGTTCATCCAACAGGTCGTTGGCATTGTCGGTAGCGGTCTGCATGGCCACGGTGCGTGCGGCATGCTCGGCTGCCTGTGCATCGAGCATCATGGTGAAGATCTTCATGCGCAGGGCATCGGGAATGAGCACGTTGATGACCTGCTCGGGAGACGGCTCTATCACATAACCGGCGGTGGCGCCTTCCTCGGTGGCTGTCTCCAGCGGTACCGGCAGGTAGGTCTCGACGGTTGGCACCTGTGTGGCAGTGCTCTTGAAGTGCATGTATACCAGCTTCACCTCATCGATATGGCCATCGGTATAGTCCTTCATCAGCCGGTCGGCAATGGCCTGTGCAGTGGCAAACTTAGGGTTGTCGCCACGGTCCACAAACTCGCGTATCAGGTTGAATCCCTGCTGTTTCTGCAGCGACTGATCCAACTTGCGGCCAATGACATAGCAGTCGATAGCGTCGGCACCGAACTGTTTCTTATAGGCATCGATGGTGGCCAGGGTGTGACGGGTGGCATTGCTGTTGTATCCGCCACAGAGACTGCTGTTGGAGGCCACACATACCACAGCCACACGCTTCTTGTCCTCGCGCGCCAAACACAGCGGCGAAGTAACCTTGGCGTCGCTGCTGAGCATGCGGGTCATGATGCGGTGCAACTGGCGGTCGTAAGGGAGCATGCCCTCAATGGCCTGCTGTGCCTTGTGCAACTTGGCAGAAGCCACCATCTTCATGGCAGAGGTAATCTTGAGGGTTCCCTCTACCGATCCGATGCGGTTTTTGATTTCCTTTAATGATGCCATTTATTCAATTGATAATTGATAATTAAGATAATTCGGTGCAGATGCTGTTGGCAATGTCCTGGATGATGCCTAAGATCTCATCGTCAATCTTACCGGCTGACAATGGTTTCAGCACATCTTCCTGATGGGCAGCGCGCAAGACAGCCAGGAACTTGTCCTGGAAGGCTGGCACCTGATCCACCTGAATCTTACTCATCCATCCCTTGGTACCGCAGGCCAGGATAGCAATCTGCTCGGCTACAGGCATAGGACTGTACTGTGGCTGGATAAGCAGCTTGTTGTTCTTACGTCCGCGGTCGATGGCCATGGCGGTTACGGCATCCATATCGCTGGAGAACTTGCTGAAAGCCTCCAACTCACGGTACTGTGCCTGGTCAATCTTCAGGGTACCTGCCACTTTCTTCATGGCCTTGATCTGTGCGGAACCACCTACACGGGATACCGAAATACCCACGTTGATGGCAGGACGGAAGCCCTGGTTGAACAAATCGGTCTCCAGGAAGATCTGACCGTCGGTGATGGAAATCACGTTGGTAGGAATATATGCGGATACGTCGCCTGCCTGAGTCTCGATGATAGGAAGCGCGGTCAGCGAACCGCCGCCCTTGACATGGCCCTTCAGGCTTTCCGGCAGGTCGTTCATCTGCTCGGCCACCTCCTGCTGTGCGATGATCTTAGCGGCACGCTCCAACAGACGGCTGTGCAGGTAGAACACATCGCCCGGATATGCCTCACGTCCGGAAGGACGGCGCAGAATCAGGGAAACCTCACGGTAAGCCACAGCCTGCTTGGACAAATCGTCGTAAACCACCAGCGCATGACGGCCGGTGTCGCGCAGGAACTCGCCGATGGCAGCACCGGCAAACGGTGCAAAGTACTGCAGTGCAGCGGTATCGGCAGCAGTAGCGGCTACCACACAGGTGTAATCCATGGCACCCTTCTCGCGCAAGGTCTGCACGATGCTGGCCACGGTGGAACCCTTCTGGCCGATGGCTACATAGATACAATATACAGGATTGCCTGCCTCGTAGTTGGCCTTCTGGTTGATGATGGTATCAATGGCAAAGGCGGTCTTACCGGTCTGGCGGTCGCCGATAATCAGCTCGCGCTGTCCGCGGCCGATAGGAATCATGGCATCCACAGCCTTCAGACCTGTCTGTAAAGGCTCCTTTACCGGCTGACGGAATACCACACCCGGAGCCTTGCGCTCCAAAGGCATCTCGAACTTCTCGCCACCGATTGGTCCCATACCGTCGAGCGGCTGGCCCAACGGATTGATGACACGTCCAAACATCTGCTCGGAAACATCGATAGAGGCAATGCGGCGGGTACGCTTCACCACCATGCCTTCCTTGATGTTCTCGGAATTACCCAAAAGCACGGCGCCAACGTTGTCCTCCTCCAGGTTCATGACGATGGCCATGGTACCGTTCTCGAATTCCAACAGCTCGCTGGCTTCGGCATTGCGCAGGCCGTAGATACGTGCCACACCGTCACCGACGGTCACTACGGTACCCACTTCCTCGAAATGGGCCTGCATGTCTATGCCACGCAACTGTTCCAGCAGAATGTCTGAAACCTCACTGGGTTTAATACTATTCATTATGATTCGTAGTTACTCGAATTATATAATACGTTTATTCTTCTCGATAAATTGCTTTTTAATCAGCTCGAACTGAGTGGCCACAGAGGCATCCAGCCGGTAATCGTCAATGCGGAAGATGAAACCGCCCAGCAGGTCGGGATTCACCTCGTGGTGCATGATCACATCGGTGGAATACTTGGATTGCTCCTCTATCCAGTCCTCCAGACGCTTGCTTACCTCGGGGGTGACAGGCGCCGCGGTGACCAGTTCACCGATGCTGATATGCCGGTACTGGCGGTACAGGCGGATATAGGAATGAGCAAAAAACAGCATGTACGACTCACGGCGGTGAGCTACAACCAAAGCGGCAAACTTACGGAACACGGCACTGCACGGACCGGAAGCGACTGCCTTGCACAGCAGTTCCTCCTTCTGCGCGGGCTTGAGCAACGGATTGCTGAGCGTGTGGACATACTCGGGCAGTGCACTGCAGGTGGCAATGAACTGCTGCGCCTCATTATATAAGGTGTCCTCGGCGTTCTGCTCCTGCGCATACTGCAGCAGTGCCTTAGCGTAACGTTTGGAAATGACTCCGATATCCATAGTTTACTTGGTTATAATCTCATCCAGCATGCGGTCGATCATGGCCATCTGCTCCTTGTCGCTCTTCAGGTTCTGACGAAGCACCTGTTCAGCAATCTCCACGGAGAGCAAGCCTACCTGGCGGCGGATGTCGCGGATGGCGTCTTCCTTCTCCATGTCAATCTGCTTCTTGGCTTCGGCCAATAATTTCTGACCTTCAACAGTTGCTTCTGTCTTTGCCTTCTCGACAATCTGATTGCGCATCTCCACGGCCTCAGCCAGCATACGGCTCTGCTGCTCCTGTGCCTGCTTCAGGATCTGAGTACTCTCCTCCTGAATCTGAGCCAGGCGCTCATTGGCCTTGCGTGCACTCTCCAGCGACTCATCGATATACTTCTTTCGCTCGTCAACCATGTGGGTGATGATGGGCCATCCGAACTTTACCAGCACGAAGAACACCACTAGGAAGGATACGAGCATCCAGAAAAGAAGTCCGCTGTCGGGAATTAACAATGACATACTGTACTGTTTATTACATCAAAATACCCAGCAGACAACCTACAACGCCAATCAGGCTGACACCCTCGACCAATGCGCCGATGATAATCATAGGAGTCTGAATCTTGCTGATAGCCTCTGGCTGACGGCCCATGGCCTCCATGGCACTTGCACCGATCTTACCCAAACCTAAACCTGCGCCAATAGCAACCATACCTGCACCAATGGCAGCACCAAAACCTGTTGACAACACTGTGTCCATTAAAATTGTAGCTAACATAATTGTATATTTTTTTAAATTCTTCTTTTTACTATTTTATTCGCTTCGCTCCAGATTCTTCGCCCCACTTCGTTGCGTTCAGAATAACAAGAGCGTAGCAATAATTGTCAATTATCAATTATCAATTGTCAATTGTCAATTATTCATGATGCTGTGGAACACTCAAGCCGATGAACACCGCCGAAAGCATGGTGAACACATAGGCCTGGATAAATGCCACCAGCAACTCCAGACAATCCAGAAATACGCAGAACACAATGGTGAGCGGAGTCATCAGTGTGCCCAATACCGCACTAATGGAGAATGTGATGAAGATAACGCTGACCAGTGCCAGCAATGCGGCATGGCCGGCCATGATGTTGGCAAAAAGACGGATCATCAGCGCCACCGGCTTGGTAAAGATACCGAAGAACTCGATGACGGCCATGACCGGCTTCAGCCATCCGGGCACATCGGCCCAGAAGATCTCCTTCCAATATTCCTTGTTACCGAACAGATTGACCATCAGGAAGGTACACAGCGCCAGGACAAAGGTGATGGCGATGTTTCCGGTCAAGTTGGCCGATCCCGGAATCAACCCGATAAGGTTATTGAAGAATATGAAGAAGAAGGCACAAAGCAGATAACCGGCATAACGCTGCACATGCACAGGGATATTGGCCTTGATGATATCATAATATACCATCGAAACCATCATCTCCATGATGCCCACGAACCCGTTTGGCGACGCATCGGTGACCAGCTTGTTCCTGTACCAGCGGGCACATCCCAGGACGATGGCAATGAGCAGGGCGCTGTTGATGAGCAGTGCCACGGCATTCTTGGTCAGGGAAATGTCCACGGGGCGCACTTCCTGTCCCTGGGCATCGGTCTCCACCACCTTTCCCTCATAGTCGCCCTCCCGGGCAATGCGGAATCCCTGGTACTCCTCGCCTTCCTCCAGATGGGAGGAACTGAAGCAGAACCACTCGCCGCGGACCTGGGAATAGACAATGACGGGCAGCGGGATGGCCACGGGCGTGTCACCGATATTGGTGAAATGCCACTCGTAGCTGTCGCCGATGTGCTCGAGGATCATCTCCGATGCGTTGAAGTCGGCCTCGGCACGCGCCTGAAGCGGTGCAAAGAGGCAGAGCGACACCAACAGTGAGAAGATGAGCGTCAAAGCCTTGTTCGTTATTTGTTTTTTCATTTTACGCGATTTCTTAAGCAATAAGCCGATTCAATAAGAACGGACAGAAGCAGTACCACGAGCATGATGATGCCGAAGCGCACCAGCGGCTCGTCGGTGAGCAACCTGACAAACACCAGCATGATGCCGGCAGCTATGATCTTGCACACCTTGCTTCCCATAATTACCCAGAGCGTCATCTCGGGATTGTTCTCGCGCGCCCACTTGTACAGTGCAATAAAGCCTGCCTCGTAAAGCACGAAGAACAGAATCATCAGAGATATACACATACCGACACTACGTTTTTCAGCACCTCGGCATAACCCGCTGTTATGGCCAGCTGGCTCTCCTCGCCTGCCACCGCATAACGGATGTTACCGGGCTGGAGGGTAGTAATCACAGCATCGTGGTCTTTCAGGACGGTAAAGCGGCCCATGCTACCGGGCAGTTCCACCAGATCCACCTCGCCCTCGAAGACGGTCTTTTCCGGACTATAGATAATCAACTTCATGGTTTCCTATGCTTTATGAAGCAGCCAGGGCAGCCTCTTTCAGTTTCTTACCCTTGGCAATGGCCTCCTCGATGGTACCTACGTTCAGGAAAGCCTGCTCAGGAAGGTCGTCCACCTCGCCATCCAGAATCATGTTAAAACCCTTGATGGTGTCCTCGATATTGACCATAACGCCCGGAACACCGGTGAACTGCTCTGCCACGGTAAACGGCTGAGACAGGAAGCGCTGTACGCGGCGGGCGCGGTTTACTGTCTGCTTGTCCTCATCGCTCAACTCATCCATACCCAGGATGGAGATGATATCCTGCAACTCCTTATTACGCTGCAGAATCTGCTTCACACGCTGTGCACAGTTGTAATGTGCCTCACCGATGATGTTTGGATCCAGGATTCGCGAAGTGGAATCCAGAGGGTCAACCGCAGGATAGATACCCAGCTCGGTAATCTTACGGCTCAATACGGTGGTGGCATCCAAGTGCGAGAAGGTGGTTGCAGGCGCAGGGTCGGTCAAGTCGTCGGCAGGCACGTAAACAGCCTGTACGGAAGTGATGGATCCCTTCTTGGTAGAGGTAATGCGCTCCTGCATCTTACCCATATCGGTACTCAAAGTTGGCTGATAACCAACGGCCGAAGGCATACGTCCCAACAGTGCGGAAACCTCGGAACCTGCCTGGGTGAAACGGAAGATGTTATCGATGAACAGCAAGATATCCTTGCTGGTTCCCACCTCGTCACTATCGCGGAATGACTCGGCAATGGTCAGACCCGAAAGGGCCACGGAAGCACGTGCGCCGGGTGGCTCCGACATCTGGCCGTATACCAAGGTAGCCTGACTCTTGGCCACCTCGTCGTAGTCAATCTTCGACAAATCCCAGTTGCCTTCCTCCATACTCTTACGGAACTCCTCGCCGTAGCGGATTACACCGCTCTCGATCATCTCGCGCAACAGGTCGTTACCCTCACGGGTACGCTCACCTACTCCGGTGAATACCGAGAAACCGTTGTGCTTCTTGGCGATGTTGTTAATCAGCTCCATAATCAATACGGTCTTTCCTACACCGGCACCGCCGAACAGACCAATCTTACCACCCTTCAGGTAAGGCTCCAGCAGGTCGATGACCTTAATACCGGTATACAAAACCTCCTGAGAGGTAGTCAGTTCCTCGAACTTTGGAGGTTCGCGATGGATAGGGAAAGCACCCTCGTGGCTCAACTCGCGCATGCCGTCAACAGTGTTTCCCACCACATTCAGCAAGCGGCCCTTAACCTGGTCGCCCACTGGCATGGTGATAGGCATGCCGGTAGCCTTGGCTGGCAAACCGCGGCGCAGGCCATCGGTAGAATCCATGGCCACGCAACGCACAGTCTGATCGCCCAGGTGCTGCTGCACCTCCACAATCAGGGGCTTGCCGTTGGGGCGCTCAATCTCGAGCGCCTCGTTAATCTTTGGCAGAATATGCTCAGCACCATCTCCACTGAAATGGACATCGATAACGGGACCGATAACCTGAGAAATCTGTCCAATAACTTCAGACATATAATTTATTTTTTGATTAGTTTCACCTTATTAAATAGAGAGCTCATCCAAAACCTTGATCAAGGCCTTGTCGATTGGCTTCTCCTTGTGGATGGCATCCTTGAATGGTACATAAACCACCTCGTCGTTACGGATACCGATCATGACATTGCGCTGGCCATCCAGGATAGCATCGATGGCACCTGCACCCAAACGGCTGGAAAGGATTCTGTCGCGAGCCGATGGAGAACCACCACGCTGCAAGTGACCCAGGATGGATACACGAACGTCGTACTCAGGATACTCCTTCTTTACGCGCTCTGCATAGTACATCGCACCGCACTTAGGGCTCTCGCTGACGATAACGATACTTGAGTTCTTACTCTTACGGATACCGCGTCCGATGAAGTGCTCCAGCTGGTCGCTGTCGGTTGTATCCTCAGGAATGATGGCAGCCTCAGCACCGGAAGCGATAGCACTGTTCTGTGCCAGGAAGCCGGCGTCACGGCCCATTACCTCGACGAAGAAGATACGCTCGTGAGAGTTGGCTGTATCACGGATCTTATCCACGCACTGTACGATGGTGTTCAGAGTGGTATCGTAACCGATGGTCAAGTCGGTGCCGTACAAGTCGTTATCAATGGTACCAGGTAAACCGATACAAGGAACATCAAATTCCTCTGCAAAGATACGGGCACCGGTCAGGGAGCCGTTACCGCCGATGACTACCAATGCGTCGATGCCGTTAGCCTTCATATTCTCGTATGCCTTCTGGCGACCCTCTGGAGTGCAGAACTCCTTAGAACGTGCAGTCTTCAGGATGGTACCGCCACGCTGAATGATGTTACTTACGTTCTCAGAGGTGAAAGGCTTGATATCGTTGTTGATCAAACCGTCATAACCACGGTAGATACCCATGACCTTAAATCCATTACAGATCGCGCTACGGGTGATGGCGCGAATAGCAGCGTTCATACCAGGAGCATCACCTCCGGATGTCAAAATACCGATACACTTAACTTTTGCCATAATTTTAGGTTTTTATAATAGTTTCTTTAATTTCTTAGCTCCATGCCAGCGAAGTGGCATAATAGACAATCAATCCAGCGCCCCAACCGGTCAGTACCATCCATGAGAAACGGTTGATATACCAAAGGAACGGGATGCGCTCGATGCTGGTGACTGCAAATCCGGCCACGGTACCGATGGTGAGCAGGGTGCCTCCCATAGCGGTACAGAAGGACAGCAGGTTCCAGTAGTCACCGTTCTGGGCAAAGGCGCTCATGTATCCCACGGCCTCGGGTCCCTGAACGGAGTACATGCTGCAACTGGTGATAAGCAGCGGGATACTGTCGAACACGCTGGATACCAAACCGAAGATTGCAGTCAATATGTAAATGTTGTGAATGTACGTGTCGCACCATCCTGCCAGCACCTGAATGGCACCGGTCTCGCAAATGGCTCCCACTGCCAGGGCAATGCCCATGAAGAACAGAATCTGACTGGTATCGCTGGTTTGCAGATTCCATGGCAGATGGTTGGAAGATGACGGAATGACGGTCAACTTATTGATAGTGAACAGGTGCACCAGCACCCAAAGCAATGACATGACACACAGTGCGCCTACGAAAGGAGGCAGCAGGGTAATGCTGTGGAAGGTAGGAATAGCCCAAAGTCCGCCGATACCCACGAACAGCAAGACCAGACGCTGCCAACGGGGAAGATAGCTGTCATCGCCACGGTATGCACCCAACGATGAACTGACACGAATCTGCTCCGGAAGCTTGCGTGAAGCCAACCAGGTGGTAATCAGCAGAGCTGTGAGTGAAGGCAAGGCCAAATGTCCGGCAAAGGCTGACGGAGTGATGGCGTCCTTGGTCCAAAGAATCAGACTGGTAACATCTCCAATCGCCGTGAAACATCCTCCGGCATTGGCCGCCATCAAGATCACACACGAAAAATACAACCGGTCTCGCTCACCCGGAATCAGCTTTCGAAGCAGGAAAAGCATGGTAACCGCTGAGGTAAGGTTGTCGATATTGGCGGAAATCAGGAAGGTGACGATGCTGAACGTCCACAGCAGACGGCGGCTGTTCCGGGTACGCATCCATTCTCCCAGGAAATTGAACACCTCATTGGCATGCAGCACCTCGATGATGGAGGAAGTGGCAATGATGAACAGAATCACCTGGCAAGCCGAAGTGACATACTGCATGAACACATGGGAAGCGATGAAAGCCTTGACCGTCTCGGGAGTGGAAACCACAGCACCCAGGTACTCGGCATACTCTGCGCCGTGCATGGAGAGGACATAATCCGTGCCATTGAACATGTACAGTACCCAGCCCATAACGCCCAGGAACATGGCCACGGAGGATTTGTTCAGATTATTCCAACGCTCAGTAGCAATGAGCAAATAGCCCACAATCAGGATGCCAACGATTACTAAAGTCATATTTCAACGCTTTACATAAAATCGATAGCAAATATAGGCAATTTTTCAATTATCACCTAATAAATATAACGAAAAAAGGAAGGATGATGTCAAAAGAAGCAAAGGGAAGTGAAAACCCTTACTTTTCCATCTTCTGCGTAAACTCGCGCATGATGCGGTTCAGCTGGTCGCGCATGATCGGCTTGGTCAGGTAACCGTCGGCACCGGCCTTCATGGCCACCTGCTTGTCGGCCTCGAATGCAAAGGCGGTCTGCATGACAATAGGAAGATTGGGCTTCACACTCTTGATGCTCTCCAATGCCTGGACACCGTTCATCACCGGCATCTTATTGTCCATAAGGACCATATCGACATCGTTCGAGAGTGCCAACTCTACAGCCTCTCCTCCATCATGAGCCCACAGGATCTCATAATCCTTGCGCAGGATTACCTGTAAATACCGAAAGTTACTTGGGTCATCTTCAGCAATAAGCAGTAGTTTTTTCTCTTCCATTTCAATCACTTTTATGCACATTTGAGCGGTAAACGGGACTCGAACCCGCGACCCTCGGCTTGGGAAGCCAATGCTCTACCAACTGAGCTATTACCGCATATTTTTTGCAAAGTTAATACAAATAGATTCCATCTCAAAGGAAATGTGTGGTTTTTTTTGAATGCCAGAGATTTTGCTTGCTTACATGTGAAAATCTTTATACCTTTGCCAGAAATAACGGTAAAAAATAAAGAAGATGCTGATATTCAACACTACATATCAGGTGGACAATAACGATGCCCGTGAGTTTGTGATTTTTGTTCACGAGCAGTTTATGCCTGCCACCCATCAGCAGGGCGACATGAAGAACGGTCGCCTGCTGCGCATCCTTTCCCACAAGGACCCGGATTCGGAGTGCTTTGCCGTGCAGTTTGAGGTGGAGGACACCGCTGCGCTGCACCACTGGCACATACAACTGGGACAGAGTCTGGAGAAGGATATTGAGAAAATGTTTAACGGCAGAGTGGTGGGTTTCTCCACCATTATGGAAGTGATTGAATAACAAACTGCTGAGATGCTGCAACCGGTCAAGGAGAAGATAATCCTGGGCATTGACCCGGGTACCAACTTTATGGGATACGGACTCATCAAGGTGGTGGGCACCAAGGCGGAGCTGATCTGCATGGGTATCATCGACCTGCACAAGGAGTCGGATGCGTACCTGAAGTTGGGGCACATCTTTGAGCGTGTTTGGGGCATCATCGAATCCTATCTGCCGGATGAGATGGCCATCGAGGCTCCGTTCTACGGCAAGAACGTGCAGAGTATGCTGAAGCTGGGGCGTGCACAGGGTGTGGCCATCGCTGCAGCGGTGCATCACGGAGTGCCCATTCATGAGTATGCACCGCTGAAAATAAAGATGGCGCTGACCGGAATCGGTGCCGCATCGAAGGAACAGGTAGCAGGTATGCTGGAGCGTATCCTGAAGATTCCCAAGGAGGACATGGCCACCCATCTGGATGCCACGGATGCCCTGGCTGCCGCCTATTGCCACTATTTGCAAATGGGACGTCCGGAATCTACCAGTACGGTGAAATCCTGGAAGGACTTCATCAAGAAAAATCCGGATAAAATCAAAAAGACGATCTGACATGACACATCATACCATTGTGATTCAGGAGGGACGCTTACGGCATCCCGACTACCGGTTTTCCAATCCTATCAACCTGGCCTTTGCGGCCGATGAGCATATCGCCATCGTGGGACCTAACGGCGGTGGAAAATCGCTGTTGGTGGATGTGCTGACGGGTAAGCATCCGCTGCTGATGACGGAACCGGCATACGACTTCTCGCCATCGCCAAAAAAGCATGCTTACGAGAATATAAAATATATCACTTTCCGTGACAGTTACGGTGAGGCAGACGGCAGTTATTATGCCGGTGGAAACCGCGAGACTTACTATTATCAGCAGCGCTGGAACCAGAATGACCTGAGCGAGACGCCGATTGTTGGCGACCTGTTGGAGGAGGCCCGTAAGAATGCCCTGAACAAGGAACTGGCACCAAGTCCGGAACTGATTCAGCGCATCTACCGCATCTTCAAGATGGAGGACCTGCTGGATAAGCACCTGATTCTGCTGTCGAGCGGCGAACTTCGTAAGTTTCAGTTGGCTAAGACCCTGCTTACCGGTCCACGCATCCTGATCATGGACAACCCCTTCATCGGTTTGGATGCCCAAACCCGTGACCAGTTGAAAGAGTTGCTGGGTGAACTGGCTACCATTTCCGAGATTCAGATTTTCCTGATCTTATCCAAATCGGATGAGATTCCAGAGTTCATCACTCATGTGGTGGAAGTGGAAAACCGTACGATTCAAGACAAGGAAACCCGCGAGTCATACCTGGAACGCCTGGCCTCTAAATCATTGGCCAAGTTGAGTGATGAGAAGCGTGAAAAGATTCTAAATTATCCTTACAATACTACCACCGTTCTTCCCGACCCTTCCACTCTGGAGGATGATGCCATACTGGACTTCAGAAACGTGTCAATCCGTTACGGTGAGCGTACCATCCTGAGGGATTTGGATTGGAAAGTGAAGTACGGTGAGTGCTGGGCACTTTCCGGTGAAAACGGTGCAGGAAAGAGTACTCTTTTGAGTCTGGTATGTGCCGACAATCCACAGAGCTATGCCTGCGACATCCGTCTGTTTGGCAAGAAGCGCGGAAGTGGCGAAAGCATCTGGGACATCAAGCGCCATATCGGCTATGTGTCGCCAGAGATGCACCGGGCCTACCTGAAAGACCTGCCAGCCATCGACATTGTGGCAAGCGGACTGCACGATTCCGTGGGACTTTACGTACGTCCAAAGCCATCGCAACTGGGGACCTGTGAGTTCTGGATGGATATCTTCGGCATCAAGGATCTGAAAGACAAGACCTTCCTGAAATTGTCCAGTGGCGAGCAGCGCCTGATTCTTCTGGCCAGAGCCTTTGTCAAGGACCCGGATCTGCTGATTTTGGATGAGCCGCTGCACGGCCTCGACCTGGACAACCGTGCTCTGGTGAAAGAAATCATACAGACCTTCAGTCAGCGAAAAAACAAGACGCTGGTGATGGTTACCCATTACAAGGAAGAACTGCCTCCTTGCTTCGACCGCCATATTTTCCTGAAGCGACAAAAATAATGTGTGTTTTTCAGTGGTTTTAGGGCTTTTTCTTTGTCTATCTTGGTAAAAGTTCGTACTTTTGTGCCTCAAAAAAATAGACGAATGGAAGTAGCCATTGTAAAATACAATGCGGGAAATCTTTTCTCGGTAGTACATGCCCTGAACAGGCTTGGAATAAATCCTGTCATCACGGACGATATTGAGCAGCTGAGCAAGGCTGACCGTATTCTGTTTCCGGGACAGGGACATGCAGCCACCACCATGGCATATCTCCGCCAGCACCAGCTGGATAAGGTAATCTGCAACCTGAAACAGCCCGTTTTGGGCATCTGTGTGGGTCAGCAGCTGATGTGCCGCCACTCGGAAGAGGGCGATGTGGATTGTCTGGGAATCTTTGATGTGGACGTGAAGCGCTTCCAGCCGGTTTGCCACGAGGACAAGGTGCCTCATATGGGATGGAACCAGTTGAAAGACCTCAAGTCTCCGCTGTTCAGCAACCTGAATGAGGACAGTTTCGTGTACTTTGTACACAGCTACTATGTCCCCACCTGTGAATGGACAACAGCTACCACCGATTACATCCATCCGTTCAGCGCGGCACTTCACCGCGACAACTTCTTTGCCACCCAGTTCCATCCGGAGAAGAGCGGCAAAGTGGGCGAACAGATTATCCAAAATTTCTTAGAGATTAGCATATGATTCACATTATTCCTGCCATTGACATTATTGACGGAAATTGTGTGCGCCTACAGCAAGGCGACTACGATCAGAAAACCGTTTACCATGACGACCCGGTTGAGGTTGCCCAAGAGTTTGAACGCTATGGTATTCACCGCATCCATGTGGTGGATTTGGACGGTGCACGCAGCAAGCATATTGTCAACATCCCTACCCTAAGGTTGCTGAACCGCCACACTTCGCTGAAGATAGACTTTGGCGGCGGCATCAAGACTGACGGTGACATCAGCCTGGCTTTTGCCAACGGAGCCTCTCAGGTAACCGTGGGCAGCATTGCTGCACAACAGCCGGAACTGTTCCTGAAATGGTTGAAAGAGTTTGGTCCTGAGAAGATGATTCTGGGTGCCGATGCAAGAAACGGATACATCTCCATCAACGGATGGAAAGAGGACAGCGATCACGAACTGATTCCATTCCTGCAGAAGTTTGTCGATGCCGGAGTGACCCGCGTGCTGTGCACCGACATCAGCCGTGACGGTATGCTGAGCGGTCCTGCCGTGGAGCTGTACAAAGAAATCATGAAGGCTTATCCTAACCTGAAGCTGATGGCCAGTGGCGGTGTACGCCATATGGGCGATGTGGAAACACTGGATAGAGCCGGCATCCATTCGGTGATTATCGGTAAGGCCATCTATGAGGGCAGTATCACCCTGAAGGAGATTAATCATTATATACAAAAGCATAATCAGAGAGTCTAACCCATGTTAGCCAAACGAATCATTCCCTGTCTGGATGTCAAGAACGGACAGACTGTAAAAGGCACCAACTTCGTGGATCTGCGCCAAGCCGGAGACCCTGTGGAACTGGGCCGGGCTTACAGCCTGATGGGTGCTGACGAACTGGTGTTTCTGGACATCACAGCCAGCCACGAGGGACGGAAAACCTTTACCGAGATGGTTACCCGCGTAGCGGCTGCCATCAACATTCCTTTTACCGTGGGTGGTGGAATCAACGAGCTGGGGGATGTGGACCGCATGCTGAATGCCGGTGCCGACAAGGTAAGCATCAACTCGGCAGCCATCCGCCGACCTGAGTTGATCAATGAGATTTCCAGCCGTTTCGGTGCGCAGGTCTGTGTGTGTGCCATCGATGCCAAGTGTACTGAAGAAGGCTGGCACTGCTACCTGAACGGCGGACGCATTGACACCGGAAAGGACCTGTTTGAATGGGCCCGCGAGGCTGCCGACAGAGGCGCCGGAGAGATTCTGTTCACCAGCATGAACCATGACGGCGTGAAGACCGGCTATGCCAACGAGGCATTGGCGCGTCTGGCAGAGGAACTGACCATCCCGGTCATTGCATCTGGAGGAGCCGGAGCGAAGGAGCATTTCCGTGACGCTTTCCTGATAGGAAAGGCCGACGCCGCACTGGCTGCCAGTGTTTTCCATTTCGGAGAAATCGGTATTCCGGAACTGAAACAATATTTGAAAGAAGAAGGTATTAACATAAGATTGTAATTATTGCACGATATGCAAATCAACGTAGAAACCATTGATTTTGAAAAGATGGACGGACTGGTTCCTGCCATCATTCAAGACGACAAGACATTAAAGGTGCTGATGCTGGGCTTCATGAATGCGGAAGCTTATCAGAAGACCATCGAGACCGGTAAGGTAACATTCTTCAGCCGTTCACGCCAGACTTTGTGGACAAAGGGCGAAACCAGCGGCAATTTCCTGAATGTAGTGAGCATCAGCAACGACTGCGACAACGACACTCTGCTGATCAAGGTTGATCCTGTGGGTCCTGTATGCCACACCGGTGCCGACACTTGTTGGAACGAGAAGAACGAGGCAAATCCACTGTTGTTCCTCACCTATCTGCAGGACTTTGTGGAGAAGCGTCATGAGGAGATGCCTGAAGGTTCATACACCACAAGCCTGTTCCGTGACGGTATCAACCGAATGGCACAGAAGGTGGGCGAAGAGGCACTGGAGGCAGTCATCGAGGCTACCAACGGCACCAACGAGCGACTGGTTTACGAAGGAAGTGATTTCCTGTACCATCTGGTTGTACTGCTGACCGCAAAGGGACTGCGCATCGAGGACCTAGCCAAGGAACTGCAGGTACGCCACGATCCAACATGGCATAAACATTAAACTCTAATATAAAAGGAAAAGTGTTAGTAGACTACAAGAAGATATCCATTTACCAGGGAGACAACTGCATACTGCACGATGTGGATTTCCAAGTAAATGACGGTGAGTTCATTTACATCATCGGTCGTGTAGGTGCCGGAAAGACCAGTCTCCTGAAAACCATCTACGGAGAGTTTCAGATCCAGGATGGTAATGGAAATGTGATGGGTTACGATATCAAGGGACTGAAAAAATCCAAGTTGCAGGAACTGAGAAGACAGGTGGGAATCTGTTTCCAGGACTTCCAATTGCTGGGTGACCGCACGGTGGAGGAAAACCTGAAATTCGTGCTGAAGGCAACCGGATGGAAGCAGAAGGAAATCCAGCCCCGCGTGGATGAAGTGCTGAAACAGGTGGGCATGGTCAACAAAGGCTATAAGATGCCCAGCGAGTTGAGCGGCGGTGAGCAGCAGCGAATCGTGATTGCCCGCGCCATCCTGAACCGCCCGAAACTGATTCTGGCCGATGAGCCTACGGGAAACCTGGACATCGAGACCAGCAAGCAGATTCTGACGCTTCTGAGAAACATCTGCGAGACCGGTTCGGCTGTGGTGATGTCCACCCACAACCTGGCGCTCATCAATCTGTTCCCCGGCATCGTGTACCGCTGCAAGGACAACATGATGACCGAAATTACGGATGAGTTCAACCGTCCGTTCGACATGGATGAGCTGAGTCTGCTAAACATGGCAGAGAATGCCAAGACCCCTGACAACAAGGCAGAGGCAGAAGAGAACGAGAACTATAATACTGATAATAAATAAACAGATATATAGCATATGAAAGTAATGAAATTTGGTGGTACATCCGTGGGAACCCCACAGCGTATGAAGGATGTATCAAAACTGATAACTGACGGAGAGCGCAAGCTGGTTGTACTGTCTGCCATGTCAGGCACAACTAACTCACTGGTAGAGATTTCCGGATACCTGTACAAGAACAATCCGGCAAGTGCCAATGAGATGATTAACCATTTGGAGAAGAAATACGAGAAGCATGTAGAGGAGCTGTACTCTACCGAAGAATACAAGCAGAAGACCCAGGCTTTCCTGAAGTCGAAGTTCAACTATCTCCGTGCTTTCGGCAAGGACCTGTTCACCCTGTTTGAGGAGAAGGTGGTTCTGGCACAGGGCGAAATCCTGAGCACCAACATGGTAACCAACTACCTGCAGGAGCAGGGCGTTAATGCCGTGCTGCTGGATGCACTGGAGTTCATGCGTACCGACAAGAACGGTGAGCCTGACCTGCCTTATATTGCCAAGCACGTAAAGGTTGCCATCGAATCACATCCTGAGGCAGAGCTGTTCATCACCCAGGGTTTCATCTGCCGCAACACCTATGGTGAGATTGACAACCTGGAGCGCGGTGGTTCCGACTATACCGCTTCACTGCTGGGTGCTGCCCTGAACGCTGAGGAAATTCAGATCTGGACCGATATCGACGGTATGCACAACAACGACCCTCGTATTGTTGACAAGACCGAGGCTGTACCTCAGTTGCACTTCGAGGAGGCTGCTGAGCTGGCTTACTTCGGTGCCAAGATCCTGCATCCAACCTGTATCCAGCCTGCCACGTATGCCGGAATCCCTGTACGCCTGTTAAACACCATGGACCCATCGGCTCCCGGTACCATCATTAATAACGTCACCGAGCATGGACGCATCAAGGCTGTTGCCGCAAAGGACAACATCACTGCCATCAAGATAAAGAGCAGCCGCATGCTGCTGGCACACGGCTTCCTGCGCAAGGTATTCGAGATCTTCGAGACCTACAAGACCAGCATCGATATGGTTTGTACCTCGGAAGTAGGCGTATCGATGAGTATTGACAATACCAAGAACTTGCCAGAGATCATCAATGAACTGAAGACTTACGGCACCGTAACCACCGATGAGAACATGTGTATCATCTGCGTGGTAGGCGACCTGACCTGGGACAACGTGGGCTTTGAGACCCTGGCTACAGAGGCAATGAAGGATATTCCTGTACGTATGATCTCTTACGGAGGTAGCAACTACAACATCTCATTCCTGATTAAGGCTGAAGACAAGAAGCGTGCTCTTCAGGCTCTGAGCGACACACTGTTCAATAATAAATAAACACATACATGAAAGGCGTTTTTCCTGTTGAAAAGTTTAAGGGAGTGCAAACTCCCTTCTACTTTTATGATACAAAAGTATTGAGAGAGACATTAGAGACCATTAATAGAGAGGCTGGTCTTTACCCTAATTTCCGTGTACATTATGCCATTAAGTCGAACGCTAACGCTAAGGTTCTTAAGGAAATCTGCCAGGCAGGCCTGGGAGTGGACTGCGTGAGCGGCGGTGAGATTAAGGCTGCTGTTGCTGCAGGCTTTGCACCTGAGAAGATTGTTTATGCCGGCGTGGGCAAGAGCGACTGGGAAATCAACCTGGGTTTGGATGAGAATATTTTCTGCTTCAATGTAGAGAGTATTCCTGAGTTGGAAATCATCAACGAACTGGCAGCAGCAAAGGGCAAGGTGGCTCAGGTATGCTTCCGCATCAACCCTAATGTTGGTGCACATACTCATGCCAACATCACTACCGGTTTGGCAGAGAACAAGTTCGGTATCGCCATGGAAGACATGGAGACTGTCATCAATCTGGCAGCCACCTTATCTAATGTAAATTTCATCGGTTTGCATTTCCACATCGGCAGCCAGATTCTGGAAATGGATGACTTCGTGGCTTTGAGCAACCGCATCAATGAACTCCAGGATCGTCTGGAGGCACAGGGCATCAAGGTTCAGCACATCAATGTCGGTGGCGGTTTGGGAATTGATTATCAAGACCCTAACGGCAACCCAATTCCTAATTTCAAGGATTACTTTGCTACTTACGCACAGCATCTGCAACTGCGTGAGGGCCAGTTGCTCCACTTCGAGTTGGGACGTAGCGTTACCGGTCAGTGCGGCAGCCTCATCACCAAGACTATCTATGTAAAGCAGGGTCACCACAAGCAGTTCTGTATCGTTGATGCCGGCATGACCGACCTGATCAGACCAGCCCTGTACCAGGCTTTCCATAAGGTTGAGAACATCAGCAGCGATGAACCTGTAGAGACTTACGATGTGGTAGGTCCTATCTGCGAGTCAAGCGACGTGTTCGTCAAAGGCTTTGACCTGAACAAATGCCACCGCGGCGACCTGATTGCCCTTCGTTCAGCAGGCGCTTACGGTGAAATCATGGCAAGCAGCTACAACTGCCGTACCTTGCCAGTTGGATATGTAACAGAAGATTTTGATTAAAGTATAATGGAATTCATTTCTTTAAGCACCCTCATTCCGTGTGTTTCACTTCCCCTGACCGTATTGGTTAGACAGATCCTTTTTCAGAGGACTTACGGCTGTTTAGCTTACCTGAACGATCAGTCGGCCAAGGGCAATGTGACATACTCGGAAGAACTCCCCCCTATTTCAGTCATCATAACCACCCATAACCAAGCCTACCAGTTGGAGCAGAACCTGCCCGTGATTCTGGAGCAGGATTACCCGAATTTCGAGGTCATCGTGGTGAACGACTGTTCAGAGGACAACACCGATGATGTGCTTAAAGAAATGAGTTTCAGATACAAGAACTTCTACCACACCTTCACTCTTCCCTCGGCACGATACATCAGCCGCAAGAAACTGGCCATTACCCTGGGACTGAAAGCCAGTCACAACGAATGGATTATCCTGACCGAAGCCGACTGTACGCCACAGAGCGACCAGTGGCTGCGCCTGATGGCCAGAAACTTCAGCGACTCCACCCGCATCGTATTGGGATACGCCAACTATGCCAAGGAGAGCGGCTTTTTTAACCGGAGAATCACTTTTGACCGACTGATTGAAAACTGCCACTTCTTGTCGAGAGTCATCTACAACGACAAAGCCTATCGCGGTGACGGATGTAATCTGGCCTTCCGTAAATCGGTATTCATGGAACAGGACGGATTTGCCAAAAACTTGCAACTGGCCCGTGGAGAGGACTCACTGTTGGTGAATGAGATGGCACGGCCTTCACAAACCCGAGTGGAATGCGACCCTAAAGCAGTGATGAAACAGGACCCTCCTTTCCGCAGAAAGACATGGACTACAGATAAGGTGTTCTTTAAGGAGACATGCCAAAACTTCAACAGTACCGGCAAATGGGCGCTCCGATTTTTCAGATTACACACCTTTATTAATTATCTGGCATATCTGCAATCTGCTCTTTTTCTGACCTTAGGTATCCTGAAATTGAATTACCTGCTCATTGTCCTGTCGGCATGTTGTCTGATAGCCCTAACCGTAGGAAGCATCCTCCCACTCTACCGGTCGAGCAAGAGTGTCAATGACCGCACTTTCATCTTCAGCCTCTGGTGGTATGAGCTGACACGCCCTATACAGAATTTCTATCTGTACATGCGCCACGAGATGACCCGTAAGGACAAGTTTCTACGAAAATAAAGGTTATTCAAAACGGATGGCCTTGGCTGGATGAATCTGGGAAACCAGATAACTTGGACCGACCAGAACCAGGACTGAAACTACAAGAGTACCCACATTCAAGCCCAAGAAAAGCAACCAGTTCATCTGAATGGGAACCACATCCACATAATAGGTTTCTGGGTCCAGGTGAACTACGCCAAACTGTTGTTGGATAAAACAAAGACCAAGTCCCAGAATATTGCCCCACACCACACCCTTACCTATCAGCATGGCGGAAAAGTTCAGGAAAACACTGCGGATTGTCCTGTCCTGAGCACCCAAAGCTTTTAGAATGCCAATCATGTTGGTTCGTTCCAAAATAATGATTAACAATCCACTAATCATAGTAAAACCAGCTACGGCCAGCATCAAGACTAAGATTACCCAGACATTGGTATCCAGCAAACCTAACCAAGCAAAGAGAGAAGGATACAACATCTCGATGGTAGAAGTACAATAAGACTGGCCATATTCATCCAGTCGGGTATTGAACTCACCCATAAAATGAGAGTAAGCCTCATCCAGTTGCCCGTAATCCTTCAGCCGCACTTCCACACCTGTCACCTGTTTTTCCTCCCACTCGTTCAAGCGTCTGACTGTATATAAATCGGTAAGAACCAGATTGGCATCAAATTCCGCCAGATGAGTCTCATAAATGCCCACAATCTCGAAGCGACGTGCACGAACGTTATCCCCCATCATGTAGCAATAAACTTTCTCATTGAGTTTCAGCATCATTTCCCGGGCAATGGTTCTGGAAATGACAATCTTATTGCTGGCAGCCGTATCGCTATAAACAGGAATCTCACCTTCCACCAGATATTTCTTCAGGAAAGACAAATCGTATTCAGGTCCCACACCCTTCAAACCGATGCCACGGAACTGCTCATCCGTCTTAAGAATAGCAGGTTTGGTTACATAGCGCTGGGCATGCTCCACCAACGGATAAGCCTGTATTTGCTGCAGAAGACTGTCAGAAACCGCCACAGGAAGAGACTCATAGTTGTGGGCATATTCCATATTGGCAATCTGGAGATCAGCACCGAAACCCGTCAGTTTATTCTTGATCTCCCCCTTAAAACCTAAGACCACAGCCACGGAAACAATCATGACCATCAGGCCAATGGCTATACCCAAGGTAGCAATACTAATAGCAGGGCGTGACACACTCTTGTCCGTCCTGCTACCATATATTCTTTTTGCTATGAATAACGAAAGATTCATTCAGTCCTTCCAGGATAAGCCTCCAAAGCCTTGCGCAATACGAACAAAGCACGGATCAAATCCTCTTTCTTCAACACATATGCGATACGCACCTCATTACGTCCAGCACCCGGCGTGGTGTAGAAACCACTGGCAGGAGCCATCATCACAGTCTCACCCTCGTAGTTGAATTCGCTCAGGCACCATGCACAGAACTTCTCGCAGTCATCTACAGGCAACTTGGCAACGGTATAGAACGCACCCATAGGAATAGGTGAATAAACACCTGGAATGCGGTTCAGTCCATCAATAAGGCACTTACGGCGCTCAACATACTCATCATATGTATCGCGGATATAATCATCAGGCGCATCCAGAGAAGCCTCAGCTGCTATCTGACCAATCAGTGGAGGACTCAAACGGGCCTGACAGAATTTCATCACAGCCTTACGAACCTCTGGGTTCTTGGTCACCAATGCACCGATACGGATGCCACACTCACTATAACGCTTTGATACAGAGTCAATCAGTACCACATTGTTCTCAATGCCTTCCAGATGGCAAGCAGAAATGTAAGGAGAACCGGTGTAGATAAACTCACGGTAAACCTCATCAGAGAACAGGTACAAATCATATTTCTTTACCAAGTCACGGATCTGGTTCATCTCGCGACGGGTATACAGATAACCGGTTGGATTGTTAGGATTACAAATCAGGATGGCACGGGTACGCTCGTTGATCAGTTCCTCGAACTTTTCCACCTTAGGCAGAGAGAAACCTTCATCAATGGTTGTTGCAATAGTACGGATCACCGCGCCGCAACTGATAGCGAATGCCATATAGTTAGCATAAGCGGGTTCCGGAACAATAATCTCATCGCCAGGGTTCAGGCAAGCCAGGAATGCGAACAACACAGCCTCGCTACCGCCACTGGTAATAATGATTTCGTCAGGAGTGACATTGATGTCGTACTTCTTATAATAGTCAACCAGTTTGGTACGGTAACTCAGGTATCCCTGTGAAGGGCTGTATTCCAGAATGGAACGGTCAATATTACGAATAGCATCCAATGCCGCTCGTGGCGTAGGCAGGTCAGGCTGACCAATGTTCAAATGATAAACATGAACACCACGTTCCTTGGCTGCAAAGGCCAAAGGAGCCAGTTTTCTAATTGGAGATTCGGGCATTGCATTGCCACGTACTGAAATTTTCGGCATAAAAACGCTAAAATTAAACTATTTCTTCAAAAATCGAGTTGCAAAATTAGCACTTTCGCAGTTACTATGCAAATCAAAATCAAATAAAATGTTCTTGCGGATATTATTTGAAAAAATAGATGTAAATTTGCACCCGGATAAAAAAGAAACGAATCATGAATTTGGCAGACACCTTTAGGTTTAAAAGTGGACAATCCATTGAATTGGCGAGCAATGCAGCAGCTGTACTTTGGGTTGAGTCACAAGACAATAAGAGAATTGTAATAAAGCGTCCCAAAGAAGAAAATAAAGAACTGTTGGGGTTCTCAAAATGTTGGAAACTGGAGCACGAGACCACCCGGGATTTGAGCCATCCCAATATCCTCAAAATCACCTCTGAGGAAGAAGACGGTTCTATGATGATGGAGCGCTTGTCCCTGATTTCACTATATGAGTTCATGGCAGACAACCCTTCATTTGTGACCCAGCAATCTGAATTAGACCGCATCATTGATGAACTGATGAATGTGCTGAACTTCCTTCATCAGCGAGGCATCTACATGATCGATCTGAATCCTCACAATATTCTGCTGACCAAGAGCGGAAAGAGCATCAAAATTTTCGCCACCGGCTCACAGTATCTGAGTATCAGAAAGGAATTGTGGCCAGACCGCTCAGAGTACATTGCTCCAGAACTTCAGGAAGATAATGTAACCATCAACCAGCGTGCGGACATTTATGCATTGGGTAAGATCATCGAGTTCATCTTCTCTTACGGCAAGTTGCCTTTCAAATACAAGAGCATCGTCAGCCGCTGTCTGGAAATGGACCCAATGAAGCGTTTTGTCAGCATTCAGACAATGAAAAGCGCACTAGCCCGTCAGACAAAGTTGCAGCAGATGCGCAACAGCCTTATTATCATGGTGGTGGTTGGTATTTTGGCTGCAATCGGAATCTGGTTGAGCAATGCCAATCAAACAGAACCATACGAACATGTGGATCCTGCCATGAACAGCGATAATACCGTCAGTGTCATTGAAGCCCGCCAGCAATATGGCATCAATGAGGATTCTTTAGCTGCTTTCCTGGGTGATACCATCTACACCGATGAGGAATGGGCCGTTTCTGATTCCATCAAGGACAAGCTGTCAACCATCTTCCGCCGCCAGTTCAGACAGAAGGCTTCTCCTGTCATCAACAAGATTTACAACCAGCAGATGGTAAACGGAACAGGTAACAACTTCCAGATTGCCATCACTCAGGGTTATGAGGATTTGAAAATCGTCAAGGAACAACTCATCAAAGAGATTGGTTTGGATGAAGTTACTGCCGATAAGATTGCTTCGGAAGTCATCTCAGACTTGGCTGAAAAGCGTCTGAGAGGCCATCAATAAGTCCACCCCTCCACCAAAAGAAGGGAATAGGTTACTTGTCGATTCCGTTTTTATTACTTACCTTTGCATAAAATAATAAAGAAATTATGGCAAATTGGTTTGAATGTAAGATTAAATATGATAAGACTCAACAGGATGGTACTGTTAAACCAACCACAGAGCCTTATCTGGTAGATGCACTGAGTTTCACTGAGGCTGAAGCCCGAATCATTGAAGAGATGGAACCCTTTATGAGTGGCGAGTTTAATGTTCAGGACATCAAGCGCTCAAACTATAGTGAGATTTTCTTCACCGATCAAGAATCGGCTGACCGTTGGTTTAAGACCAAACTAAACTTTATCACTTTGGATGAGAAGTCAGGCAAGGAGAAGAAAACCAGCACTTACATCCTGGTTCAGGCAGCCGATCTGCGTGATGCCGTAAAGAAACTGGATGAAGGCATGAAAGGTACCATGGCGGACTATGTTATAGCCAGTGTAGCCGAAACACCACTGATGGATGTATATCGTTTTAAAGTGGATGAGAAAGATGAGCAACATCAAGGATAAAATAATCGCAATCAATAACGGGCTCCCAATGGGAGCCCGATTAGTTGCAGTATCAAAATACAATCCGGCCAGCGCCATACAGGAAGCCTACGAAGCCGGTCAGCGTATTTTCGGCGAAAGCCATGTGCAGGAACTGGTGGAGAAACAGCAGGTACTGCCATCCGATATAAAATGGCATTTCATCGGTCACTTGCAAACCAACAAGGTTAAGTATATTGCTCCATTCATTTCACTTATTCATGCAGTGGATTCCATGAAACTGCTGAACGAGATTAACCGTCAGGGAGAAAAATGTGGTCGTATCATTCCTTGCCTGCTACAGTTACATGTAGCTCAGGAAGAAACGAAATACGGTTTTACCTTTGAGGAGTGTCAAGAGGTGCTTTCGGGCAACGAATGGAAGGGACTAACTCACATCAGCCTGCACGGACTCATGTGCATGGCCAGCAATACCGACAACCAGAACCAGGTTCGTGCAGAATTCAAGAAAGTCCATCAGTTCTTTCAGGAAATGCAGCAAGCCATAGGTGAAGAAGCCCCCGATTTCAAGCAGTTATCCATGGGAATGAGTGGTGACTTTCCGATTGCCTTGGAAGAAGGAAGTACCCTAATCAGAGTGGGAAGTCTTATCTTTGGAGAACGTATTTATTCATAAAATTGCACAAAAACGCCTTCAATATGCAATATTGGTGGCGTTTTCTTGTTTTTAAAGGAGAAAACGCGTATTTTTGCACAAATTCTCTCTATTATGGAAAATAATTTACCAAGCTTTGTCTCTCTTCTGCAAGAGAGCGTTAAAAAAAATTGGGACAGAGACGCATTCACAGACTATAAAAGTACCACTTTGCAATATAAAGATGTAGCCAGAAAGATTGAAAAGCTACACATTTTATTTGAAAACAGCGGTATTAAGCCTGGCGACAAGATTGCACTATGCGGCCGAAACTCAGCACATTGGGCAGTTGCCTTTCTGGCTACAATCACATATGGTGCTGTGGCTGTTCCCATTCTGCACGAATTTAAGGCTGATCAGGTACACCATATTGTCAATCATTCCGAGTCACGCCTGTTATTTGTTGGAGACATGGTTTGGCCGACACTCAGCGAGTCTGCCATGCCATATGTGGAGGGTATCATCTATATACCGGACTATTCGTTGCTGGTATCCCGAAACAAGAAACTTACCAATGCACGCGAGACCCTAAACCTGCAATACGGTAAGAAATATCCAAAATTTTTCCGTCCGGAGCATGTCAGCTATGTGATGGATGAGCCTGAACGCCTGGCTTTAATTAATTACACCTCCGGAAGTACAGGAAACTCCAAGGGAGTTATGGTACCATTCCGTGCGTTGGCCAGCAACATGCAGTTTGCATTTAAGGTTATTCCTTTGAAGGGTGGCGAGAATGTCATTTCCATCCTCCCTATGGCACACATGTATGGCATGGCTTTTGAATTTCTTTATGAGTTCCTGAGCGGTGTTCACATTTTCTTCCTGACACGACTGCCAAGCCCAAAGATTATCCTTCAGGCATTTGCAGAAATCAAGCCGGCAATCATCATCTCCGTGCCTTTGATTCTGGAGAAGATTGTAAAGAAGCAAGTCTGGCCAAAGGTAAACACTCCAGCCATGCGACTGATGATGAAGGCTCCTGTAATTGGCGAGAAGATCAAGAAGAAAGTTTGCGACCAGATGATTCAGGCCTTTGGAGGTAAGTTCTATGAGGCTATCATTGGCGGTGCAGCTTTCAATCAGGAAGTGGAGCAGTTCCTTTATGACATTCATTTTCCATTTACCGTGGGTTATGGTACCACTGAGTGTGCCCCAATCCTGGCATACGAGGACTTCAAGGAATTCAAGCCTGGCAGTTGTGGAAAGGCCGCTTTGAACATGGAATTAAAGATTGACAGCCCTGATCCACAAAATACTGTCGGTGAAATCTTAGCCAAAGGTCCAAACGTGATGTTAGGCTATTTCAAGAACCCGGATGCCACCGCTCAGGCCCTTGATGAGAGTGGCTGGTATCACACCGGCGACTTGGGTACACTGGATGAAGCCGGCAATCTGACCATTCGTGGCAGAAGCAAAAACATGCTGTTGGGCGCCAGCGGACAAAACATCTATCCAGAGGAAATTGAAGATAAGTTGAATAACATGCCTCTGGTTGTAGAAAGCGTAGTAGTTCAACGGGGCGAGAAACTGGTCGGTTTAGTCTATGTTGACCCTGAGGATGTTCGGTCAAAGGGCATGAATGCCGAAGCCATGGCACAACAAATGGAGGCCAACCGCAAGGCACTCAATGCAGAAATTCCTGCATACGAGCAGATAACCGCCATTGAGGTAAGATACGAGGAGTTTGAAAAGACTCCTAAAAAGAGCATCAAGCGATTCCTTTATACCTAATAAAAAATCCCAGGCATTCACCTGGGATTTTTCTTTTTTCTTATCTACTGAACTGAAGTCCGGCATTCACGCCATCAAAGTTCTTCAGCAGTTTATCAATGGTCTTAAATTTGCTGTTTGCAATACCGATAGAGGAAAGTGTAGAGGCCAGAGTAATCAAACCGTCAGCCTTCACCATCAGTTTAAGTGTCTTGGCTGTCACATCGGTCATACAGGCTACGCCGTTTCCTAAAGAACTCATTTTCAGCACAACCTTACCATCAGTAATGGTATAGGTTCCGGTGTGAGTCTTGCCCTTATCAGTTGTAACTTTCACGGTCTTATCCTCTGCAAAGGTAATGACAAACTTATCCTTGGTAATACCCACCTTACTCAAGTAGCCGTCCAATTTCTTCTCTGCTGCAACGGTAGCAGCAGTACCGCCCAAATCCTTCAGGATGTTGTTGTTCTTGGATGTAAACTCCAAACCGGATCCCACAAATGTCCAAGTACCCACAATATTCTTTTCAGAAACCTTATTCTGGCCGGTCACAGCGGAAACAACCTTATTGAAAATCTCGTTCAACTGTGCATCCGCATTAACAGTGACACTAAGCATCATCAGGCAAAGCAACAATCCTTTTACAATTGACTTATTCATATCACTCTTATTTTAAGTTATTCAATTCCTCTTTCACAAAAGGAGCCGTATATCCCACTGTGGATTGAGCCATTTCTTCCGGTGTGCCATGGAACACCACCGTTCCTCCTCCGCGGCCACCTTCAGGACCCATGTCTATCAAGTAATCCGCAGTTTTAATCACATCCAGATTATGCTCAATGACAACAACGGTATTTCCTCTGTCTACCAACGTGTTGAGAACACGAAGCAAAACACGGATATCTTCAAAATGCAGGCCTGTAGTTGGTTCATCCAAGATAAAGATTGTTCTACCCGTATCCTTTTTACTCAATTCAGTGGCCAGTTTCACTCGCTGACTCTCTCCACCGGAAAGCGTGGTACAAGGCTGTCCCAATTTGATGTATCCCAGTCCCACATCCTGCAGCACTTTAATGCGATTCAGTATATGAGGAACATTCTCAAAAAACTCTACGGCCTGATTGATAGTCATATCCAATACATCGGCAATGCTCTTACCCTTGAAGCGCACTTCCAGAGTCTCACGGTTGTAACGCTTGCCGTGACAAACCTCACAAGGCACCAACACATCAGGCAGGAAATTCATTTCGATGGTCTTGTATCCGTTTCCACCACAGGCATCGCAGCGTCCTCCACCCACATTAAATGAAAAACGTCCGGGTTTATATCCTCGAATCCTGGCCTCTGGCAGTCCCACAAACAAAGCACGGATATCGTTAAAGATACCGGTATATGTCGCAGGATTGCTGCGAGGTGTCCGTCCCAATGGAGACTGGTCCACACTCACCACCTTATCGATATTCTCCAAGCCTATAATCTCATCATAAGGCATTGGCTTTTTCAGGGAGCGATAGAACTTCTGAGACAGAATCGGCTCCAGAGTCTCATTGATCAGGGTACTCTTTCCACTACCGGAAACACCGGTAACACAAATCAGCTTACCCAATGGAAACTCCACATCCACATTTTTCAGGTTATTTCCCTTACAGCCACGCAAAATCAGACTTTTGCCATTACCGCTTCTACGCTCTGTCGGAATCTCAATATTCTGCTTATGATTCAGGAACTGCGAGGTCAATGTATCCGTTTTCACCATCTGTTCCGGTGTGCCCTGGAATACAATCTGGCCACCCCTTCTTCCTGCAAACGGACCCACATCCACCACATAGTCCGCATTCAGCATCATATCCTTATCATGCTCCACCACCATCACCGTGTTACCAATATCACGTAGTGCCTTCAGAGAATTAATCAGTCTGATATTATCACGCTGATGCAATCCGATGCTGGGTTCATCCAGTATATATAACACATTAACAAGCTGCGATCCAATCTGTGTAGCCAAACGGATACGCTGACTTTCGCCACCCGATAACGCGGCACTCGAACGGTTGAGATTTAAGTAATCCAGTCCCACGTCCAACAGGAACTTCAGTCGGGTACGGATTTCCTTCAGAATCTCACTGGCTATCTGCTCCTGACGGGGAGTCAGGTGATTCTGCACCTCAACAATCCAGTCGTACAGCTCATTAATGTCCATTTCGGACAATTGATGGATATTCTTATCCCACAATCGGAAATGAAGCGCCTCTCTGTTCAGTCTGGCGCCGTGACACACCGGACATTCGATGGTGGTATTGAACTGTTCGGCCCATTTATCTACCTTCTCACTGCCGGCTGCCTCAATCATGGCCGTCATATATTTAGCTAAGCCGTCGAATGTGGTAAAATAGTCGTTGCTGCTACGCATGGTCTCAGCGCTGATTTTGATGCGTTCATCCGAGCCATTGATCAGTTCATCAATCGCCTCTTGGGGAAACTCTGAGATAGGAGACTTTAAATCCAACTCGTATTTAGCCAGCATGGCCTCTATCTGCCAGAAAATCATGGCAGAACGATATTTTCCCAAAGGTTCGATTCCACCCTCAGCTATCGAAAGCTGTCGATTTGGGAAAATCTTATTCTCATCAATCTGTGAAACCCGTCCCAAACCCTTGCATTTAGGACAAGAACCCAATGGCGAGTTGAAGGAGAAATTATGAGGAGCCGGTTCGCGGTACGAGATACCAGTCACGGGACACATCAGATGCTTACTGTAGTGTCTCACCTGATTCTGTACCACATCCAGGAGCATAATCTCACCCTGTCCCTGTTGCATAGCATTGGCCAGACTCTTTTTCAGACGGACATCATCTTTATCCTGAGGAATGAGTTTATCGATAACAATCTCAATATCATGATTTTTATATCGGTCAAGACGCATTCCCGGAGCAATTTCAGTTATGTTTCCATCCACTCTTACACTCAGATACCCCTTTCGGCGGATGGTTTCGAACAGTTCACGGTAATGTCCCTTGCGGGATTTAACCACAGGAGCCAGCAACACAACTTTCTTTCCGGCATAGTCGTTAAGAATCAGGTCAGTAATCTGTTCCTCTGTATATCGCACCATCTTCTCCCCACTGGCATAGGAATAAGCCTCTGCTGCACGGGCAAAGAGCAGTCGCAGATAGTCGTAAACCTCTGTTGTGGTACCCACTGTAGAGCGGGGATTCTTGTTGGTGGTCTTTTGCTCAATGGAAATGACGGGACTCAAACCTGTAATCTTATCCACATCCGGACGTTCCATGTTTCCCAGGAAATTACGGGCATAGGCAGAAAAGGTTTCAATATACCGGCGCTGTCCCTCTGCAAAAATTGTATCAAATGCCAATGACGACTTACCGCTACCACTTAAGCCTGTGATAACCGTCAATGAATTACGGGGAATCTGTACATCCACATTTTTAAGATTATGTACCCTTGCACCCCATACATTTATTTGTTCGTCTTCTTTCATCTTTGAGCATTTTTGAAAAGCAAAGATACGAAAAATTTCTCTTCCTTTACCATGGAGTCCTATAATTTTCGTATCTTTGCCAAAATTCTGAACAACAAGAAAAATGAAACAATTTTCACTGGTTCTGATGACTTGGCTGTTCTGTCTGCAAGCTTTTGCCCAGCAGCCACAAACTCAGACTTACCACACTATTCAAAAGGGGGAAACGCTATTCCATTTAACTCAGGTATACAAGGTTACTGCTGAGGCTATTTGCAACCTTAACCCTGGACTAAGCTCAACGAACTTTCAAGCAGGTAAAACAATTGCCATACCACCAAGCGAAGGACAAATTGAGCAGAAGAAACGTATTGAGACTATCAAGACCGACCGTCCTGCCGATGCTACCGAGAATTTCCGTGATATTCATAAAGTGAAGAAAAAGGAAACCATTTTCGGTATCTGTCAGCTTTACGGCATCACCGAGCAGGAGTTGCGTACCGCCAATCCAGAAATGGCCGACCCATCGTATGTCTTAAAGAAAGGAACCTTTTTGGTTATTCCTTTTCATACCGAGCGTATTGTTCAGGAAGTCACTCCTACCGATCAGGAGTTATTTGACACCCATCGTCCAAATCTGAAGTTCAAGCAACTGAAAGTGGCATTGGTTTTGCCTTTCAGCAGCAGGGAACGCAGCCGTGCCAATACTGCACGCTTGTACTATCAGGGATTTATGCTGGCTGTGGACAGTCTGAAGCATCAGGGTGTCAACATGGATATCCATATTTTGGATTACGGCAAGCACGAAGAAAAGATGGACAGTCTTATGAAGACAAACAGTCTGTTGGAAGCCAACCTCTTGCTTTGCCCTCAGATTGAGAAATCTGATGCCAAGGTGGCTGCATTCTCCAAGAAGAACAGGATTATCACTTTAGTAACCCGTTCGGCAGAAACAGCCAACAGTCCTTACCTCTTCGTGTTTAATCCGGGAACCGAAGTTGCCTACAACAAGGTAAATGATTATGTTCTGAAAGAATTTAAGGATGCCAACATTATCATTTTGGACATGAAGGATGCTAGCAATAGCTCCCGTCGTGGACAATTCACCAAGGAGTTAAAGGATGCCTTGACTGCTAATGGCATTGCTTTCAAATTCTTGGCCATCGATAGTGACGAGAAGACAATAAAGGCTACATTAAGCAATGTTAAGCGCAATCTGATTGTGCCTAATTCAGCCAACCTGCAGATTCTGCAGAAGAAACTGCTACCTGACTGGAAGAAATTCATCGAGGATAATGCCAAATATCGCATCTCTCTTCTAGGTTACCAGGAATGGCTGACCTTGGCATCAGAGTTGAAATCTCAGTTCTATGCTCTGGACACTTACATCTTCTCCAGATGGTGGCTAAATCCAAACAATGCAGCAACTAAATCTCTGGCCAGAAGCTACAAGCACTGGTATAAGGAGGATATGCCAACCAAGATGCCAAGTGTTCCAGTCAT
This sequence comes from Bacteroidaceae bacterium, assembly GCA_024401115.1. Taxonomy (GTDB): domain Bacteria; phylum Bacteroidota; class Bacteroidia; order Bacteroidales; family Bacteroidaceae; genus Minthousia. The sequence continues at coordinate 4,940 of JAKSLP010000021.1, read as the reverse complement.
CGGATTTGACAGCAGTTTCTATATGATGAAGGGCTTATCCGAATATGGAACAGCCTTTGCATACAACCTGGATAAGATGGACATGAAGCCTGCCCAGAGTTTCATGGATTATGAGCGCAGCAACAGCTGGAGCGGTCTCCTGAACCAGAAAATCGGATTTATACACTTTAATAAGAAAGTAGTGAATGTGGAATTCTAAACGGACTTTATTCTCAGTTCTGTTTACTGCTGCATTAGCCGCATTGCCGGCAAGTGCACAGGTGGGGGATGCCCGCAGCGATTTAGCCGTAGGCTTTTCCGCTGGCGTCAATATGAGCAGTGTCTCATTCAAACCCACAATTAAGCAAGGAACGCTGAATGGCCCAAGTTTTGGAGCAACCGTCAGATATACTTGTGAAAAGTATTTTACCTGTATCGCAGCCATCCAGTTGGAGTGCAACTATTCCCAATTAGGCTGGAAGGAAGACATTGATGACGGAAGCGGGAACCAGTATAATTGTCAACTGAACTATGTCCAGTTGCCCTTACTGTGCAGACTGGGATGGGGCCGAGAACGAAACGGAGCTCAAGGCTATATTCTTTTAGGTCCTCAGGCCGGTTTTTATCTGGGAAAAACTGAAAATTATGGAGGTCAGGAACCTTGGGATCCAAGTAATCGCCCAAACAACGTGACCTACCAATACGGTAGAGACTTGGACAATACATTTGATTATGGTATCGCATTAGGAGCCGGCATGCAGGTATCCCACAAGAACCTAGGTCATTTTCTGGTAGAAGCCCGCTACTATTATGGACTGGCAGATATCTTCGACAGCAGCAAGAAAGGCTTTTTCGGCCGATCAGCCAATTCTGCTATTCAAGTAAAAGTCGGCTATCTGTTCGACATTCTCAAAACCAAAAATAACAGCATAAAATAAGGGAAGCAAAATTGCTTCCCTTATTGTTTCTTTTTATCTCAATCGGTCCAAAGACCGAACCAGAAACTCGTCTTTACCAATCGCTCTTGCTGCCAGATAGTTGAATATCAATCCCAGCAAAGGAAAACTAGCAGTGACAGAAGGACGGAATGAAATACCGTCACCCAGATAGGAATAAACAAACCAGGCATAGACCAGGTAATATCCTACCAACAGGATTGAGGAAAAGATTATCAGGCGAATCTGACGCATGCGCTTACGGAACAGACAGATAGCCAATGCTGTAATCAAGGCTACCAGCAAAAGAAGCATGAACAGTGCCCAAGGTGTGAAAGTCACATTCCCTGCCTGGTTCATGGTCAGATTACCCAACTCTCCTAACAATTCACCACCCTCACCGATAAAGCGTCCGACAGTGCAGAATTCACATGCAACAACCAGAATCAGCACGGCAAGAAGGTAAAGTGTCTGAATGCGCTGTATCATTTCTCTTTAGCAGGATTACGATAATATACACGGCCATCAATGAACTCCTGGGTAGCGATCAATGTTGGCTTTGGCAATTTCTCATAAAAACGGGAAATCTCAATCTGCTCACGATTCTCAAATTCCTCCTCCAAATTGTCATTCATTGAAGCAAACTCCTTCAGTTTGTTGGACAACTCGGTCTTGATATCGCTTGAAATCTGATTAGAACGCTTAGCAATGATTGCTACTGTCTCGTAAATATTGCCAGTTTCCTCACAAAGATCCATCATATCACGGGTAACCGTGTTATTTGGTGCTGTTGTCTTCTTATAATCCATAATATATCTTTTATTCTTATTCTTCTTCTGATGAAATATTCTTTGATGCATTGGCAAACATTCTGTCTGCCTCTTTCAGGTACTTGCTCTCCGGAAACTCATTTTTGAAACCGTAGTATTCATCGATGGCATCACGGAAACGCTCCTCTGTCTTTTCACTGACACTCTGCTTAGCCAACTCATACTTGGCACGCAGGTTCAGGATGTACAGTTCCTCACGAAGTTTGGAGTAAGGATAGTCCTTTAATGTATTCTGTACAGTGGTGATACAAGCCTGGAAATTATTACCGCCACTGGTGCAGTTTCCAAAGTATGAGCCCAAATTATAATACAACTTTGCTGCCAGATACTCTTTTTCAACCAACTTGTCACGCAACTCATCCACCATAATCTGTGCACGTGGTCTCCACTGTGAATTAGGATAGAACTCCATAAATGTCTGAAGCTCTGCAATGGCACCGGTAGTAGCCGACTGGTCCAAGCGTGGATCTGGAGTGGCACGATACAGAGCCACACCGGAATAATAACGGGCCAACTCACTCAAATCACCTTTTGGATAACTGCCATAGAACTGGCGGAAGTAAGTTGAAGCGGTTTCGTTATCTCCATCGTTATATTCGCACATAGCCAGCATGAAAAGCGACTCCTGAGCCTTGTCTGTACCCTTCAGCGTGGTAATCATGTCTACCAGCAGATTGGCAGCCCGACGATAGTGACCCTCTGCATAATATGCCTTTGCAGTCTCGTATCTGTTATCATAGTCGCGACTCACCAAGACCTTGTTATAACTGCCACAACTGGACAGAAACAACAGAGTAATCAGCGTAGAAAATACAATCCTTTTCATATTCACAAAATATGGTGCAAATTTAGCAAAAGGATTTGAAATGAACAATTCCCAATCGAGGTTTATATGTTTTTTTAATATAAATAAGTAGGTGCTATTGGCTGTTGATAAAAATAGGTGTATCTTTACGCGATAATTAAGAAAAAGGCATGACAGAGTTCGAATTAGTATCAGACTACAAACCTACGGGAGACCAACCAGAAGCGATTAAGCAATTGACTGAAGGCATTCAGGAAGGACTTCCAGCACAGACACTTTTAGGTGTTACCGGTTCTGGAAAGACCTTCACTATCGCCAATGTGATTAAGAACATCGGCAAACCTACCCTTATCCTCAGCCACAACAAGACTTTGGCCGCCCAACTGTATGGGGAGTTCAAGAGTTTCTTTCCCCACAATGCTGTTGAGTATTATGTATCCTACTACGACTATTATCAACCGGAAGCATACATACCTTCTACTGACACCTATATCGAAAAGGATCTTGCCATCAACGATGAAATCGACAAGCTACGCCTTTCGGCCACTTCAGCACTGTTGTCTGGCCGCAACGATGTCGTAGTAATCAGCTCTGTCAGTTGTATTTACGGCATGGGCAATCCCAGCGATTTCTACAACAACGTCATTGAAGTCGCAGTAGGTATGATGATGGACCGCAACGTACTGCTCCGAAGACTGAACGATAGCCTTTACGTGCACAACGACCTGGCTCCGGAACGTGGCAAATACCGCGTGAAGGGCGATAATGTGGAAATCTATCTGGCTTATGCCGATCACGTTCTACGCATTTCATTTTGGGGTAATGAGATTGAGAGTATAGAAGAGATAGAGCCTACATCAGGCATGCGAATCAGCAGATTCGACAGCTATAAGATTTATCCGGCCAATTTGTTCATGACCACCAAGGAAAGCACCCAGAGAGCCATTCACCAGATTGAGGATGACATGACACATCAGGTGGAATATTTTCAGGAAACCGGCAGACCATTGGAGGCAAAACGTATTCAGGAACGTGTGACTTACGATTTGGAAATGATTCGTGAGATTGGTCATTGCAGTGGAATTGAGAACTATTCCCGATACTTTGACGGACGTGCACCAGGTAGCCGTCCTTACTGCTTACTGGATTTCTTCCCTAAGGATTTCCTGCTGGTTATCGATGAAAGTCATGTAACTGTTCCTCAAATCGGAGGTATGTACGGTGGTGACCAGGCTCGAAAGAAGAATCTTGTGGAATACGGTTTTCGTCTGCCTGCAGCCAAGGACAATAGGCCACTGACTTTTGATGAATTTCATGAAATGACTCATCAGACCATCTATGTCAGTGCCACTCCAGCAGACTATGAATTAAATGAAAGTCAAGGTATTATTGCCGAGCAAGTCATCCGTCCGACCGGTCTGTTAGACCCAGTGATTGAAATTCGGCCAAGCGAAAACCAGGTGGATGATTTGATGGAGGAGATTCGTATTAGAAAGGAAAAAGACGAACGCGTACTGGTAACGACATTGACCAAACGAATGGCTGAGGAATTAGCCGAATATTTCCTTGACCGAGGAATCAACTGCACATATATACACAGCGAGGTAGACACACTGGAACGTGTTAAGATCATGGACGACTTGCGTCAGGGACTGATAGACGTACTGATTGGTGTCAACCTGTTGCGCGAGGGACTGGATTTACCAGAAGTATCATTGGTTGCTATCCTGGATGCCGACAAGGAAGGATTCTTGAGAAGTTACCGTTCCATTACCCAAACAGTGGGACGAGCTGCCCGAAACCTGAACGGTATGGCAATCATGTATGCCGACAAGATTACAGAGAGCATGCAGAAGACCATTGACGAAACCAACAGACGAAGAGAGAAACAGCTGAAATATAATCTGGAAAATGGTATTGTTCCTCAACAAATCAAGAAGAAGCGCCAAATGACTGACCTGATCAGTGCTAATGAAATGGCTCACGATGGCAAGGTAGATAAAGAAGCCATGTCACGTATCCAATCTGGAAAAACTGCTCATATTTATTCTGCTCCACAGAACATGGAAAACAGTTTGGTTGCCGATCCTATCTTACAGATAATGAATGAAGAACAACTTCAAAAAGCCATCAGTAGAACCCGAAAGAAGATGGAACAGGCAGCCAAGAATCTTGAGTTTATTGAAGCTGCAGGTTATCGTGACGAACTTATCCAGTTGGAAGATCTCATGGCACGGAAGTTTTCGAAATAACATCAAATCCCTCAGAGCATCTGCTTTGGGGGATTTATATTATAATAGGTGTAACAAAAAAAGACTCCGAAACATTGCTGTCTCGAAGTCTTCTGGAAAACGGCGCCTACCTACTCTCCCACATTGCATCGCAGTACCA
>JAKSLP010000020.1 GCA_024401115.1 Bacteroidaceae bacterium | reverse complement strand
CTGTAAACAGCTGATGGCAGACAGAAACAATATGGTGATAATCGTTCTCATAGCGTGATGTTTTGGTTTGTTGCAAATTTACGATATGAATGTCAAAGATTTCAAAGGAAAATTCCTAATAGTTCATAGGGATTTCCCTATTTCTTTTCATTTTCGATGAATCTAGAGTTTTTGTTTTTCCTATAAACTTTCAGGTTCCGCTATATACAAATATGTTAGATGAAATTTATCATAAATAATGTCTGCTCCTAATTCAAAGCGGAGATAATTCAAGTATAGAAATAGACTTGATCTTGACACCCCCACTTTATAAGCAAATTCTTGAGGTGGTCCAGTTGTTCTAAGTTTTATTAGATTACTTATCTTTATTAGTTTTTTTAAATCAATATTCTTCATTTTGAAATATGGTTTCTATGAATAAATCACACTGCAAAGGTAAGAAGAATATCTCAAAAAGAAGTGTACTTGGCATGTACACGTACATACCATTAAATACATAATAATCAATCAAAAATGAAAATAAAATTTTTGAAATGTGTACAAGGCAATCCACCTAGTACTCACGAATCCAGGAATCAAGAGAAATTATGTCCTTTCCAGCCTCTGTTTTAAGCAAATGCTCCTTTAAACGGGTCTTTCTTCTGGACACGGACTTGGAATCAATGCACAGCATCTCCGACATATAATAAATGGAGAAACGCAACTTGATAAGACAGCAAAGTTGCAATTCTGCTGGGCTTAATGCAGGTATCGCCTTCTTTAACCGAACCACAAATAAATCGAAATACTCATTGCATGTCTTATAGATCAAACTCCATTCGTAATCCTCAATACGACGCGGTTTCTTATGCAACTCGGCTATCAAAGGTAATCTATTTAAGACTTGAAGAGTCAAGAACTCTTCTCTGTCCTGTTTCCTAATTAGTCGCTCAGACAAGTCCTCATAGCTGTTTTTCCCAACATGATTATCCTGTTGAGTTTTCAATTCCTTTTGAAGACGGTCTATTTCTTCTGCCAGTTCATGGTTTTTCTTCTGAAGTTCTGACTCAAGTCTGTTACTTTCTATTTCATTCTGTTCTTTCAAACTTTCAATCTCCTCCTCATTAAGCGCTATTAATTGACGGTTTTCCTGAATCTGCAACAGCAATCCTTTTACCTTCATTTCTTTGTTGCGCAATTCCCGGTTTTTGGCTATCAGTTTAAACTGATACAACATAATCAAGGACAGCAAAACTATGCCAACACTCATTGCAATCTTTATAGTCTGGTTACGCTCAATGATTGCCTGGTTTCGGTCATTGATTACCTTTACCTGATTATATTTCTCACGCATCTCCACCATGCTCTCCTCCATTCCCCTTCGGCGGATAGAGTCCTCTGTTTCCCAATATTTCTGACCATAGTACAAGGCCTGCTTGTAATCTTTGGTTATGTCCTGATGTATTTCACGCAGTTTGTCATACGCAATACCAGTCTGGTAGATATTGATGCCTTTTGTTTCCAAAGCCTTATTAAGGAAAAAAGATGCAGAATCAGCATTATTCAGTTTTACATAAAGGCGTGCCAAATCCAGATAATTTGGGATTTGATCCGATTCTGAAAGGTCATTTTTTTTCAAATCAGAGTTATATACCTGCCATAATACGTCTTTGGCTTTCTGAATTTCACTTTTGGCAATATACATCGTTCCCATTTCACGTAGTATATCACTTTTTAGCCATTTATTCGTGCTGTACTCAGACAACGACAATGCTTTATCATACCAATATAAGGCATTGTCACTATCATTGTTTTTTACATAGGCCCGAGCTGTATTGCGAAGAGCAAATCCCATGTTTAACGTATCTTTATTGGCTGCACACAACTCATATTGTTTCTGATAAGCTGTTATGGCATAGTCAAACATGGAGCGGTACAGATAAACCACTCCCTGCCAGTAATAAATCTGATTGGGTAAATAATAACTCTTTATTTGAGGAATGTACTGCTCTGCTTCCAGGAATGAATGTAAAGCTACCGAATCTTTTCCGGCATGATAAGCCACCATGCCCCTATAATGAGCAGCCAATGCCCTATGATAACTATTCTTATCATCCTTGAAATAGTCGTAGGCTATTTTTATCAGGGAATCGTCACTTACCAGTATTCCGTTCTTTATCTGAGCCTGAGTCATCAGCATACACCATGCTGAGTATTGAAGCCTATCACTTTTTGAAGGAATCTGCATATTCTTCAGTATGGTCAAAGCACTGTCAGGCTTTACCCACATAATATCCTCTGCATGCTGCAACTCGGGCAATAAATCTTCTGACTCTGCTGTACCCGAACAGTTAAATAATGGCAGAGTAAAACAAGCCAACAGAAAAATAAAGAATATGTATTTTAGGGTGTGCATAGCTGATACATAAGTTAACGCACTACAAAAATAAGAAAATAATTAAACATTAGCACAATAATTTACTCTTTTTTTGAACTTTGGGACCGAAGTCTAATCCTATTGGACTGCATGCATTTATTTTTGCAATGAATTAAATTAAAATCCATGAGTAAACTGTTTTTCTTTATTTTTCTATGCATTCTTGTCTTTTCATGTTCAATACCCGATAAGGAACACATGAGAAAAGAAAGAATGGAAAAATCATTAAGAGAATATATAATCCAAAAGACGGATAATAAAGATTCCATTTTGTCATGTGGCATCCATAAAATGATGTTCTGCTATGAAAGAGGAACGGACTGCAAATATGGCGAAGGGAAGGCTATTATTTTAAATACTCAGAAAGACACACTGACAATTTACGCTTGGATACTGATGTCTGAGGATTGTGATTCCTTATTATACATCTCGGAAGATCCGCACAGCAGTATTGTTCCATTCACATCTTACTAATACAAAGACTTTCGCAAGCGTCGCATTAAGTCGTTGTTGCAACACTCCTATAAGTCTTGTCCCGAAAGACTGCGCAGTCTTTCAGCGAAGGACTTATAAGTCTTCGGAATCAAGACTTATAGATGCCTGTACGGAGTCATCCTGAAAGGCGGACAGTCGGACTTCTGTTCATATTCTATAATCCTTAATTCTTTTTTGCTCTCTTTCGCTCACGTAGAACTTATTTCCTCCTTCGCTTTAAGTCCGCTTCACCTTCGCTTTAAGTCTCTTTCACCTTCGCTTCAAGGCCCTTTTTACTCCCCATATACAGACGATATACAATCGGTGTTAAAGCGGATGTAAATCAATGTTGTAGCTATGATATATTAGAGTAAGAGGTAACATAATTAAAATCGTATTGAAACGGAGGCTGTAAAGTTTTGCATTTTTATGTACTGAATAATTTATTTTTATTCAGCAAAATCCATGGGAAACTTCTTCCAAATCCGGTCCCACCTGACACTGCCCGTGTAGGGTTATTAAGGGTCAAAAAGGATTTCAACACAAGAACAGATCATCAAGTGTCAACTGAGATTGAACCCGGTTGCTATACATGTTCTTTTTCACACCGTAGGTTGTAATCATTGTAACCTGCAGGGCTTTCCGGGTCTTGGTTTCACTCCTGAATGCCTCTATTTTATTGCGCAGGTTTTCATCGTATGCTTTATCGATAACATACTCATTGACAGAGAATTTCATCTCACAGATATTGATCACCCTGTCCCTGCGGTCAATCAGCAAATCTATCTGAGCACCTTTTTTCGCATCGGCATCGCCCTTGCTGAACCATGCCGAAGTTTCGCATTGCACAGCAGCTATGCCTATTCCCTTACGGATTTGCTCTATATGGTACAGGCAAAGTTGCTCGAACATGTATCCTGCCCAAGCTCTTCGGGATGGCAGATCTATGCTGTTTGTCCAGAAATGAGAATCACGCCCATATTGATCCTTGATATAAGCAAAGTAGAACATGCTATAGAAATCGGCCAACTGATAGATGGTATCGCGCTTTTTATTGCCAAAATAGTTGTATGGACGAATAAATTCATTGTCAGTCAAGTTCTTGAGTATCTTCCCAAAATTTCCATTGTCTGAGATGCCAGTCTCCTGGGCGATTTCTTTCCGAGTCATGCCCATCTTCTTCCTTGACAGGGCCTCAACAACCGCAATGTGATAATCCGCCTGCTGAAACAGCGTATGATACAAATGGTCAAACTCATCCCACAGCAAACCCTTTTCCCTGAAAAAAATGTTATCGATATTCTGTGTAAGCGACCACCGTGCATTAAGTTGCTTGAGGTAGAATGGAATGCCACCCATAATCATATAACATTCAGCAATGTCATACCTTGTCCACTCTATGCCTCTGGATAGCAGATATTGCTCTGTTTCCTTCAGGGTGAACGGACGGAGATACAAGCGAGTACCCGAACGATTGAACAAACCTCCCTGATTGCCCAGCAACTTATCGGTCATCCATGATGTGGCACTACCACAGGCAATAAGGAGAATATTCCCCTCGGCAGCTGCCCATCCATTCCAAAAAGACTCAAATGCTGCCACAAAGTCAGAATTTGGCGTGTCAAGCCACGGCATTTCGTCGATGAACACCACTTTCTTTTCGGTAGTATGTACTGATTTGAGGTAATCCCTAAGTAAATCGAATGCCTTATACCAATTTTCAGGAACAGCAACAGGCTTTCCTGTACAATCCTCCAGCGCTACCGCAAATCGCTCCAATTGCACACCGGTAGATTTCTTGAAAACGCCTGTATGCTTGAATGTGTATGAATTTTGAAAAAACTGATTGATCAGGAAAGTCTTGCCTACACGCCGCCTGCCATATACAATCACCAACTCCGATTCCTGCGACTTCATTGTGCCGCTCAAGAGTTCATATTCATATTCTCTACCTATAACTAAACTATCCATGCTCCGGAAATTAGATTTACGGGTGTAAAGATAGCAATATTTCTATCATTTTTGTCATTATCCATATAAAATTAACGAGATAATGACAAATTCCATGCAAAATTCCGTCATTATCTATATAAAAGTGGCAAGATAATGACAAGCGCAGCCATTAAGGTCATGGGGCATTAAGGTCACTAAGGGATTTCAGCACAAGAACAGATCATCAAGGGTCAACTGAGATTGAACCCGGTTGCTATACATGTTCTTTTTCACGACATCGGTTAATTTCACAGCCTCTCTTTCAGCCATTGCTGCAAAAGCGACTTGCGCTGACTGTGCTTGGCGGCATTAATCCAAAGGCTCTTACTTAGGAACCGGCCTTCAGGAACCAGTCGGTGAGCGTCAGCCTCCACCCCACTGATGCCACTGCTGTCTGGCAAGCCATCAGACAGAATGCTGCCAGAAAGGCATAAAGGCGTGAAAACATATTTTTCATATTCCATGCAATTTAGGGGTTATACAAATCCGTTGTTAATCGGCCAAGACATAGGCGGCCCCGGGAGCCTGTACCACAATGCGCTGGGGATTGGTAATTTTTCCTGCCAGTTCATTAGGATCGCCATTGAAAGTGTCGGCTTGCGGTGCATCTACCGTACCCCAATGGCAGACAAACAATTGGGCATCCCTGTAGTGATTGCTGATGACCTGCGCTCCGTGTTTGCCCAGATGCCAGTAATGATCGCTCAAGTCCATAAGAATGACATCGGGTGTCCAAGGCAAATCCAAGTGATCGGGCAGTAAGCGTGTATCTCCCATGTGCCAGATTACCTTACCCGTGCTGGTCTTGATCAGGAAACCGCAGCAGTCGTCCTTGCCAAACGGCTTGCCTATGCCGGGAAAATCGTACTGGTAGGCATGAAAGGCCGGAACCAGCTGAATCTCGAAGTTGCCCACACGGAAAGGCTGATAGTTGCTACGGGCATTGGCACGGAAGCCTTCGGCACGTAGGGCATTTTCCACCAAAGCTGTGCTGTAGAACTCGGTGTCCTTATGGGGCAGATCCTTCAGGGTAGGCAGACTCATGTGGTCATTATCGGTATGGGTAATCATCACTCCTTTCAGTGCTGGAATATCGGCCGGAGCAATGGGTGCCTTGCGCAACAGGGGCAGATCGTAACCTTGCAGCATAGGGTCGATAAGAATGCAATCGCCATGATCATTGATCAAAAAACCGGCATTGGTCAACCAGGTTATCTCCACATTGTTGTGATTTTCAAAGGCGGATGCCTGCATGGGCACGGTCTCAGGAGGGACAGCCTGTCCTTTATCGGTATAGCTCACTTGTGCGCCTGCCGTCATGGCACACCAAGACAGCAAGATGCAGGCTAAAGATTGTCGGATGACTTGTTTCATTACGCTATAATGTTCTATGGGTTATGTCGCCTTATTTGTGCATCTTCTTGCAGTCGCCTATCACATCACCTGTGCGCAGGTATTTATAGGTAGGGAACTCGAAGAGTACGGGTTTCAGCGTATTATAATCTATCTTACCCTGCTCGTTCAGGGCCTCTTCTGCCACATAGGTGCCTACAATACGGCAGATAAAGTTATCAAAAGTCTCGGTCTGATAATTATCCACGACTTCGCACACCATGGTCAGCGGACTTTCATCGATGGTGGGGACTTCATTGTGCAGGGTGTATTTAAAGGTTCCCGACTTGTCCACATCGGCACCGCTCACACAACCCATCAGGTCGGCTTTGGGCAACATGGCCTCATCTACCATATTGATGCTCAGCATGCGGTTCTGGCGAATCCCCACATTGCTGTGGTGGTCCTTCTTCATGCTTACCATCACACGGTCATGACCCATCACGCCCACATGAGCCACAAGGGTCCAGTTCACCTTGCCATCTACCGTCGCCCCTATCACGGTCAGGGGCGATGGATACAAGGCCAGCACTGAACCGATGTTCTTCTTCTCATAACTGTTTGGTTCGTTCATATCATTCTCTATTTTTTCAGTTGACCCGCCACACGCCATCAGCAGCATGGAGAGGCCAAGAATTACAGTTCTTCGTATAGGTCTCATTATTTATTCTCTGTGAATTTCTTGAATACCAAACCGATGGTTTGTGGATTCATGGGACGGCAATCCACCAGGTCCAAATGCTTTACCATATGCAACGTGCCCTGCTTGTAGGTCTGGAAATGACTGGAAGCGATATGGCTCTTATAAGCCTCCTGGCCGGTATAGATCTCGATAATGCGGATCTGGCAACTGTCACGCTGCATCTGCATGGGGAAAATGCACACCACACCGGGTTCCTTCTCGACAGAGGTGGCACCCACATTCTGGGCAAACGTGAGGTACTCCTGCAGGTATTCCGGATATACCTCAATCTCGGAAATACGGAAAATCATCTCATCGGCCTGCTGCGCCTGGGCGCCTGCCGCACTCATCATCATTGTCATCATGACCAATAAACGGGTTAAATATTTCTTCATTGTTGTACGATTGAACGATGCAAAATTACGTCAAAATCGCATTGCTTTCTTACCCAAATGCCACGGATAAATACCCAAATGCCATATCTGCCACATTTGGGATAGCGAGTGTGCCGGAAAACCATTATATTTGCAACAAAATAAACGATTATGAGCGCTATTAAACATCTTGAAACCATTGACGAATACAATCGTGAATTCGGATTCACCACACTGGATCCGCTGGTGAGTGTTGTGGATTTTAAACAAGCCACACGCTGGACAAACGAGCGGGCCACCTTTGGTTTCTACATGATTATGCTGAAAACCATCAACTGCGGAAGCATCCAGTACGGACGCACACCATACGATTATACCGACGGATCGATTGTATGTGTTGCCCCCGGGCAGGTGGTGGGCATAGAGCTGAAAGAGGGAGTACAGCCTACGGCAGTGGGAATCCTGTTTCATCCCATGCTGATTCAGGGCACCCAGTTAGGTAGAGACATCCGCACCAAATTCAGTTTCTTCTCCTACGATTCGAATGAGGCGCTTCATGTGTCGGAGCAGGAGATGCAACTCTTCAAGCAATGCCTGCAAAACATACAGGATGAACTGGTACACAGCGTGGACAATCACAGCCGGAATCTGCTGCGCATGAACATCGAACTGATGCTGGAGCATCTGTTGCGCTTCTACGACCGTCAGTTTATCTTCCGGAAAGACATCAACCAGAATATCCTGAGCCGGTTCGACCACGAACTGCACGAATATTATGCTCAAAAAAAGTATTTGCGCCAGGGATTGCCCAATGTGGCTTATTTCGCTGACATATTCTGCCTTTCACCAGGCTATTTCAGCAGTATGGTAAAACGGGAAACGGGAAAATCGGTACAGGAACTGATTATGCTGCACATCATAAATGTGGCTAAGCAAAAACTGCTGGAAGGTACCCTAAGCATTGCGGAAATCTGCTATGAACTGGGATTTCAGCACCCTCAGCACTTTACCCGCTTCTTCAAAAAAAATACGGGTTTAACACCACGGGAATTCAGAATTACCGCCTGAACCTCCCCCCATTGTCATCCTGAGTGAAACGAAGGATCTTTCTTGGCTAGTAGTGGCCATCCGGTTTAGAAAGATTCTTCGCTTCGCTCAGAATGACATTATTTAGTCTTTGGGCTACGCTCAGAATGACATTATTTAGTCTTTGGGCTACGCTCAGAATGACATTATTTATTCTCTTGGGCTTCGCTCAGAATGACATTATATCTTTCTTACTTACGCATTGCCATAAAGTATTCCTCCCACAAATCCTGCTGCTTCTTGTTCTGTACCGGAGTCTAAAATTATTATATACAAATGGAAATCATCATTATAGATTAGGTAAATAGTAAACTGATTTGGTTCGTTGCGATAGTAAATCTTAACTGCTGATCGGCTAAATGGAATCAGGGCTTATTATTTACCAAGAAATTTGCTCCCTGACTGAGTAAAGTCCTCCAATAAGCGTAAGTTTTTCGATTAAATAGTGTATATTTGTAAGGTGAATGCGGAACAAATTAATAATATATGTATGAAAAGAAAAAATTTACTTACATCACTGCTGTCGTGCCTTCTCTGCATCGGTACGACCTGGGCACAACCCAAGGTTGTGAAAGTGGGAGAAACCACCCATTTTGAAATCGACGGAAAACCATTCGTCATGTTCACCGGCGAGTTGCATAACTCCACCAGCACCAGCGAGAGCTACATGAAGCAGATCGGGGTTTGGGAGCAGATGAAGAAAGGCAATTTCAATACCGTCATTGCCTCTGCATCCTGGAATGTGGTAGAGCCACAGCCGGGCCAGTACGATTTCACCTCGGTGGATCATGTCATCAAGAACGCCCGTGCCAATAACATGAAGGTGGTGATGATCTGGTTTGCCAGCTGGAAGAACGGTAATTCCACCTATGCTCCAAGCTACATCAAGCGTAACCCAAAGAAGTACCCATTGGTACAGAAGGAGGACGGTTCGTACCTGAATGTGCTCTCTACCTTCGGCGAGGAGGCCATGAAGGCCGATAAAGCCGCATTTGTGGCACTGATGAAACACATCAAGGAGGTGGATCCTGATCACACTGTCATCATGATGCAGGTGGAGAACGAGATGGGTATCCTGGGTTCCATCCGCGACTATTCCCCTGCAGCTCAGAAGGCATGGAAAGGACAGGTGCCTGCCGACCTGACCGCTTATCTGACCGCTCACAAGGGCAAGCTGTATCCGGAATTGGAGAAAGTATGGGCTGCCAACGGCCAAAAGACCAAGGGTACTTGGGAAGAAGTGTTCGGAAAGAGCTATTCCAACTCGGACAACTACCTGGATTTCCCGGAATATACCGAGGAGATTTTCCAGGCTTACTACTACGGTAAGTATGTAGGTGAGATTGTGGCTGCCGGCAAGGAGGCACATAATATACCTATGTACGTAAACAACTGGCTCCGTCAGCCGGGTATGGCTCATCCAGGTCAGTATCCTTCGGGAAGTCCACTGCCAGAGGTTATCGATGTTTGGCGTGCAGCGGCTCCACAGGTTGATTTTACCGCACCGGATATCTACATCAACGAATACGAGTGGGTACTGAGTGAGTTCGCCCGCAGTCAGAACCCTATCTTCATCCCAGAATGCAAGGGTGATGTGGCCAAGGCGCTGTATGCTTACGGCGAGTACGATGCACTGGGCTTTGCTCCATTCGGTTTCGATGGTCCTAAGCAAGGTGGTCTGAGTGTATCCGATGAGGATTTTGACAATTTGGGTAAGGCTTATGGTATCCTGGGGCAGATTCAGCCTATGCTGGTGGCCAACTACGGTTCGGATAAGATGAGAGGTGCGCTGATTACCGATGAGCACCCAAGTGTGGAATTGCCGATGGGCGATTACATCCTGACCTTTACCTCATCCATGCGCAGAAGAGCGTTCAACTACGGTCAGGGTGCCGAGCAGCTGGCTGCCGAGAACGCTGCACTGGCTGCACAGGCCAAGAAGGCACAGAGCGGTGCGCTGGTTATCCAAACCTCTGCCGATGAGTTCTATATCGTAGGTATCAATGTTTCAGTCAACTTCAAGCATAAGGATGCCAAGAAGACAGGATCTGTCATGACCGATCTGATAGAAGAAGGTACATTTAAGGATGGCAAGTGGGTTCCAGGCCGGAATCTGAACGGCGACGAGAACAGAGTCAGCATCAGTGGCGTGGGAGCAGAGCGGGTTATCCTTTACAGCTCGCCTACAGGGAATTAAAAAAAAGGGTGTGTCAAAGTGACACACCCTTTTTTATTGTAAGTCATCCTCTAAGTTCCCTTTTGTCATCCTGAGCGAAGCTTGCGAAGCGAAGGATCTTACTAAAACCGGATGGCCTACTAGCCAGGAAAGATTGCCTACCTCGCTAACGCTCCCACGGCGAACACGTTTCTTCGCTATCGCTCAGAATGACAATAACACATCCCCTGTCATTATCAATTATCTCACTCCTTCATCGTTATAGTTCAGTCGCACACCGCGTGAGGCATATACATTCTTCAGCATGCCGCCCTGCTGTGGCTCGCCCTTAACCTGGCCGGAACGCAACTGTAGGCACAGCTCACCGATATCGCTCACACGCTTAGGAGTCTCTACGTTCACACCCATGTAGTGGCCCGGATACATTTTCTCAATGCCGTACTTGTCCAGGAAGTAACTCATCTTCTGACAAGTGGTAATCTGGGTGGTAAGGTTGGTAGTGATCAGCAGGTTGCCCGAACCGAATGAGTCGCCGCTGAAGCCGTAGTGCTTATCCTTATCCAGGAAGGCACATGAACCCGGAGTATGGCCCGGAGTAAAGATTACCTCGATCTGACGGCCGCCCAGGTCGAAGATCTGTCCGTCGGTCAGGTACAGCTTCTTGCCGGGATAGCCCTTCATGAACATAGGAGCATTCACCTCATCAGCCGCATTGATCCAAATCTCTGCCCAGTCGTTGATGGCATCGCCGGTATGATCCGGATGCACATGAGTGGCAATCAGGGTGACAGGCATCTTCACGATGTCCTCTACAATCTTCTTCAATCCTGGGATGTGAGTACCCGCATCCAGCAGAATGGCACTGGTGGCACCCTTGATCAGATAGATGGTCTCGTTGGCCATCAGGTGACCGTTGCCCTCCCAGGTGTTTTCGTCAATCTGGCGAATCACCACATCGTCGTTCTTGAACACTTCCTGCTCCTTATAGCCAGGCTTAGGCTGGTTTACCACGTCCATGCTCTCAATCTCCTCTACGGCATTGGCATTATTAGCCAGAGCTACACCCCACATCTTGTCTGGCATAACCATAGCCACGCCAGCCATACCCAAACTCTTGATAAATGTACGTCTTTTCATGATACTAAGTGTTTTGTTTCCGCAAATATACGCATTATTGAATAAAAAAGAAATCTCAGCCAAGTTTTTTCCTTGGCTTGAGATTTCAAATTACCTATATAAAAACTAACACGGCATAATTAATTCCAACCCTTGTTCTGCTCCATAGGAGCACCCGAGTTCAGGTTGATTACAGTCAATGGAATTGGGAACAGGTTCCATTCCGGTGCAGGCATTGGCAAACCAAAGTCGTTCACATACATGGTGTACTTGCCCAACTGGTACTTCATATCCTCGTTCACGCCATTGGTACTGCCCAGGCGCAACAGGGTTGGCCAGCGATGCTCCTCGTATGCCAACTCACGGCAACGCTCGTCCAGAATATCACGCATGGTGACAGAACTGTACAGATAAGAAGCCTTGGCACGCAGACGAACGGTGTTCAGCGCCTTGGTAGCTTTCTCATTGTCACCGGCACGCATATAAGCCTCAGCCAGCAGCAGGTAAGTCTCAGCAGAACGGGCAATATAGTTGTCACGGCCATACTGGTAAGCAAAGTTCTGTCCACCCATGGTGTGGTGTACATCCCATCCCCAACCGTCCTGCATGGCAATCTTACAAGACACACGCATCAAACGTGAAGGAATATTCAGCCACTCTTTCTTACAGATTTCGCCATAATGCTTTGAGGTTTTCTCCAAAACGATAGGGTTGCAGCGTACAATCTGCGAGTTACGCATATCATCGTCAAACTGACCTTCCCAAACCACCTCATCAGAGTAATCGGTAGTACCTACCAATCCCCATGAGGTACCACCCAGATAGGCACTAGTGTTACCGCCATAGTACTTCTGGGTATCGATGTTTGGATTATCGTGCCAAGGACCGGCAGAACCCTCGTTAGCCTCAGCAGTATTCCAAATCAGGTCACGGTACACGCATCCCACGGTGATACCGTTCATGTTATATGTACCGCCATTCACCGAAGCATTGTCATAATCGGCATTCTGGGCAGCCATCAGGCTCTCGGTATTACCGGCACTGTAGTCATAGTTGCCCATCTGGAACAAGTCATAATATACATTGCCCTCAGGCTGATAGTTGGCCACACCCAGGAAACCAGTACTGCCGCCATCCGAAGGATTAGCACGCACACCAAAGCGCTCGGTCATCAGCGGATGAGCAGCCACCACCTTCTCTGCCACCTCGGCAGCTCGGGTAAAGAAAGAGTTGTCGCCCTTCTCCACACCCTGAGCCAGGTAAGCTTCGGCCAGGAAGTGATTGACAATACCCTTCGAAGCACGGCCATCCTGCTTAGGATATTCAGGCAGGCCCTTCTCTGCAGCCTCCAGATCGGCAATGGCAAATGCATAAGTCTGCTCGCGTGTAGAACGCTCGTAGTCAAACTTCAGTTGGTCGCTGTACTCCTCGACGATAGGCACACCTCCAAAGCACTCGCCCAGGCGAAGGTAAGCCCAACCGCGGAAGAAACGGGCCTGTGCAATGGCATAATCCTTATCGACAGGATCTGCCCAATCCACCAGTTCCGCACCATACATCACCATGTTGGCATAGGAAGCCAGCTGATACAGTTCGTTCCACAAGGTATTAAAATCACCGGTGTTGGAATTCAGGTTCTGGAAATTAGAGAACGAACCCGAAGCCATGGCAGGATCGCCAAATCCGCTGTCGATACAGTCGGTTCCGTTACCGCCCAGGATGTTAGCTGCTGCTGAACCTTCCATGTACAAGTTGTGCCAGCCGAACATATAGTCGAATGCGATGTAGGCACGAGCCAGAGCGGCATCCACCTGACTGCTCTTCTCGAATGCTGTCTCTACGGTATAGATGGTCTTTGGGTGCTCCTCCAAGAACTCATCGTCGTTGCAGGAAACCAGCGCTGCAGAGGCCAGCATACCTGCCAAAAGATAGTTATATGATTTCATATCTGTTGTCTAATTTAGAATCTAACATTTAAACCCAAGGTGTAAGTACGAGCCAGCTGTGAGGCACGGCTGCTGCGAACTTCAGGATCACTGAACTCCCAGTCAGGAGCGATGAAGAACAGGTTGGAGCCTGATACATATGCCTGAAGGCTATTGATGCCCACCTTTTTCATCCAGTTGCCCTTGAAGTTGTACGACAGGTTCACATCCTGCAGACGTACAAAACCGTACTTCTGGATACCGGTAAACTTAGACAGGTCGGCTGTAGCGCCCACGTGCTTCATATCGCGGTTTGCTTCTGTCCAGAACGGATGATTCTCAGCATTCAGGTAAGCCATGTTCTCGTAAGAAACAAAGGCATTGTTGTTGCGATCCACACCGTATTTGCCACCGCTGAAAGTGCCTGAGAACAGGAAGTACAGCGAGAAGTTCTTCCAGGTGATAGTATTGCCCATGTTCAGCAGGAAGGATGGTGTGTTGAAACCCAGGATGACACGGTCGTTAGGAGTGATTACACCATCACCGTCATGATCCACATACATTGGGTCGCCAGGATTTCCACCGTTTGCCTGCAGATACTGGGTGTCCTCTACCTGAGCCACACGGTCATACTCATAGCCATAGATAGCGCCCAAAGAGCGGTTCAGGAACAGCTCGTTGGTAATATCGTCATTGCCGTCACCGTACAGCTCTTTCAGGATAGAACGGCTCAGAGTGAACTGGAAGTTGGTTGACCAAGAGAAATCCTTCTTGCGGATGTTCATGGTACGCAAGGTAGCCTCAATACCCCAGTTGTTGATCTTACCCATGGTACTCTGCTGGGTGCTCATACCCGAACCCATTACAGGGATGGTACGGTTGAAAATCTGATCGGTAGTGTTAGCGGTATAAGCATCCAACTCAAAGTGGATGCGTCCGTCCTTCAGCAAGTCGGTTTCCAAACCAAAGTTCCATGAGGTGGTAGTTTCCCAACCCAGCATAGGGTTACCAAGAATCCTCATCGACTGACCGAAGATTACCTCATTGCCAAAGTATGCGGTATAACCGCCAGCCATACCGACGTTCATCTGTGACAGTGTCTGGTAAGGCTGCAAGCTCTGGTTACCGTTCTTACCCCAAGAAGCCTTAATCTTGGTATTTGTTGCCCATGGCAGTGCCTTCTGGAAGAAACTCTCGTTAGAGATTGACCAAGCCACACCTACAGCAGGGAAGGTACCCCACTTCTTGTCACGTCCGAAAACCGAAGAACCGTCACGACGGATAGAGGCATTGAAATGATAGGTATCCTTATAAGAGTAGTTTACACGACCCAGATAACCTACATTGTTGTGCAGGGTGTAGGTAATGTCGTCTACCTTTTGGGTCTTGGCATTGTTCAAGCCATAGAAGCCCAATGTAGTATTACCCAAACCGGCAAAGTCCAAACCCGACTCCTGACTGCCGTCTACCTTGTTAGAGTCGCGGGTGTAAACAGCGGTAACGCTCAGGAAATGCTGACCGAAATCCTTGGTATAAGTAAGGATGTGATCCATGACAAACGAGGTGTTCTTGGTATTGTTAATGTAACCGTTGGCCTGCGACAAGTGCTTGTCAAAGTTTTCAGCTGTATACTCCTCACCCATGCCGATATAATACTGCTCGTGATAGAAACGGCGGGTCAGGTTCTGGCGAACATTATATGAACCGGTCATCTTATAGCTCAAGCCCTCGATACCAGGGATGCGGATTTCAACCTCACCACCCAAATCAATGTTGTTGCTACGGCTCTGGGCATCTACGCCACCGTTCACCTGCCACATAGGGTTAACGTCATCGGCAGTATGCTCGGTAATGAATCGGCGCAGGGTGACACCATCCTCCAGGTAAGGCTCACCCCAAGGAGAGAAATAACGTGAAGTATAAGGACGAACACCATCCATCTTCATGGTGGCATAGTTGAAGTTCATACCCAACTTGATGTACTTGTTGACCTTGGTATTGAAACGTCCGTTCACGGTGTTACGGATAAACTTGTTACCCTTGATAAAGTTGTCGTTATCCGAGATAGAACCACCGAACGAATAATCCATATTCTCGGTAGCACCCGAGATGTTCAGTGAATAGTTCTGGCGAACACCAGTCTGTGAGTAATAGTCAATCCAGTCTGTCTCCTCACCCTTCTCATAGTTAGCCTTCTCCAGATACGTCATCCAGTTGGTAGAACCCTCTGGCAAACCCTGGCGGGCATTGATCAGTTCGATATAGCCCTTACCGTCGCGCAGCGGAGTCTTATAAGCAGCCTCGGATAGTGCCACAGAAGAACGGAAATTAATCATTGGCTTACCCATGGCACCCTTCTTGGTGGTGATCATGATAACACCGTTGGCTGCCTGAGAACCATAAGCTGCCAGAGAGGTGGCATCCTTCAGAACCGACATAGATTCTACAATATTAGGATCGATATCATTCATGGTACCCTTGAAGATAACGCCATTCACCACAATCAGTGGCATGGAAAGGCTGGCATCCTTAGCAGCATCTACCGACTTGGCACCACGGATGGTGATGTTGGCAGCCGAACCTGCCACACCGCTCTGGCTCATGTTCAAACCAGGAATCATACCGCGAAGCATGTCGGTAGGACTGGTTGGAGCCAAATTGGCTACAGGGCTGTCCGATACGTTCATGGTAGCCACAGAACCGGTAAAGTTTTTACGCTTGGTTACACCGTAACCTACTACCACAACCTCCTCCAAGGCTTCAGAATCCTCGGCCAGAGTAATCTTCATGTCCTTGGCAGCAGGTACTGTCTGAGGCACATAACCGATGTAGGTGACATTCAGTTCTGCACCCACTTTCTTCACTGACAATGCAAAGTTACCGTCAAAATCGGTGACTGTACCGTTGGTGGTTCCCACCTCCAGCACATTGGCACCAAGAATAGGCTCACCATTTGCATCTACAACCACACCTTTGACAGCTACTTGAGCCATCAGGGTTGCCACTGAACACACCAAGAGCAGCATCAACATGGCCACTCTCTGTTTCAGCAGATGAAATTCTTGTTTCATTCTATTAGTTTTTAAGTGTTAATAATTATTTGTTATTTTTCTATAATCATCCATCTGTTGTTCCCGGAAGCGGTCGGCATGCTATCTACAACGCAAATCTGACACTTGACCACTACCGCCAGTTCTTCGAGTGTGGCAAATTCTGTCTGTCTGCCCTTTTGGGGAACGTACAGGACACTGAAGTCGATTCCATTCCGTTTATATTCATCCACATAATGCTGTACGAGCGCCAGGTATGCACTGCGGTAAAGGGAATCCTTAGCGTATTTGCTGTCCATCCAGTCGGGAACCTGAGGCAAATAGGAGGTGTATTCTATTTCTGCATCTTTCTGCAATTGCTTTACGGCTGGGATTATACTGTCTGCATCCTTCCGGAAATCGAACTCATGCATATCAAAGTCTGCCAAGCTACGATGGTAAGAGCGGTGTGGCAGAATACATATTTCCTGTTTTATGGCGGATTCAGGAAGAGCATTTTTGCCCTCCTGATCCTTCACCTGCGTCGCGCAGGCCACTATAACCATAAAAACAACCAAATAATAATGTATTCTAAAACCAAATCTATGTAACATGTATTTTCTGTATTAAACCGATTGTTAATCTTCGGTTGCAAAGGTAGAGCCATTAATTAAGGAGTACAATGGATGGTAAGTCCCTCTATGAATGGTTTTAGTAAGGTTCTAAACAAGCTATTATAATGATTATCATACATTTATTATTTTACAATAGTAAGGCATTTGTATCTGGAATCTGCCGGAGCATTAAGTTGACAGAGGGCCGGAATTCTTACTTTCCAACATGACATTATCGGTTATAGGCCTACCGGCTTACTATTACTAAAAGCGAAACACAACACAATGATTTTCAAACCGAAAACCATTTATTGTATTACTATTCTATACCAATTACCTTATTTTATTTATAGTATTCCCATTCTATTTGTAACTTTGCACAAAACTAAAACAGTAAACAGTATGAAGAAATTTTTTTCACTAGCATTGTGCAGCATGTTGGCCCTGTCGGCCAGTGCACAGCTCACCCGCACTACCGTGGCGCAGGGAGATGTTGAGGGAGTAGTAGAACAAGGCATGGCTCATTACAAGGGCATTCCGTTTGCCCAGCCACCTGTAGGTGATTTACGCTGGAAGGCTCCCGTTCCCGTTCAGAAATGGGAAGGCGTGTATAAGGCCAACGAGTTTAAGGCAAAGCCTTACCAGCAGACACAGGGCCCTGCACGCCCCGGACAACCGGGCGTAAGCGAGGACTGCCTGTACCTGAACGTGCTGACTCCTGCCCAGAGCAAGGACGAGAAACTGCCGGTACTGGTATGGATTCACGGAGGCGGCTTCAGCACTGGTGAGTCATGGAGTCAGAACGGAGACAACTTTGCTAAGGCGGGCATAGTATATTGTGCCATTACCTACCGCACCAACTGCTTCGGTTTCCTGTCTACCCCTGCCCTAAGCGAGGAGAGTGCCAAGGAGAACGGACGAGCCATCAGCGGCAACTACGGTTTGATGGATCAGATTCTGGCGTTGAAATGGATCAAGGAGAATGTGGCTGCATTCGGAGGCGACCCGGAGAAGATTACCATCATGGGCGAGAGTGCCGGTGCTATCTCGGTAGCTATGCTGTGCCAGAGCCCGCTAGCCAAGGGCTTGTTCCGCGGTGCCATCTCGGAAAGTGGCGGTAACATGGTACCTGTTTCCGACACCCGCATCGACAACAATGCCATGCGAAACGTAAAAGGCAGCGAGGCTTACGGCCAGGCTTACCTGGATCGTCTAGGATTGGGAAAAAAGAAACTGAAAGACCTGCGCAAGGTAGATCCTGAGGTGTTTATGAACGACTCGGCGGCCTTCAGTGCCGGTGGTGCGCTGTGGCCATGCTACGATGACTATGTGCTGAGCACCGATGCCTACAAGCAGTATCAGGCTGGTAATTATAACGATGTGAACGTAATGATAGGTACCAACTCGGACGAGGGCAGTATGTTTACCGGTTTCCTGGGCGGCTACACTCCTGCACAGTACGAGTACGAGATGAAGACCTCGTTCCCTGACCCAGAGTGGCAGAAGAAGTTCCGTGCCATGTATCCGGGCAGCAACAACCAGGAGGCCTTTGATGCACATGCCGACATTTTCCGTGAAGCTGCCTTTGCCTGGCCTACCTATGCTTGGGGCAACCTGCAGAGTGCACGCACTGCCGAAGGCAAGGGTAAGGGACAGGTATATATGTTCTTCTTCGACCAGGCAAAAACAAACATGTTCCGCCGCGGACAGCAAACCGACCGTAAGTTCCTGACCATGCATGCCGGTGAGCTGAACTACACCTTCGGTCATTCTTGGGGACCAGCCGACAAGCAGGATCCACGTGATGCTGGCCTAACCCGCACGGTGATGCAATACTGGATCAACTTCATCAAGACGGGTAATCCTAACGGCGGCTATCTGCCTTACTGGCCAGCATACGCAAAAGGTACCGACAGCATGATGTATTTCCGTGATGGCGCTCATCTGGCACCGGTACAGAACCAAAAGCAACTGGAACTGTGGGAGGAATATTTTAACGCTATGCGTAAGTAAATAGAAAAGGGTTGGTCTGATTGACCAACCCTTTTCTATTTGTTTTTCAAGTTTTTCACCCGAACCGGGAATTCCACCTCACTTTCGGTGGCTCTCGCTCTCATCTTCTGGCGGGCATTGTAAACCGTCTGTGTGCTCAAACCCAGAATCTTACCAATCTTAACACTGTTGTTAATACCCAGACGCACCAGCGCATAGATACGTAAATCGGTATTCAGTTTCTCGCCGGCCTTAAGGGTTATCTGCTCCTCGGGACGCAAAAGGCCATTGAACTGTTCGATAAAGTCGGGGAACAACTGTAGGAAAATCTCATCAAACTTGTTCCAGAGCTCATGCTGCTCCTCAACATTCTTCTCAGACTTGGATGAAGTCATCTGCACGGCCTGCTCGTACTGCTTGGCCATCAGTTTGCGGTTAATGTCTTTCTTCAATGCCGCAATCTTCTGCAAGTATTCCGAATTAGTGGCAAACATCTGACCGATGTACTCCTCCTTCAGGTAATTTGCCTCTTCCAGGTGTTCGCGTTCCTCTCTCAACAGGACGTCCTGCTGGGATAGCTGGGCATTGGCTTCTGACAATTTGCGGTGCTCCTGCTCCAGTTTAGCTGTTTTCTCGTCCAGTTGCTGCATTTTCTGTTGCAGTTCGCCCTGAAGACGGGTCTTTTTGCGAAGCAGGGCATAAATCATCAGCAAGAGCACAACCGATGCCATCAACAGTACAGCCAAAATAACAGAAAGCCATGCAATACGGCTGGATGCCTGTCGTTCCCTGTCCTGGATGGCACTGTTCAGGTTGATCAAACTGGTATATAAAGGTGTTCCCATGGAACGAACCCTGTCGGGGTAATCCTGCTGCATGGACAATACCGACATCAGAAATCTCTCGGCATATTCTAACTCACCGCATTCAAGTGCCATACCCGACACTACAGCAAGCATGGGAACCGTTCTGCTCACTTTAGACAATTCTATCAGGATATGCGGGGTAAATAGCTGCAAGGCCAGTTCCAGGTTTCCCTCAACCTGCGCTAAACCTCCCGCCTCGGAAATTAACCTGGAATACCATTCGTTTTCTACGTTTATAGAGGGTATCTTCTCCTGCATCTCTACCAACAGCTCATGCTTCTTATCCGGATCAGTCTCCGACCAGAAACGGGCATGAAGACGCATGGGTTCAGAAATGGCACTTCCCATAGCCAGAAGAGAATCGGAATAGGCACGGGTCATGGGATCAGGGGTTGGCAAATTCAGTGAGATGGCTCTGTTTGCCCAGTAGCTGATGCATTCCAAATAATAATTTTGCAACTGCACAGGAGTCTTTGGCATGTCCTTTACCTGCCTCAACATGCTGGCTGTTTCTTCCAGTAAGCCGGTGAAATTATTCAGATAGCTGCGCTGCAATAAGCAGTCAACCACCCATTCCGGATGATTGTTCTGCTCGGCCAGCTGCTGATTACGGCTGATGTATAGATTTGCCGAATCGGAATCGAACGAATAATAGCACTCCGTAATAAGCTTATTATAGTAATAGGCAGCCTCCACACTGGGAGCATCGGCAGCCTTCTGCTTATAGTCCTGCAGTTTCAGTTCAAAAAGATGACGGTAATGGTGAGTACTATCCAGAGCGCACCGAATCTGCTCAAAGCACTCCAACTGGCTTTTGGTAGCAGTGCTTGGATTTCCACACGAGCAGAAACTTATGGAAATCAGAAATAGAGAAATAACAAATGTAATATGTTTCATGATATTTTTATCTGAGTGCAAAATTAGTCTATTCTTCAGTTTTAGGCAAGATTTATCTTACAATATATTGACTGCTATTCAAATAAATAAATGTGTTCAATAGAGTTCCGTTTCTGTCACTTTCATTAAAAAGGTTACTAAAACATAAAGATAAAACATTGTTTTACATTTATTTCTATCATCAGCAACTTACTATTTATATTATATAGGTAATAAGAGGCATTGGCTCACCTGATATTTCTAATTAATTTTGCAGAACAAACAATACATACAATTCCATCATGAAAGCATTAAAATTTGCAGGATTAGCCTTGCTATTGGCAGCTTGCCAAAGCGGAGGCATTGACAATGCGGCTACACAAAAGACGTTAGCTGAATTGCAGGAGAATTTCCAAAACCCTCCTCAAAGTGCCCGCACCCAAGTGTGGTGGCACTGGATGAATGGTAACATTACCAAAGATGGTATCAAAAAGGATTTGGAATGGATGAAGCGCATCGGTTTGGGCGGCTTCCATCATTTCGACGCAGCACTGGGTACGCCTACCATCGTTGACCAGCGCCTGATTTACATGCACGACGATTGGAAAGATGCCTTTGCCTATGCCACACAGAAAGCCGATTCCTTGGGATTGGAAATGACCGTGGCTTCAGCCCCCGGCTGGAGTGCAACCGGAGGCCCTTGGGTAGAGCCAAAAGATGGCATGAAAAAACTGGTTTGGAAAGAAGTGCTGGTGAACGGCGGAAGCAGCCAGAGCATCATGCTCCCTGCTCCATTCACTACCACAGGTGCGTTCCAGAATGCTGCACCTGCCGGACGCGGACAGGCCAACACCCAGGAATACTACGAGGATGTGGCTGTAGTGGCACTGAAACTGACCGATGAGGATAAGACGCTGGAGCAGCTGGGTGCCAAGGTAACCGTAAACGGCAATGCTGTGTCGATGGCCGAACTGACCGACGGTGATCTGATGAACGGACCTTTGTTGCCGATGGGTGCACAAGGCTATTCCTGGATTCAGTATGAGTTTCCTCAGGATGTTACCGTACGCAGCATGGTACTGGCTGCCGGCTCAAACGGTGGCATGACCCTGGAGTGCAGCAACGACGGAAAAGAATACAAGGAAGTATGCCCGGTAAGATCGGGACGTGTGGCTCAGAGCACCATCTCACTGCCTGCTACCACCGCACGCTACTTCCGTCTGAAAGTGAACAACCCACGTCCTGCTGGTCCATCGATGTTCGGAATGGGCGGTCCTGCACCAGCACCTAAGGGTTGCACCATCAACGAGTTCAACCTGTATACCACATCGCGCGTCAACCAGGCAGAGGTAAAGGCTGCATACGCTGCTGGCGGACACTATGTACCTATGGCTACACCTGCCAGTGCCGGTGAGCAGTTTGCTCAGGCAACCGATGTCATCGACCTGACTTCTATGGTTAAGAATGGCGTGCTGACCTGGGATGCACCGGAGGGCAACTGGCGTGTATACCGCTTTGGTTTCTCCCTGACCGGTAAGATGAACCACCCTGCACCACCCGAGGCAACCGGTCTGGAGGTGGACAAGCTGGATCCTATCGCATTCGGTGATTACATGCGCAAGTATCTGGATATGTATAAAGAGGCCTCTCAGGGTATGGTGGGCCAGAAGGGTATCCAGTATGTGCTGACCGACAGCTACGAGGCTGAGCACGAGACATGGACACCTGCCATGTTTGACGAGTTCAAGAACCGCCGCGGATACGACCTGCATCAGTGGCTGCCTGTACTGACCGGCGATATCGTGGGAAGTCCAGAGCAGAGCGACGCTTTCCTGCGCGACTGGCGTCTGACCATCGGCGACCTGATTGCCAGCAACTATGACCTGATCTCTAAGATTGCCAAGGAGGAATACGGCATGAAGGGCCGTTACAGCGAGGCACACGAGGCTGGACGTGTATACACTGCCGACGGTATGGCGGTCAAGGAGACAGCAGAGGTGCCAATGAGTGCCATGTGGTGCAGCGCTCCATGGCTGGGCAAGGACAAGGACGGTGTGACCATCCGTACGATGTACATGGCTGACGACAAGGAATCCGGTTCGGTAGCTCACATCTTTGGCCAGAACATTGCTGCAGCTGAATCCATGACAGCATGGGGCGAGTTGTACTATGGCTGGTATCCTGAGAACCTGAAGACCATCGCCGACATCGAGTTGGCTGAGGGTATCAACCGCTTCGTCATTCACGAGAGTGCTCACCAGCCAAGTGATGCGCATGTTCCTGGTTTGAGCCTGGGAGGTATCGGCCAATGGTTCAACCGTCACGATACCTGGGCAGAACAGGCTGTGGCTTGGGTGGATTACATGTCACGCCGCAGCTACATGCTGCAGCAGGGCAAGAACCTGGCTGACGTGCTGGTCTACTATGGTGAGGACGATAACATCACCAGCCTCTATGGCAATGGAGCTCCTACTGTTCCTGCCGGTTATCAGTTTGACTACTGTAACCCTACCGCTCTGACCAAGGTGCTGCAGTTCAAGAACGGCAACCTGTACTCTACTGCCAGCGGCACTCAGTACAAGCTGCTGTGGCTGGACAAGAACGTGGAATACATGTCTGTTTCTATCCTGAAGAAACTGGCAGAGTTGGCTAAGGCTGGTGCACTGATTGGTGGCGAGAAGCCTCAGCATCCTCTGGGATTGGCTGACTCACAGGAAGAGTTCGACCAGCTGGTGGCTGAGATCTGGGACAGCAACCGTGCCAACGTCTCAACCGGCATTGCCATGGAAGAGGTACTGAAGAATGCAGGCGTACAGCCTGACATCCAGACAGAAGAGGGCATCAAGTTCCTGCACCGCACACTGGATCATGCCGAGATTTACTGGATCAACCGTCCAGTGGAGGACAGCAAGACCATCACCGTTTCATTCCGCACCGCAGGTCGCGTGCCACAGGTATGGCATCCTGAAACCGGTAAGATTGAAGAAGTATCCTATAAGATTGAGGGCGAGCGTACCACCGTTACCTTGGAGCTGACACCTAACGATGCGGTATTCGTCGTATTCGGCGTTAAGGCTGAGCAGATGGAGGTTACCCTGCCTGCCAAGGTAGAGAAGACCCTGCTGACCGTAGATACCCCATGGGCAGTGAAGTTCCAGGAAAAGCGTGGTGCTCCTGCCGAGGCAACCTTCGACAGACTGGCATCCTATACCGAATCGGAGGAGTTTGGTATCAAGTACTTCTCAGGTACCGCCAATTACCAGAATACCCTGAAGGTGGGCAAGCTGGAAGGCAAGGCCATCCTGGATCTGGGCGAGGTGCATGAGTTGGCCGAGGTGATTGTCAACGGCACATCTGCCGGCATCATCTGGAAGAAGCCTTTCCGTGTGGACATCACCAGCCTACTGAAAGAAGGTGACAACCAGCTGGAGGTTAAGGTAACCAATGTATGGGTGAACCGTCTGATCGGTGACCAGCAGAGCAACTGCCCAGAGAAGATTACCTTCACCGATTCACATTATTATAATCCTGACAGTCCTCTGCAGCCAGCCGGTCTGGTAGGTCCTGTCCAGTTGATTGAGGTGAAATAATTTTTGGAGAATAGCATTGCCAAATCAAACATAATCACTAATTTTGCGAAAAGCATTTTTTCTATGAAAATTTATAAGATAGCATTATCTGCCCTGCTGCTGGCTGCACAACTGCCAGCACAGGCTCAATGGGGTGCCCCGAATGCGAAATCTATCCTGGCTGCACAGCAGCGTACCAGTTTCAACATGCTGAAGGAAGGATGGAGTGCCGCCTGGATTGAGGTTCCTGACTCACAGCGCGACCAGTATGGCGTGTATTATTTCCGTAAGGATATCAACCTGAACGCACAGCCATCCCAGTTCAAGGTGTATGTATCAGCCGACCAGCGCTACAAGCTGTATGTCAACGGTCACTTGGCTTCACTGGGTCCTGCCCGCAACGATTCCAAGCACTGGAACTACGAGACAGTCGATCTGGCTCCTTACCTGAAATCCGGCAAGAATGTGGTAGCTGCACAGGTGTGGAGTGAAGGACGCTTCAAACCGGTTCCTAACGCCACCATCCAAGTAGGCTTTATCCTGATGGGTGAGGGCGACTCCAAGGTGTTGCATACTGATGGAACCTGGAAGTGTATCCAGGACCCATCCTATACCCCACTCCGCCAATCCGTTCCTGGCTACTATGCTCTGGGAGCCGGTGAAGGTGTGGACATGAACCAATACATAGCCGACTGGATGGATCCGGACAATACCCTGGAGGGTTGGAAGGATGCCAAGCCTTATGCCATGGGAGCGCCTCACGACGATTCCAGCGGTACCGGCGTATATTCGGGGCATCCACTAGTACCCTCCACTCTTCCACAGGTAGAGCGCACTTACCAGCGCCTGAACACAGTGCGCAAGGACGGCGGCATAAAACTGCCTAAGGGATTCCCTGCACAGCAGGGCGAGATTACCGTCCCTGCCCATCAGAAAGTGGACATCCTATTGGATCAGAATTACCTAACCAACGGTTTCTTTACCCTGAATATGAGCAAGGGTGCCCAAGCAAAAGTGAAGATTCAGTATGCTGAGTCACTGTATACCGGTGAGAACGGCAACAAGAAGGGCAATCGCAACGAGGTGGAAGGCAAGCGATTCGTGGGACGATTTGACGAGATTACCTCAAACGGTAAGGACAACCAGTCGTTCACCACACTGGATTGGCGTACCTGGCGCTATGTGAACCTTCACATCGAAACTCAGGACGAGCCATTGGTACTGAACGATGTTTATGGCACTTTCGTAGGATACCCATTCCAGCTGAAAGCTAAACTGGACACCGACAATCAGGAACTGCAGAAGATGATGGAGATTGGCTGGCGTACTGCCCGCCTGTGTGCCATCGAGACCTATACCGACTGTCCTTTCTACGAGCAATTGCAGTACCTGGGCGACACCCGTATCCAGGCACTGGTTTCCCTGTATAATACCGGTGATGACCGGCTGATGAAGAACTACCTGCGCCAGGCAGACATGAGCCGCAATGCAGAAGGTATCACCATGGGCCGCGCACCTAGCGAGTTGCCTCAGTACATCACACCATACGCCCTGCACTACATCTATGCCCTGCATGACTACATGATGTATGGTGCCGATCAGGACTTTGTGTTCGACCTGGTTCCTGGCGCTGAGCAGATTCTGCACTATTTTAGCAGATACACCTTGCCAGACGGACGTGTAAGCGGTCTGCCTGGATGGAACTTCACCGACTGGTGCTACAACAAGGGATGGCAGATGGGTGTGCCTCAGCCAGCAGCCAACGATGGCGGTACCAGCATTCTGGATCTGCAGTTGCTGTATGCTTACCAGATGCTAGGCGACATGGAACAGCGTCAGGGCAATGCATTCATGGCTAAGCAATATGCCGACAAGGCAGCTCAGCTGACCAATGCCATCAACAAGGCTTACTGGGTAGAGAGCAAGGGATTATATGCCAACAATACCGACAAGAACCAGTTCTCTCAGCATGCTCAGGCACTGGCTATCCTGTGCGGTCTGGCAGACGGCAGCAAGGCTCTGGATATGGCCAACAAGATGCTGACCGACGAGACGTTGGATTACTGTACCGTTTACTTCAAGTTCTACCTGCACCAGGCACTGACCAAGGTAGGTTTGGGTGACGATTACCTGAAATGGCTGGATATCTGGCGTGAGAACATCAGCATGGGCCTGACTACCTGGGGCGAAACCAGTGATGTGGATGGTACCCGAAGCGACTGCCATGCATGGGGTGCAAGTCCTAACATCGAGTTCTTCCGTACCCTGCTGGGTATCGACAGTGCCTCTCCTGCCTTCAAGACCGTGAAGATTGAGCCTCATCTGGGCGATATCAAGAAGATTGGCGGCAGCATGCCTCACCCACAGGGTGAGATCACCGTGGCATACGAATACAAGAAAGACGGCAAGGGCAAGAAAGCACCTGAGTTCTTCACTGCAGAGATTGAATTGCCAGCACAGGTTAGCGGTTCATTTGTATGGGCTGGCAAGACCTATCCGCTGCATGAGGGCAAAAACAGCATTGAAGTAAAGTAAAACCTTATAAAATATAGAAACATGAAAGATTTACAGATGTACATCAACGGCAAGTTCGTTGAGAGCCGTTCGGGCAAGTGGATTGACGTGCTGAACCCAAGCACAGAAGAGGTGATTGCCCGTCAGCCAGAAGGTACCATTGAAGATGTGGAAGAAGCACTGGATGCAGCTAAGGCTGCCCAGAAAGAGTGGGCAAAGGTTCCTGCATGCGAGCGTGCAGCTTACCTGAAGAAATTTGCTGCAGGCATCCGCGCACGTCAGAACGAGTTTATCGAAATCATCATGCGTGAGCAGGGCAAGACCCGCAGCTGGGCAACTACCGAGGTTGTCTGCACTGCAGAGTATTTCGATTATATGGCTTCGTTTGCCCGTCATATTGAAGGCGAGATTATCCAGAGCGACAACCGCGGCGAAACCATCCTGCTGAGCAAGAAGCCAATCGGTGTGGTTGCCGGTATCCTGCCATGGAACTTCCCATTCTTC
The DNA here is from genome assembly GCA_024401115.1 of Bacteroidaceae bacterium. Classification (GTDB taxonomy): domain Bacteria; phylum Bacteroidota; class Bacteroidia; order Bacteroidales; family Bacteroidaceae; genus Minthousia. The sequence goes on along the minus strand of JAKSLP010000020.1, from coordinate 19,532 downwards.
CTGATTGCACGTAAGGCTGGTGCTGCCCTGATTGCAGGTTGCTCTATCGTCATCAAGCCTGCACAGCTCACTCCTGAGAACTGTACCGAGTTTGCCAAGATTGTTCACGAAGCAGGTCTGCCTGCCGGTCTGTTCAATGTGGTAACCGGTAAGGGTAGTGTCATTGGTAACGCCCTGGCTGGAAGTCCAAAGATTGACATCGTTTCTGTTACCGGTTCAGTAGGTGCCGGCGAAAGCATCATGAAGGCTGCTGCCAACAATATTACAAAGGTTTCCCTAGAATTGGGTGGCAAGGCTCCAGTTATTGTTTTCCCAGATGCTGACCTGGATCTGGCTGCTCAAGCCATCATCGACAGCCGTATTGGCAATAATGGTCAGATTTGCAACAATGCCGAGCGTCTGTATATCCACAAGGATGTAAAAGAAGCACTTACCGCTAAGTTGCTCGAGAAGTTCCAAGCAGTTAAGGTGGGCGATCCATTCTCTGCCGACGACATCGATATGGGCCCACTGGTAGAACAGCGTGCACTGGAAAGCGTAGAAGCAAAGGTGGCCAATGCTATCAAGCAGGGTGCCAAGGTACTGTGCGGTGGCCACCGCGTTGGCGAGAAGGGCTATTTCTATGCAGCAACCCTGCTGGACAACTGCACCCAGGATATGGATATTATTCACGAGGAAACATTTGGCCCTGTTCTCCCTATCATAGAGTGGGAAGATTTCGACCAAGTACTGGCATGGGCTAACGATTGTGAATATGGTTTGGCTTCTTCTGTATTTACCAACGACATTAATACCGCTGCACGTTGTTGCCGTGAGTTGGAGTTTGGTGAGACTTATGTAAACCGTTTCCATTTCGAGGCCATACAAGGATTCCATGCCGGTGTGAAGAAGAGTGGTATCGGTGGTGCAGACGGTAAGCACGGTGTTGAAGAATATCTCTCAACCCATGTGACTTATCTGCAAACCCGATAATCCCTAACTATTACTGAAAGTTTATCCCTCCACCAAGTCGTCAACCGATGGCTTTGGGGAGGGATTTTCATTGCATATTTCTTTTATCAACATTTTTCACTATCTTTGCATCATGCAGAAACTTCCTGCTCATGCCAAATATAAAAATTTAATACCTATGAAGAAAATCATCCTTACCGTAGCGGCTGCACTGACTTTGGGAACCGCTAATGCACAGATGCCCGGTGCCCCACGTGGCCCAAGAACTGCGGTTCTTGTAGATAATGATTTGTGTGGCGACGGCGACGGTCTTTTCCACCTGGTACATCAGTTGCTGTGTACCAGCAGTGACGTGCGAGGTATTGTGGGTGCCCATGTGGGCAGTCAGGGTGCGTGGAACCAGAAGCAAGACGAAGCCAAGAAAAACAATGCCGAGATTTCGGTGAGCCGTGCCCAGGAGATTGCCGAATTGTGCGGTAAGGCCGGACAGATTAACATTCAGCCAGGTGCTCCACTGCCGATGACAGATGAGAAGACACCGGTGGTTTCAGAAGGTGCCAAGCTTATCATTGCCGAAGCCAAGAAAGCTACTCCCGAGAAGCCGCTGTACCTGCTGTTCGGAGGTCCGCTGACCGACATTGCATCGGCATGGCTGATGGACCCCAGCATCTCCAAAAACGTGGTGCTGCTGTGGATTGGCGGCCAGGAATACAACTTCGGCCATCCGTTCCCCCCTCAGCACAATGTGGGACGTAACCTGGTAGAGTATAACCTGCGCCTGGATGTGAATGCCGCCAAGGTGGTATTCAATCAGAGTGACTTGGCCTTATGGCAGATTCCACGCGATGTGTATCGCCAGTGCATGTACAGCCTTGCCGAGATGGACGATAAGATTGCCCCACTGGGTAAGATTGGCGAATACCTGACCAGCAAATTGGGCGGTTTTGCCCGAATGGCCGATACCTACGTGCTTGGTGACAGCCCTCTGTGTCTGATCAGTACACTGACCACCACTTTTGAACCCGGTGCTGCCGGCTGTTTCTACGAAACCACTCCTGCCCCTTTCATCACCGATGAGGGATTGTATGATTTCTCCAAGAAGGGACGTGACATTATTGTATATAAGAGTGTAGATACCCGCCTGCTGTTCGGTGATATGGAATCACGGTTCCGTAAGGCGGCAAACTTTAGCAAATAAAACCACATCATCAAATGATCAATTTCCGGTTTTTGGCTTTATGGGGCATGCTATTGCTCCTATTGCCCGCCACACCCGCAATGGCACAATCGGGTAAGATAAAGGTCAGTTGCCTGGGCAACAGTATCACTTACGGCACCGGTTTGGAAAACCCCGATACCGAATCCTATCCGGCCATCCTGCAACAGATGCTGGGAGACGGCTATGAGGTGATTCGCTACGGAAAGCCCGGAGCCACCCTTATTAACCGCGCCTTCCGTCCCTATATGGCCAGTGAGGAGTATCATCTGGCCATGCAGCGACCTTGCGATATCGCCGTCATTCATCTGGGTGTGAATGACACCGACCCCCGTTCCTGGCCGCATTACCGGGAGGATTTTGTGCGTGACTATCTCAGCCTTGTTGATTCCGTGCGCAGCCTTAATCCCAAGTGCCGTATTCTGGTGGCTAAGATTGCTCCCCAGCGGAATACCCATTACCGTTTTCAGAGCGGTACACGCGACTGGAACCTGCAGATCCGCGAGGCGATTGCCACCGTGGCACAAGCCGGTAACTGCGAACTGATTGATTTCTATACCCCACTTCACCGCCATCCCGAGTTGCTGCATGACAATGTACACCCCAATGTGGAGGGTAGCCGAATCATGGCTCAGGTGGTGTACAGTGCCATAACGGGAAACTACGGAGGATTAAAACTGGCAGAGTGTTTCTCCGACCACATGGTTCTGCCACGCAACCGCCAACTGACCATCGACGGAACAGCCAATGTGGGCGACCCGGTTACGGTAAGCATTGCCGGACAGCAGCACCGCACCACCACCGCTTCCGATGGTACCTGGACAGTGACCCTTCAGCCGCTGAAAACAGGCGGACCTTATACCCTGACCGTCAAGACTGATAAACAGCACGTGACCGTGAAAGATATCCTGGCGGGTGAGGTATGGCTGTGCTCGGGACAATCCAACATGCAGTTTGCTCTGAAGGATTGTTCCACAGGAAAAGAGGATATCCCCCAAGCAGGAAACCCTCGGATACGCCTGCTCAACTACCAGTGGCTGAGTGACACGTACAACCATCCGTTCCCAACCGAATTGCTGGACAGCATCAACCACCTGCGCTACATGACACACGCCACCTGGCAGGAGTGCAATCCAGAATCGGCTGCTGCATTCAGTGCCATAGGATATTATTTTGCCCAGGCGCTGCAGGATTCCATTCAGGTGCCCGTGGGCATCATTCAGAATGCCGTGGGCGGGTCGGGTATCGAGTCATGGATAGACCGTACCACCATGGAACTGGAACTGCCTGCCATTCTGAACGACTGGAGTAATAATGACTTCCTGATGGATTGGAACCGCGAGCGTGCCAAGGTAAACATGGGCGAGAACCGCAGCAAATTCCAGCGACATCCGTTTGAACCATGCTACATGTACGAGGCCAATGTGGAGATGCTTACCCACCTGCCCATCAATGGTGTGTTGTGGTACCAGGGAGAATCAAACGCGCATAATGTGGAATCGCACGAGAAGATGTTCCAGATGCTGGTTCGCTCGTGGCGACAGGCATGGAAACTACCCGATATGCCTTTCTATTATGTTCAACTCAGCAGTTTGAACCGCCCCGCATGGCCCTGGTTCCGTGATTCTCAGCGCCGGCTGATGAATGACCTTCCTCATCTGGGTATGGCTGTCAGTACCGATTTGGGCGATTCGCTGGATGTGCATTACCATCAGAAGAAGCCATTGGGTGAACGCCTGGTTCGCTGGGCCCTGCATAACGACTACGGCCGGAAGGATGTGGTTCCAAGCGGCCCGCTATTCCGGAATGCCGTACGGGAAGGAAATGCCATCCGGGTGCAGTTTGATTACGCACAGGAGTTAGCCACCGGTGACGGCATGCCGGTACGCGGTTTCGAGGTGGCCACTTACGATGGCTTGTATTATCCGGCCACAGCAGTAATTACCGGCAGTGAAGTGCGTGTCAGTTGCCCGCAGGTGGAAAAGCCGCATTTTGTGCGGTATGCCTTCCAGCCCTACACCACAGCCAATCTGGTGAACGGCCAGCACTTGCCAGCCTCAACCTTCAGGAGTGCCTATGTAGAATAAAAAAGGGTTGACCCAACGGTCAACCCTTTTATATATTAGGATAAGAAATTAATCTTCCTTCTTCTCCTGACGCTCAGGACGTGGACGACGCTCGCCACGGTCACGGCGCTCACGACGCTCACCCTGCTCGCCCTCTGGACGAGGACGGCGCTCACGCTGTGGACGCTCTACATAGTCAGCTGGCTTCTCCAACAGCACCTTGCGACTCAATTTGAACTTACCGGTCTTAGGATCGATCTCCAGCAACTTAACCTGCAGCTTGTCACCTTCCTTGATGCCAGCCTCCTCAACGGTCTCCAGACGCTTCCAGTCAATCTCTGAAATGTGCAGCAAACCATCCTTGCCTGGCAGGAACTCTACGAATGCACCGTAAGGCATTACGCTACGAACAGTACCCTCGTAAACCTCACCAATCTCAGGAACTGCTACGATAGCCTTAATCTTAGCCAAAGCTGCATCAATGCAAGCCTTGTTGGTACCAGCTACCTGAATCTTACCTACGCCGTCAACCTCCTCGATAGAGATGGTAGCACCGGTCTCCTCCTGCATACCCTGGATAATCTTACCACCAGGGCCGATTACAGCACCGATGAACTCCTTAGGGATGATCATCATCTCAATGCGTGGAGCGTGTGGCTTCAGGTCGGTACGTGGCTCAGCAATGCAATCGGTGATCTTACCCAAGATATACTCGCGGCCCTGCTTAGCCTGCAGCAATGCCTTCTCCAAAATCTCATAGCTCAAACCGTCGCACTTGATATCCATCTGGGTAGCGGTGATACCGTCACGGGTACCGGTTACCTTGAAGTCCATATCGCCCAGGTGATCCTCATCACCCAAGATATCGCTCAGAATTGCATACTTCTCCTCGCCTGGGTTCTTGATCAGACCCATAGCAATACCAGATACAGGCTTAATCATCTTAACACCTGCATCCATCAGTGCCAGAGTACCTGCACAAACGGTAGCCATAGATGAAGAACCATTTGACTCCAGGATATCACTTACCAAACGAACAGTGTAAGGATAATCTGCAGGAATCTGACCCTTCAATGCACGCCATGCCAGGTGACCGTGACCAATCTCGCGACGGCCAACACCGCGCTGAGCCTTAGCCTCACCGGTAGAGAATGGAGGGAAGTTATAGTGCAACAGGAAGCGCTCACGACCCTGAGTCAGTACGTCGTCAACAATCTTCTCATCGCTCTTGGTACCCAGGGTACAAGAAGTCAATGACTGGGTCTCACCACGGGTGAACAAAGATGCTCCGTGAGGGCCAGGCAGTACGTCAACCTCGCAAGAGATAGGACGGATCTCGGTGGTCTTACGGCCATCCAGACGCTGTCCCTCGTCCAGAATGCAACGACGCATAGCATCGCGCTCTACATCGTGGTAGTAACGGTCGATCAAGCTGTCCTTCTCATCCAGATCGATGTCCTCATCGTTCTCGTGAGCAGCATGATATGCTTCCTTGAAATCTTCAACAATCTTCTCGAAGGCAGCAGCACGTGCGTGCTTCTCCAGTGCCTGCTTGGTAACGTCGTAAGCTGGCTGGTAGCAAACCTTCTTAACCTCCTCGCGCAGCTCCTCGTCGTTCACCTCGTGGCAGTACTCACGCTTAACGGTGGTACCGCACTCCTCCATCAGCTCCATCTGAGCCTTGCAGTGAACCTTGATAGCCTCGTGAGCAGCCTTCATGGCGTTCAACAGATCCTGCTCTGAAGCCTCCTTCAGCTCACCCTCAACCATCATGATGTTGTCGTAGGTAGCAGCCACCATGATATCCAGGTCAGCCTGCTCCAACTGAGCGAAAGTAGGATCAATAACGAACTCACCGTTGATGCGAGCTACGCGAACCTCAGAGATAGGACCCTCGAAAGGAATATCTGAAACAGCCAGAGCTGCAGAAGCAGCCAAGCCGGCCAATGCATCAGGCATATCTACACCATCAGCACTGAACAAAATGATGTTTACATAAACTTCAGCATGGAAATTGCCTGGGAACAATGGACGCAATGCGCGGTCAACCAGACGGCAGGTCAGGATTTCATAATCAGAAGCTTTTCCCTCACGCTTGGTGAAACCACCAGGGAAACGGCCGAATGCGCCGTACTTCTCACGATACTCTACCTGCAAAGGCATAAAATCAGTTCCGGGAACTGCATCTTTTGCGGCGCAAACAGTTGCCAGCAGCACGGTGTTGCCCATACGCAACATCACAGCTCCATCGGCCTGCTTCGCCACTTTCCCGGTTTCGAGTGTGATGGTTCTTCCATCAGCCAACTCGATAGTTTTGGTAATAACGTTCATCTAATATATTGATTATAAAAATATCTATTTCATAAAAATCGCGCAAAGATACTAATAATAAGGTTATTTAACATCGTTTTGAGCACTTTTTTTATTTAGGTTTGGCATTTTTTATATTTTCTGCGTAATTTTGCAGCCAAATTTGTGGAATAAGGGTGAAGAACCGCTATTAACGTTGATTTTTTTCATCCTGTCACCGCATTATCGTCACCCATAGAAACAGCTATAAAATGAAGAAACTTTTATTTTGCTTAGGCATAGTTGCAGCGCTGTTTGCCGCTTGCGACAACTCTCCTAAATTCACCGTACAGGGTAACATTACCGATGCTAAGGATCAGGTATTGTACTTTGAGAACGTAGGATTGAACGGCGTGGAGATTTTGGATTCCACCAAACTGGGCAGCAAGGGTAATTTCGATTTCTCTTCCAAGGCACCAGAGGCACCAGAGTTCTACCGCCTGCGCATTGATTCCAAGATTATCAACCTGTCCATCGACTCAACCGAAACCGTGAAGGTGAGCGCTCCTTTCGAGAACATGGCCACCCAGTACACCGTCGACGGTGAGAACAACCAGAAGATTAAGGAACTGTCGCTGAAGCAGATTGAACTGCAGCGTACCGTGAACACCATCAGCCAGTCGAAGAATCTGGCTCCGGGCGAGATTCAGGACAGTGTGATGAACACCATCAACCGCTACAAGGATGAGGTGGAGAGACAGTACATCTATGCAGGCCCCAACAAGCCTTACGCTTACTTCGCCCTGTTCCAAACCGTAAACGGCTACCTGATTTTCGACCCGGTAAACGACAAGCGTGATGTGCGCTGCTTTGGTGCCGTAGCTACCAGCTGGGACAACCTGTATCCTCACTCTGACCGTGCGGGCAACCTGCACAACATTGCCATCCGCGGTATGAAGAACGTGCGTGGCCCTCAGGTCAAGGAGCTGGATATCGACCCAAGCAAGATTAAGGAAGCCAACACCGTAAACATCTCACTGCCAGACATCAAGGGTAAGATTCACAACCTGAACGAGCTGGAGGGTAAGGTGGTGCTGCTGGACTTCACCATCTATAACCACGCCTCATCGGCTGCACGTAACATGCAGTTGCGCGAGCTGTACAGTAAGTACAAGGACCGTGGATTTGAAATCTACCAGGTTTCCCTGGATACCGACGAGCACTTCTGGAAGACTAACGCCGACAATCTGCCATGGATCTGCGTACGCGATGCCAAGGGCCTGTACTCCACCACCCTGTCGCTGTATGGTGTAGTGAATGTACCAACCTTCTTCCTGCTGGACCGTACCAACACCCCACAGGGACGCAGCGAGGACATCAAGGACCTGGATGCAGAAATCAACAAATATCTGTGATTTTTTGGGAGATTCGGGGATAATCACTACCTTTGCCCCGACATATAGGATATAAGAGAAGGGTTCCGACACGGTAATGTCGGGATTCTTTCTTTTTTACTACCACATGGAAAACAATAAATAATAAATAATATGGCTTATATGACACAAGAAGGCTACGATAAACTGGTAGCCGAATTGAAACACATGGAAGAAGTGGACCGTCCAGCCGCATCCGCAGCCATTGCAGAGGCACGCGACAAGGGCGACCTGTCCGAGAACTCGGAGTATGATGCAGCGAAAGAGGCACAGGGCATGCTGGAGATGAAAATCAACCAGCTGAAAGAGGCCATCAACACTGCCAAGATCATCGACCCAAGCAAACTGAACACCGACACCGTTCAGATCTTGAGCAAAGTGACCATCAAGAACGTAAAGAACAATGCCAAGATGACCTATTCTATCGTGTCTGCGCGCGAGGCAGATCTGCGTGCCGGAAAGATTTCAGTAGAGACCCCTATCGCAAAGGGCTTGCTGGGTCATAAGGTAGGCGAAGTTGTGGAAATCCGCATTCCACAGGGTTTGGTTTCTTTCGAAATTCTGGATATCACATTCTAATCCATACACATCATGGCAACTATTTTCAGTATGATTGTAGCCGGTGACATTCCCAGCTACAAAGTAGCAGAGAACGACCAGTTCTATGCATTCCTGGACATCAACCCGCTGGCAAAGGGCCATACACTGGTTATCCCAAAACGTGAGGTGGATTATTTCTTCGACCTGACCGACGAGGAGATTGCTGCCATGCAGGTATTTGCCAAGCATGTGGCAGCTGCCATCAAGGAGGCATTCCCTTGCAAAAAGGTAGGACAGGCAGTATTAGGCTTGGAGGTGCCTCATGCACACATTCACCTGGTACCTATGCAGTCGGAAAAAGACATGCTGTTCAGTAACCCTAAGCTGAAGCTCACACCCGAGGAGTTTAAGGCTATTGCTGAAGCTATAGCAAATAAGTTCGTTTGAGGCTTACCCTCAAACGAACTTATCTCCTAAGTGCACTTGCACGTCGTTCACATACTTTCTTATATTCGCGGCTTTCGATTGCGGACAGATGAGCAGCACATTTTGGTGCTCCATCACAATAAAATCGTTCAAATCTTCCACTACCACCAGTTTCTCATGCGGTGTCTGAATCAGATTCCGCTCGCTGTTGTACGCTATTACCTGATTACCACCTGTCACGTTCTCATTACTGTCCTTGGGCGACATCTGGTAGTACTGTTCCCACGAACCCATATCCATCCATCCGAAGCTGCAAACCATGGCATAAACATCCTTGCTGCGTTCCAGAATACCGTAGTCAATAGATAAGTTGGGGCAAGATGCATAAATGTCCTCTGAGGGTCGGCCAATCTCCACCTTCTCCGCAATCTCTGGAATATTGTCCACCACATTGGTGAGGATACTTTCCACATTCCACAGGAATATACCCACGTTCCAGTAGAACTCGCCGGTATCCATGAACAGTTGGGCAAACTCCTTGGCCGGTTTCTCGGTGAACGACTGAACACGGAACATCTCGCCATCCTTCTCGTCCGACACCTGAATATAACCGTAGGTGGTTTCCGGACGGGTAGGCTTAATCACCAAAGTAAGCAACTTGGTGCCCTGTGCTACAAAGTCGAGTCCCCTCAGCAAGCAGTTGCGGAATTCGTTCTCGTTCAGAATAACCTGGTCAGTAGGCAACACTGCCATATTGGCATTGGGATCCTTAGCATACAGATGCGAAGCTGCCCAGGTAATGGCAGGAGCCGTATTGCGGTACTGAGGTTCCAGAAGGATGTTTTCTTCCGGTATTTCGGGCAACTGTTCCCGCACCAGTGCGGCATGCTCCCTATTGGCTAAGATATAAATATGATCGTTATCGAAAATGGGCTTGACACGCTGATAAGTCATCTGCAAAAGCGACATACCCATTCCAAAAAAGTCAAGAAATTGTTTTGGAACGTCTCTGCGGCTATAAGGCCAAAGTCTGGTGCCTTTTCCGCCCGCCAACAGCATACAATAGTTATGATTATTGTTCATAGCTTCGCTTTAGTCTTGGTTTTGATGCTAAGGTAAACATTTTTGCCGTGTAAACCTAACAAAAGCATCTTTTTTTGTATTTTTTCCGTAAAAAGTTTGCAGATACAGAAAAAAGCACTACCTTTGCATCCGCAAATAAGCACCAAGCTTATGAGCCCAGATGGCGGAATCGGTAGACGCGCTGGTCTCAAACACCAGTGGGGCAACCCATCCCGGTTCGATCCCGGGTCTGGGTACAAGGCTGAAAATCAAGTGATTGATTCTCAGCCTTTTATCTTTTTAAGAGGTAGCATTTGTACCCAATTTGTACCCATCCAGTTCCATTTGAGCATGAGAAAAACTGCTTTTAAATGGTTTTAAAGGAAATTGAAGCTTATTTAATCCAGAAAAAACTTCTAAACCTTCTTTTCATAATCTCTCCCTAGAACCTTTTTGCCCCCCCTATTAAGATGTAGCCATTGTGCTCCATACAATGCAGGTAATAAGATATGACTATATCTACTCCATTTCATAATTATTAGATATTTTATTCAGCAATATCCAACTGATTCTGAATCAACTTATGATAATATCCCTTTTGTTTAATAAGAGATTCATGAGTCCCTATTTCAACAATCTTCCCACTTTCCATAACAACTATCTGGTCCGCATTTCTAACTGTGCTTAACCTATGAGCAATAATTATTACAGTTCGTCCTTTATAATATTCTGACAGGTTATCCACTATTGTCTGTTCATTGTTAGCATCCAAAGAATTGGTTGCTTCATCCAGAATGATATAATCGGGATCTTTATATACAGCTCTGGCTATCAAAACGCGCTGCTGCTGACCTCTACTAAGTCCCACGCCGCCTTTTCCAACTTCTGTTTCATATTTCAGTGGAAGGGTCTGAACAAATTCATCGATGCAGGCTATTTGGGCGGACCTTTTCAAACGAGTTTTATCAATCTCTCCATCATCTACAGCAATATTCCTTGCAATACTCTCAGAAAATATGATACCATCTTGCATCACTACGCCACATCGGCTTCTCCACCATTTCATTTTATAATTTTGCAGATGACGCCCTGCCAGTGTTATCTCACCGTCACTAGCAGGATAATAACCCAAAAGCAATTTTAACAAGGTTGTCTTTCCACTTCCGCTGGCACCTACTATTGCTGTTATTCGATTGTGCGGAATAGTCAGAGAAATTCCATTAAGTATTTCTTTTGAGGAATGGACATCATATTTGAAATGGACATTCTTTATAACAATATCTTGGCATTCAGTTCCATATTCAACATAAGCGTCTGCATCAGAATCTTCTTCTTCCATGTCTTTTATCTCATTTATACGTTCCAGACTAATCTGTACATCTTGCAAAGAATAGATGAACTGGACCAACAAGCTAACCGGAGAGTTCAGCTGACCAATTATGTACTGAATTGCAAGCATCATTCCTAAAGTCATTTCTCCATGTATGACTGCAGCTGCTGCAATGACAGTTGAAATTATGTTTTTTGTCTCATTAATTAATACACTTCCTGCCTCCTGCCTTTGCTGTAAATCTAGCATACGCATATTTGTCTGAAACAAATTTTCCTGAATTCTGACCCATTCCAAACGGCGTCGATTTTCACACCTCTGCAATTTAATTTCCTGTAATGAAGTCAATAATTGGTATGTCTTATTATTATTTTCCGCCTGCTGCTCAAAATATAGGAAATCAAGGTCACGTCTTTTTTGAAAATATATCAATACCCACACTCCATAAAGCAGTATTCCGATTAGAAATACCAAGAAAATAGTTAGTGAGTACTTTATGAGGACAACGCCAAAAACAATAAATGAGAATGTAGAAAAAATGGCATTTAGCAATTGGTTAGTTAAAAAGTTTTTTACGCGATTATGGTCATGTATTCTTTGTTGTAAATCACCCAAAAGTTTAACATCAAAAAAATACATAGGCAACGACAGAAGCTTAATAAAGAAGTCACTTACAAGAGAGATGTCAATCTTTAGTCCAACATACAAAACAATACGGTTTCTAATGAAATCTGCAACAGTCTTCCCCATAGTTAGAAAAAGTTGTCCCAACAGTATCAGATAAATGATATCAAAATCATGGAGAGTAATCCCTTTGTCCACCAGAATCTGAGTCAAAAAAGGCAATACAAGCTGTAAACAGCTTGCCAATGCCGTACTCAAGATAATCCATACAAATTCCTTTTTGAAATAAAGGAACTTGTCAATCAGGAACAAAACTGAGCGCTTCTCACTAGATTGTTTTTCTTTATGAGTATAGAACTTCTGAGTAGGTTCTAGAATTAGGGCAATCCCTCGAGAAGATGAAGCCCCCCCAAGCCAATATTTGATTATTTCATCTTTGCTATATTTCATTTTTCCTTTACCAGGATCAGCAACAAGAAAGGATCCTTTGGTATTTATCCCATAAAAAACCACAAAATGATTCTGGTTCCAATGGAGAATAATAGGACATTGTAATTTATACAAATCGTCAATGCCCATCTTTACTCCTGCACTTCTACATCCCAATGATTGAGCTGCCTGTGAAATACCCAAAAGTGAAACTCCTTCTGTCGTCGCATAACAATAACGGGAAAGGGTATTCTGAGAATATGATTTCCCATAATAACGAAAAATCATTTCTAAACACGCAATGCCACACAGCATACTATCATGTTGAGATACGAAGGGGAAATACATAGTTTAGTCCTTAACTTTATAAAGGATTACAATTTGGTTATCATCTTCGGATAAAGACCCAACGATTTCCTTTAACCTACCTCCCAGTTGTCCTTCTTCAAGTTTATCAACAAGACTGTCTGCAGTATACCTCAAAGCGAAAGAGCATTCGGGCATATCTCCCCTAAGAAAACCGCCAGCTAGTTGAACAGTCTTACCGGGGAAATCAGGATCTTTTATCGTGTAATGGTAAAACTTTTTCTCCAGTTTATCATAAACAATATCATATTCATTGAATAGGTCTTCTGACTTTGGTTCAACACCTATTCGAATCATAAAGAGATATCGCTTACTTTCCAAACCGGCCACAACATAATAAGGTTTGTCTTCCATATTGGCAATGGATGGTTTTCGAACCATGATGGGAGATAGACGGCCTTCACGACTGATTTGGTAGATTGTATCTGAAGACAGTTCGGAAAGAATATACCCATTTTTGACTTTTTGCAATGGATTATGCCCATACATCGATGTGAACACACTTCCGTCTGTAGCAGTATAGCTCAACCTAAGGTTTTCTTGCTTATCAATGGCATGCGATACTTCTATACGTTTCAGTTCTTTTCCATCTTCTTTGGAAATGATTGAGAAATAGGCTGGTTCCTCAAGTACTGCACCAAAAAAAGAAGTCTGGTAGGTGATGAAAGAATCATCGTCCCATGTTCGTACATGCCAAGCATACCCAAGATTGAAGTCTCGCAGAAAATTTCCCTCAAAATCATAAACGTGCATTTTCTGTTGGTCCTGTACAAAGATTTCTTTCCTCTTCTCATCAAGATTCAATCCAGACAACCATACATATTCACCCTCACCTTGTCCCTTTCTGTTGAAGCACTTCACAGCCTCACCATTACGTTTGAACAACAATATGTCATCTTGCCCAGTTTTAGTACGAGTAAGATAGTAATTATCAGTAATGTGAAAAGGGCTAGTTGAAGTCATGAACCCTTCATCATTAGATAACTTTATATATTCCACATCTACAAGATCGTGTATATCTAACTCTATTTCTGGATAGCTTTGGGTAAGATCCACTGTTGGGACATCTACCATACTTTGTTGTGACGTGCAACTCGCAAGAATATATAATAGACATGTAAGCAGTATTGTCTTCATTTGTTTATTAAGAATTATAAATTAATTACATGATACCACATATACACTTTATTTCACCTGTTAATTCAAACTGAGTTAAAGGTGGGCATAAATCCTGAAACACACACAAAGCACATGGCTCATGAAATGCCCGAATGCGATTCCAGACACTCGTTCTGTCTACAATTATCTGCTTTAATGCTGAAATAACTGTATCATATTTTCTATGACTAGATGGTGTCGAAGACACCTTACCATCGGGGAAAACCCAAAGCTTCCCAAAATATTTTGTATTTATTACCTTGTTCTGAATAATGTTTTCTATATCTGCCTTTTTAACAATCCTTTCTTTGGAAACTGATATGATTCCTTTTATTTCCTCTATATTATTTGAAGAAGCCACAGGTTTAATTTTTAATGATCCAAAATTATGCACCTTTACATGATTATATAATCGTTCTAATTCATTGGCCGTTTTAAAAAGGTAAACGAAGCAATTATCAAAAAGATTGTTTAATCTAATCTTTGTCAAATCCTTTTGAGATAATACATAGATATGGTTAAGACCTGATGAATTCAAATTTTGGAACTTACTTATGTCAGACACATAATCTATCTTTAAATAATTTGGAAGTTTTGATATGATTTTTTGAAACAATTGATCAGAAAAAGATTTTTTCCACTCATCTAGTCCTATGAATGTTATCCTTGACAACGAAAAAGCCTTTAATTCATCAATCAACTCAACCAGGTCATTCGGTTGTAATTTATCAGACGTATGCCAATTATTTGTGATTCTATCATGTCCAAGTATATATTCAGATTCATTCTGTGTCAAATTTCCAGATAATATGATATGTATTGAAAATAAATTTTCTAACATATTTTTATTAGCATTTAACTCCAAATGGTTACGAATAGTATCATATGAACATGTATTAAATTGTGGCTGGAAGAAAAACGGTTTGTTTTGTCCATGATTTATTTTAATGATATCGCCAATAAAAGTATCTCTTATTTCACTGATTATCTCACGCAAAGACAATAAATCCATTTTACTCAAAACTGCCATACCTGCAGAATCTTCTCCGATTATCTCTGACACTATTTCTGATAGCCTTTGGTTTTCTTTATATATATAGCTATTATCTAATGTATTAAAAAGAAAAACTGTTTTACCTATTATCTTTATATAAGAATATGGTTCAATATAAAGATATTTTTGATTATTGCCTTTCATAATGTGATAGTATTTCTTTGAATTACAGAAAAAGCCTGAGAATCTTTTTCCAAATAACCTAATATTTTACTAACAGAAGAAAGACATGAAATTGGAGAACAAACCCTTCCTCTTGTTATATCAGTTAATCCACAAACATTACAAAAATCATATCGTGGGCACGTATTACATTTTTGAGAATAACGACTTACAGATTTATTATATATTTCTGCCGCCTTTCTATAATCAATATCTATATTACTTTCATTTAGCTCTCCCACACTAACAGAATCTCCTATTTTTTCACAGATTGTTATTTTCCCATCTACTCTTATGAATACTTTTTTAGAAAAAGGTATACAAGTACCAGTAGCCAGGGCAGTTTTAGTCTTACTTTTTGCATTAAACAAATATCTAAATCCTCTCTCATAACATAGCAAAGGCGTTGTTTTTAAAAACCTAACAGATTCTCGAAACAACGGAGTTATTGTTCTATATTTACTCATAGCTGCTGGAGAATTTTCTTCCAATCTTACAAATTCTTTATAAAAAGAACGCCTCATTTTTCCATATTCATCTTGATTCTTTATACCAATTGGAGTGAGTTCTCCAATCATTGGTATTTTTCCAAATTCAGAATAAAAATAGTCCAGAATACCCTTCAGTGTATTTTTGTCGTGAAGTACAGCATTAAAATTAATATTATGCTCAAAATATTCAGGAAATTTGGTTCTAATAAGAATGATATTATTACGAATCTCTTGAAATCTGACACGACCTTTCCAATCCTGTCTATAATCATTGGAAATCTCGTCACCATCTAGACTAATTAATATGTTAAAATTGTTCTCAACAAGAAAATCAAGATATTTATTTAACAATAATCCATTAGTAGTAAAGGAATATGTGACTCTTCCTCTCAATTGATTATTTCCGTTAACATACATTACTGTATGCTTAATGAATTCAAAATTAAGCAGAGGCTCCCCTCCATAAAAACTGATTACTATATTATCTCTGGAAGAAGGAATGTCATTCCAGTTTTTTGTTAAATAGTCAAAAAAAGATTTCACATATTCCTTGGGCATCTTTTTACTATGCCGCTTGCCATGGTTTTCATACATATCTCCATATCCACAGTACTTACAATTAAGATTACAAAAGTCTGTAACCTCAAAGACAATCTGAGGTGTATTCAAAAATTCTCTTTTTACATCATCGTCTGAGATAATGTATATTTTATTTCTTCTTAAAGAATTTTGAAAAAAACCTTTCTCCTTTAAATAGTGAAACTTTTTGTAATAATACCCTTTCTCTGCAAGTGATCCTTCTACATAGTTGTAAATCTCAGAGGGGACATATCCCAGATAATCTACCTGAGATTGCCATATGTATTTATAACCATTTTTCGTTTCTATAATCATATCCATAATTAAATAACCAGCAACAAGTTGCTGGTTATTTTACTAATTATTATCCGCACTAACTCCAGCCCAAATACCATCAGTTATGGCTGTGTTTCCATTTAATTCAATACAGACACATCCACATTTCTCATAACCACGCATACCGCCCTTGGCATCGTTAAGTTCTTCACTACTTAAATAAATGTAATCATCATTAAATAAATCCATAATCAAAAGTTTTTTAATTAAACATATATATTAATCAAGATTGAGTAGAAAAAATTGGAAAGATATAATATACCCATTGTCTTTCTCTTTTATTCCAATGAGATTGCACCAGAATATACCAACCCATTTTGTAAAGCAACAGAAATGGAATAACTGCCTATTTCATACCCAGTAAAATCCAATGAACAACAATTGACGCCATTTATATAATATGTACTACAATTGACGCAGTTCCCGTCTTGGTCAAAAACCGAGATTAGAGCGCTTCCCAAATATCTATAAATAGCGACATCAAGAATATCACCATTTGCCAAGAATGACACAGATGGAAGAATGCCCTTAGGCCCACTGGTGTTCTGTTTTTGATCCTTAACAATTGGATCCTCATCGACATTAATACCCGCATCACAAACCGTTGAAAAACACAGATTCAACAGAACAAATAAAAAAAATACCTTTTTCATATTCAAACATTTTAAAAGTTCGTGGTGCAAAATTAAATCATATTATTTTTAGTCCAACCCCCATATGGTATAAAAATAGCATTTTGTAAATTTCTCACAATTCTATGAATTTCAACATTTTACCCCCCCATTAAGAAACATGCGGTATAAAAAGCACCTTCCAAACACTATTCTGCACTTTTTTTATCCTTCAAAATGGTGCAAAATAAACTCCCTAGTAGATATCTCTCTATTGTCAATTCCTAGTTTTGCTTTGTAATTCAAAAGCCTTTGTTTAATTCCTTGTGGTGACCTGAGACAGAACTTTTCCAATTCAGAGTTAGTGAATCCCAGTTTGACAAGCATAAGAAAACGTATATCTCTTGAAGACAGTTCTGGATATCTTTCAGAAAGCACGTCAACGAAATTTGCTTCCGTCTCATTGAGAAAAGATGTAATTTCTAACCAAGTTTCATCAGACAATTGGTCAAACTGGCTTTTATCCTTAATGGATTTTAAGGTCGCTTCAATATTACTCACTTTGATGATATAGTTACGCATAATCTCTACCTGTTTTTCCTTGCTGCTCAAAATCAACGCCTGTTTTTCTTTGTCCGCCAGAATAAGTGCATTGTTTATAGACAGTTCCTTGATTCGCATCTGCGATTCCCTTAATGCAACTTTTCTCCTATTATAATATATATAGCCAATAAAAACTATTGCTATAACAACAAGAAAGAAAGCAAAAGAGTAAATGACAGACATTAATACTTTTTCACGCTCTGATTGTTCCAGACTCGCGCTCAAATCTAAGGTATTCTGTAAATACCCATAATTGTTTTTCTGAGCTTCTTGATAGATTTTTGCCAAACTGTTTAACGTAGAATCAACATATAAGGAGGCCTTGACGTTTCCTTGCCTGGCCAGTTCAATATGTAAAAGTTCACGAAATACAGAATAAGCCATTCGGCTATCTCCTATCATTGAAATCTCATGTAATACCCTTTCTGCCTGATCCAAAGAATCCAAGTCCATATAACAATTGGCTAACTGTAAATAAGAAGAGTTTTTGACTCTTGGAGCTAACTCCACAGCTTTTCTAATATAAATCAGTGCTGAATCTGGCATATTCCGCTGCTGCCATGCTACAGACATGGAATGATACGTATCACTGAGTAGCTGTCTATTTTGCGTCTGGCCTGCCAGATTCAAAGCCTCTCTCATATAAAACATGGCTGAATCCTTCTCGTTAAGCATGTCATAACAATTTCCTATGTTTTTGAGCAAGATTACACGATTATAAAGATTGGTAGAGTCATAACTGCAGAATATCTCATAGGCACGTTTCTCTAAACGGACAGCTTTGCGTGAGTCAGACAGTTTTAGTGCCATACCTAACCTGTCAAGAGCCAGATATTGCGTGTACAAATCCCCGTTGTCTTCTGATGACCTTGCTGCTAGTTCCAGACATCGTAGTCCTTGCTTTATACTATCATTCAGAACATAGTATTTGCCCATATAGAACATGCACTTGGCATATAGTGAATCGGAAGCACGAGTTTTATAAAAATCATACGCAACACGTATCAGACTATCATTGTCCACGTCAGGACCGCTCTTGTCCAAAGCCATGGTGTACAGAAGTGAGCAATAAGCTTTATCTGATATATTCAGTTCCTTTCTGTCTATGGCTGATAATATGCTTACGGCACTGTCGGGGTTGGTGTTCAGTAAATCATATGCAGTCTCCATCTTTGCAGGTGAAAGGCGAGATGTACATCCAATAAGAATTTGAACTACACCTAGAAAAATTGTAATAGGTAATAAAAGATTTCTTTTCATATGTGCAAAATTAATACAATTCGTTCATTTAAATGACAAGTGCCGGTATAAAAACACCTTGTAAAGTAATACACATAATTGTTTGTTTTACTGCAAATTATCTTTTGCTTATCCAATAATGGGGTATAAAAATTGCAGGAAAGGTTACATTTGCGCTAACTTATATGTAAAAAAAGACAGCCAAATAATTATCCCCCATCCTTCAAAGGAAATGGATTTAAGAAAGGCGAAACAAGAGAAAGGGAACTTCGTATAAACGTCCTATTATTCTATATATCAAGGTTACACATTAGCTGTTCATTCGCTGCTACTTCGATACATCTCCTATCGTTTTCCGCTAAATAACTAGAGAATCAACGAAGGTAGAGCGAAGGAACAACGGAGGATGAACGGAGGGTGAACGGCAAACGATACGTAAATGAACGGCAACTGATACGGTGTGTACTGTACTCGTGAATGCCCTAATTTATACTAATTCCTTATTCTGTAAGCTATAATTTCTTCCAGAACCTGTCCCACCGCATCTTTCCCGTGTAAGGATTCACA
>JAKSLP010000002.1 GCA_024401115.1 Bacteroidaceae bacterium | reverse complement strand
CGTTCAAGGTCAGCTTACATGCACCCTGCTGAGGAGCACACCAACCGATACCGTGAGTCAGACCTGAGATGTCCTTGATTTCCTTTGCCTGAATCCACTTACCCTCTTCAGGGATTGGAGCAGGTCCGTGGTTAGGACCCTTGGCAACACAACACATGTTTTGTACTTCGTGTGAATAAACCATGATTTATTAGTATTAAAAAATGAAAATTAATTATTCCATAATATTTGCACTTGCAAAAATAGGTTTTTTCTTTGAATCTTCTACCATGAATTGGGTATTTTTTTAGAACGGAAAGGGAATAATTCTTATTTTTTGCGTAAGTTTGCATACGGAAATGCCGCAGTTTGGCATTTTCATGTTTCAGAATTCAATATGGAGAAGAATATAATTAAGGAGGAAGACCTCCAGAAGGCGGCTCAGGAGGGCATGGATGCCTTTATCGATGTGTTTGTTCAGGCTTACCTGAAGTTGGGTGACGGACAGATTACTGCCGAACTGATGCAGCAGTTGAACGGTGACCAGATTACGCTGCTGGCGTACCACATCTTCCGCGAGGAGGTGATGGATGGAGGTTTCTGCCAGCTGATACAGAACGGTTATGGCCCATTTATTTTTGACAATCCTTTTGCCAAGGCGATGCGGCTGTGGGGACTGAAGGATTTCAGTAAGCAGTTGTACAAGGCCCGCGAGGTGTATGATGCCAACAGGGAGGACTTGATGCGTGAGCGTACCGACGAGGAATTCATGGCCATGTATGAGCAGTATGAGGCCTTTGATGAGATAGAGGAATGGTACATAGAAGAAGAGGAGTCACTGACCGGAATGGTGGCTTATTATGTGGATGAACATATAGAAACCTTTATTATTTGATAAAAAGAATTAAAACCTTTTGTGGCGGGTGGTTTTTCCGCTATCTTTGCGCCAATAAAATTTATAAAAAGCGTATGAATAAGTTTAAATTGTTTTTTATGGGTCTGGTGGCATTGGTTATGACATCGCTGACCTCATGTCTGCCAGGTAATGATGATCCAACCAATTCTACTGTGGTTATGACAGGATTTTTTAATGTGTCTCAGAACGGTAAAGTGCTGACTGCTGATGATGATCACACATTCTCTGTTTCTAACCCTTCGTTCCTGCAGTACAAGGACGGTACCACTCCAGGCCGTGTAATGGCTGTTCTGGAGATTGTCCTGGAACAGGGTCAGACCGTTGAGGATATCTATAACAAGGAATATTATCCAGTAGAGGTTAAGAATGCTATCTCTGGTTATTTCAGCTATTTCGTAGAGAAGGAAAGCGCTAAGGAAAAGACTACATCATTCGCTAGTTTTACTCCTTCGGCTGCTGACGGCTACGTGAACTGCATGACCGAGACTATTCTACCAGAGACTGTTAATGGCTCTTGCTTCCAGGCTTATGTGGAGAAGGTTGAGAACAACACCATGTATATTAAGGTTATCAATGTATCAGACACTTCAAAGGGCTCCCTGAGATATGCTGCAGTAAGTTTCCCAATCCAGTCTATCTTTGATATGTATAAGGAGGTGCTGAAGCCTGAGGTAATCGATAAGAACTATCCTGATTATTACGGTTATAAGTTGATTGTCAACGACCAGAGCATTTATTATAATCTGGGCAAGATTGTTAAGTAATGAAAGATAAGAAACCTACAAAACCCACACAGGTAAACATCCGCAACAAGCGTGCGTCGTTCGACTACGAGTTTGTGGAGACGTTCACGGCGGGCATCGTGCTGACGGGTACCGAGATTAAGTCGATACGCGAGACACGTGCCAGTCTGGTGGATACCTATTGCTATTTTGCTGCGGGTGAATTGTGGGTGAAGAACATGCATATTGCCGAGTACAGCTACGGTTCGTACAATAATCATGCTACCCGAAGGGAGCGCAAGCTGCTGCTTACCCGTAAGGAATTGCGCAAGTTGCAGCAGGCTGAGAAGACTCCCGGTTTCACCATCATTCCAACCCGAATGTTTATCAACGAGAAGGGTTTGTGCAAGGTGGCCATAGCCCTGGCAAAGGGTAAGAAGGAGTATGATAAACGGCAATCCATCAAGGAGAAAGATGATAAGCGCGAAATGGCGCGTATGTTTAAAGTCTGATGGGAAACCGTCAGACTTTATTTTATGTATAAATAGGAATAAAACACATGGTAATGCGCAATATAGTTAAAGAGAGAATACTGCTGCTGGACGGTGCCATGGGTACCATGCTGCAGAAGCAGAATCTGACGGAGGAGGATTTCCGTGGGGAACGCTTTGCGGATGTTCCCGGCATCATGAAGGGCAATAACGATATGCTGAACCTGACCCGTCCCGATGTGGTGCAGGGCATTTACCGCCGTTATCTGCAGGCGGGTTCTGATATTATCAGCACTAACACCTTCAGCAGTCAGCGCATATCCATGGAGGATTACCATCTGGAGGATTTCTGTTACGAGATGGCCTTTGAGGGCGCACGTCTTGCCCGTGAGGTGGCTGATGAATTTACCGCAGCTAATCCACTGAAACCCAGATTCGTGGCAGGTTCCGTGGGCCCGACCAATAAGACTTGCAGCATGAGTCCCGATGTGGAGAATCCTGCTTATCGTGCCCTGGATTTTGATACCTTGGTGTCGGCTTATGTGGAGCAGATGACGGCTTTGATAGCAGGAGGAGTGGATGCCTTGCTGATAGAGACGGTATTTGATACCTTGAATGCCAAGGCTGCTCTATTTGCTGCTGAGGAGGCCATGAAGAAATCAGGCCGTGAGGTGCTGCTGATGCTGTCGGTTACCGTTAGTGATATTGCGGGACGAACCTTGAGCGGTCAGACCATGGAGGCCTTCCTGGCTTCGGTCATGCATGCTCCTTTGTTCTCCATCGGACTGAACTGTTCGTTCGGTGCTCGCCTTCTTCGCCCTCATCTGGAGGTGCTGGCACGCAAGGCTCCTTTTTATATCAGTGTCTATCCCAATGCAGGACTGCCAAACAGTTTGGGACAGTACGATCAGACGCCTGAGATGATGGCTCAGGAGATGAGCGAGTTTGTGCGTGACGGACTGGTGAACCTGATGGGTGGCTGCTGCGGTACTACGGATGAGTATATCCGGAAGATGGCAGAACTGATTCCGGGTGCTCCTGTGCATCAACCGGTTGCCGCTCCTGAATCCATGTGTCTGTCCGGTTTGGAAATGCTGGAAAAGACTCCGGAAATGCGTTTCATCAATGTTGGTGAGCGCTGTAATGTAGCCGGCTCACGCAAGTTCCTCCGACTGATCAATGAAAAGAATTACGAGGAGGCCCTGTCCATAGCCCGTAAACAGGTGGAGGATGGTGCCCTGGTTGTTGATATCAATATGGATGACGGTCTGCTGGATGCCAAGGCCGAGATGACCACCTTCCTGAATCTGTTGGCCAGTGAGCCTGAGATTGCCCGTGTTCCGGTAATGATAGACTCATCCAAATGGGAGGTGATAGAGGCTGGTTTGAAGTGCGTTCAGGGTAAGGCTATCGTTAATTCCATCTCACTGAAGGAAGGTGAGGAGAAATTTTTGGAGAAGGCCCGCTACATCAAGCGTATGGGTGCGGCAACTGTTGTCATGGCTTTTGATGAGGAGGGGCAGGCCACTACCTATGAACGAAGGATTGAGGTGTGCGAGCGGGCTTACCGCCTGTTGGTGGATGTCGTGGGATTTAATCCCAATGATATCATTTTCGACCCTAATGTGCTGGCTGTGGCTACGGGTATAGAGGAACACAATTCCTATGCTGTGGACTTTATCCGGGCTACCCGATGGATACATGATAACTTGCCTGGGGCACATATAAGCGGTGGTGTGAGCAACCTGTCTTTCTCGTTCCGCGGCAACAATTATATCCGTGAAGCTATGCATGCCGTATTCCTGTATCATGCCATTGAACAGGGTATGGATATGGGAATTGTAAATCCCTCAACTTCTGTACTTTACAGTGATATCCCTAAAGAGATTCTTGAGCAGTTGGAGGATGTGGTTCTGAACCGTAAACCCGATGCTGCGGAGGCCTTGATAGAGACTGCCCAACGGCTGAAAGCAGAGGCTGATGCTGCCAAGAATGCCGGTGGTGCTGTAGTTGCAGGTTCCGTGTTGGGTGACAAAAATGCCTGGAGAAATGGAACCGTGGAAGAGCGTCTGGAGCATGCCTTGGTAAAGGGTGTAGGCGACTATCTTGAGTTTGACCTTCAAGAGGCTTTGCAAGGAACATATCCGATGGCCGTGAGCATTATTGAAGGCCCGCTGATGGATGCCATGAATCGTGTGGGTGAGTTGTTCGGTGCAGGAAAGATGTTTCTGCCTCAGGTGGTGAAGACTGCGCGAACCATGAAAAAAGCTGTGGATATCCTTCAGCCTTATATCGAACAGGGACGTGATTCCTCTGTGTCATCGGCAGGAAAAGTACTGGTGGCAACTGTAAAGGGAGACGTTCACGATATAGGCAAGAATATTGCAGCCCTAGTAATGGCCTGCAATGGTTATGAGGTGATAGATTTGGGTGTGATGGTACCTGCTGAAACAATCGTCAAGGAGGCCATGGAGAAGCAAGTGGATGTGGTAATCCTGAGCGGACTGATTACCCCTTCTTTGGAAGAAATGGTCCATGTGGCACAGGAACTGGATAAGGTGGGATACCGGAATCCTCTGATGGTGAGCGGTGCAACAACCAGCGAACTCCATACAGCACTTAAGATTGCTCCGGTCTATGGAGGTCCCGTAGTGCACTTGAAGGATGCCTCACAGAACTCACTGGCTATCAGCCGGCTATTGAATGCCACTACAGCAAAATCCTATCGGGATGAGCTGGATAATGAATATGCTCAGCTAAGAGCCGGTATTATTCCTGCAGATGATAATGTAGTGTCTTTAGAAGAGGCGAATAGCCAGAAACTTATCTTATTTGGTGACGATACTGCTCGTATCGGCTCATAATCTGTATGACATAATTGTAAGGCTCTTTACCCCGGCAGTATCCGTTCTTAACCACAGGATCACGGTAGTAGCGAGGCTCACTCAATGCTTTGACATACTGGTCTACATTGCCGGTCCAGATGCGGGGATTCTTTCCATACTTAACCGCCAGTGCCTGAGCATCCTTGACATGCAGCGTGCCACAATTGTATGCTGCTAACATGAACTTTATGCGCTCATTTTGGTCGTCAATGTCGCTAAAGCTGTTATTCACATGCTTCAAGTATTGTACGGCTCCCCGTACATTCTCTTCCGGATTATAAGGATTAGCCACGTTCATGTCCTTTGCTGTCCCTGGCATGAGTTGCAGCAATCCCTGGGCGCCGGCCCATGATGTGGCATTCGGATCAAATGCCGATTCCTGATAGGCCTGAGCTGCCAGCAATCGCCAGTCCCACATGATGGTGTGTGCATTCCGTTTAAAGAGATTATCGTAATCCGAAATAATACCCGCAGCCAGGTTCTTGATAGGAGCCCTTGGGGTAATCTTGGATTTTCTCTTTTTCTGTGCCGCTTCGGCTGCACGGTTTTTCCATGCCAGACGTTTCTGTGCTGACGACTCAAACCAGCCTTCCAGTTTCTGGATCATCTGTTTGGAATCCTGACGCAGTGACCAGTGTGAAAGACTATCGCCCAATGTCACCAGGTCGGGATGGAGCGACAGAATAGAGTCGGGAAGAGTATAGGCAATGAGATCGCCATCACCCTTGTTCAGCCATTCTATCAGTTCCTCTTCATTTTTTGCCACTTCCACTCGCACGCGTGCACCGATATTGACACCAAACATCTCTGCAATTTCAAACTGGTAACCAACCATTTTACCACGATAGTCATAGTAAGTGTCAGGACCGTTGAGGGTTAGCACAATCATTTCGCCACTGTACTGAATATCATCCAGATCATAGAAATTACTATGCTGGGTTGTGGGTGCAGTATTCTGCCCCTGTTGCTGACAGGAGTACAGGAAGATTGGTATTAAGAAAAAAATGAGGCGTCTCAAGTGCGTGTGCATTATTATTTATTTCTTTAAGGCAGACAGGATGTATGTGCGAAGCACCTCTATTGCCTTACTGGAATCTCCACTGTTTGAGATGATAATATCGGCATACTCCTTGGTTGGTTCGATAAACTCATCATGCATGGGTTTCAGTACATTACGATACTTTTCAATCAACATGTCCAGCGGATGCCCACGTTCTGCTATATCACGTTCGATGACCCGTAGTAGTCGCTCATCGGCTGGAACATCGACAAAAACCTTCAAATCCATCTGGTCGCGAAGGCACTTGTCATGAAAGCACATGATACCCTCGATGATGATAACCTCTTTAGGCTCTACATGAACCGTTTCGGGCAATCGGGTGCATACCAGGTATGAGTAAGTGGGCTGCTCGATGGCTTTTCCTTCTTTCAACTCACGGATTTGCTGGGCAAAAAGACTCCAGTCGAATGCTTTTGGATGGTCAAAATTGGTTTTTTTTCGTACATCCAGCGGCAACTGAGACTGATCATTATAATAGGAATCTTGCGGAATAACAGCAACTGAGCCCTTTGGAAGGCTTTCTGTAATTTCTTTTACAATAGTAGTTTTACCGGACCCTGTTCCTCCTGCTATGCCAATTATTACCATGGAATCATCAATTAAAAATTCTTAGCAAAGTTACAACCTTTTAGGCTTTTTTAGTTGGAATTATGGAAAAAAATAGTAACTTTGTAGCAATTTGATAAGAATATGGATAAAAGACGAGATGTAGCCAGAGACTTGGCCCGTATCTATCAGACTTTACCAACAGAATCATTGGATCGTTTGTCTGAGATATTAGTTCCTATGAAATTTGCAAAGGGTGAGCAGATTTTGAAGGAAGGTGAGGTGTGCCGTTACATGTATTACGTCTATAGAGGTTTTGTTCGCCAGTATTATTTTAAGAACGGCAAGGACTTGACCGAACATTTCTCTTATGAGGGTAAGATGGTGATTTGCATTGAAAGTTTCTTTAAGCAGGAACCTACCCGTTTGCTCGTTGAGGCACAGGAGAACACTTGGATTTACGGTTTGCCTTATTTGGCTTTGGAGGAATTGTCAAAGGAAGATTATAATATTGCCGTATTCTATCGTAAGATTCTGGAAGTTTCACTTATTGATTCTCAGATAAAAGCTGATTTACAGCGTTTTGAATCGGCTCAGGATCGTTATCGCCGATTGATAGCCAATCAACCTGAGATTTTCCGTCGTGCAGCATTGAATCAGATTGCATCGTTTTTGCAGATGACCCCTGAGACATTAAGTAGAGTCAGAGCCCAAATAATTGAATAATCATGAAAAAATGCGTTTTATCTTTGTCCTTGCTGGCTATGTGCTGGTTGGGATTTACTTCGTGTGAAAATAAGGCTAATGCAGCCAACAATGTAGCCGACGAGACAGTGACTGAAGAGGGTTTGGTGGTAGAGTCGTGTGCAGAGGACGCTGTGGAAGATGACGAGGTAGATATTATCGAGGCTAAGGGAGTGGTTCAGGAACTGACATCCTCTCAGTTTAATAAGATGGTGGCTCATTATAAGGAAAATCCTCAGAAGTTTGTGGGTTACCGTCCTTGTATCGTTGATTTCTATGCTACTTGGTGTGGACCTTGCAAACGTCTGGCTCCCATCATGGAGAAGTTAGCAGTTAAGTACAAGAATAAGGTGAGTTTTTACAAAGTGGATGTGGACAAGGCGGAAGAGCTTAGTGCAATCTATGGCATTCAGAGCATTCCTACCATTTTCTTCTGTGCTAATGGAGAGATTCGAAGTCAGGTGGGTTTTGTTCCAGAATCGGATTTGGAAGAAGTCATTTCAGCCATGTTGACAGCCCCATTGAAATAATAAAAGAAATGCCCGCGATTAAGCGGGCATTTTCTTATATTACTTATTTGCTTCAGCAAAGCGCTTAGCCTGTTCGGCTATCAGTTCCTTATCATCGAAGTAGTCAATGCGCATGGCATGACGAACCTCGGCCAAAGTCTTGGCACCAACCTCGCGAGCAGCTTCGGTTCCCTTTTTCAGGATTTCGTAAACACCTGGAATATCCTTCTCAAATTCCTTACGACGGATACGCATTGGCTCCAGACGGTCGTTCAAGATGTTCAGCAACAACTTCTTGCAGGTTCCATCACCTAAACCTCCACGGGTGTAGTGCTCCTTCAACTCGTCCAGATTCTTGTAGTCAGGCAGGAACTGTTCAAAGTCGCTATCTTTAGCAAAAGCATCCAAATAAGTGAATACAGTATTGCCCTCCAGGTGTCCTGGCTGCTCAATGTGAATGTGCTCAGGATCGGTGTACATGGCATTAACCTTTTTCTTTAACTCCTTAGCGGTGTCGCTCAGGTAAATACAGTTGCCTAAACTCTTACTCATCTTAGCCTTACCGTCAATACCTGGCAGTCGCAGGCAAGCAGCATTATCTGGCAACAGAATCTGTGGCTCAACCAGAGTTTCGCCATAGATATAGTTGAAACGGCGGACAATCTCATTGGTCTGTTCCAACATTGGCTTCTGGTCCTCACCAACAGGAACGGTCGTCGCCTTGAACAAGGTAATATCGGCTGCCTGACTGATAGGGTAGGTGAAGAAACCAACAGGGATGTTAGCTTCGAAGTTACGTGCCTGAATCTCGCTCTTAACAGTTGGGTTACGCTGCAAACGGCTCACAGTAACCAGATTCATGTAATAGAAAGCCAATTCTGTCAGCTCAGGAACAGCACTCTGGATAAAGATGTTGCTCTTACTAGGGTCGATACCTGCTGACAGATAATCCAATGCCACCTCAATGACATTCTGACGAATCTTCTCAGGATTGTCAGCATTGTCAGTAAGTGCCTGAGCATCGGCAATCATGATGAATATCTTATCGAACTCACCGGAGTTCTGCAATTCTACGCGACGACGCAGTGAACCTACATAGTGACCGATGTGCAACTTGCCCGTTGGACGGTCGCCTGTGAGGATGATTTTTTCTTTTGCCATATGATTTTAGATTTTAATTTCGTGCAAAGGTACATTAACCATTTTTATTTGCCAAACAAATTAACACCATTCTTGCGGTAAAGGCCAAAGCTTCCCAACAAGATTTTGTTTTTTCGCAATTCCAGATAGGAAGGATTGTCATTCATGAATTTCTGTACTTCCTGAAAAGCCTGAGCTGAACGGTAGTTGCCTAAAACCGCCCGACACCAGTTACCTGGGAAGAATATATCGCCTGTTCGTTGAACCTCCTCAAGTGCTTCCAGGGCTGGCCGGATGTATTTTACACTATATTCTTGACGTAATGGATGGTTTAAAAGACTGAGAACAGAAGTTGTCCATGGTTCTATTCTGCGGGCCTGAGGATCGGATATGAGTTGCATGAACAGCGAATCCATTGCAGCGGTATCAGCAGAGACGGCCCTGCTAATGAAATCGAACTGACGGAGACGGTCAGGGTTCTCTATGCGTTTTCGTTGTGTCTCGACAATTAGACGGCTTTGGCGAGGCATCCGAATTGCCAATTCATAAGAGAGTGTAGTGTAATCGTTTATGCTCAGCAATTCGTTACTTTGGTTCTCCCAAAGATTATACAGATGATCTACCACACTCTGTGAAGTTGCAGCACTGAACAATTGGCGCAATAGTTGAACCCGTGCAGAATAGAGTGTATGTGTGCGTGTGAGTTGCCACAAAGATTTCTCGATTTCTGATTTCTGTGTTGCGTCTAAATATTGCAATGGTTCACGCAGATAACCAATCAAGGTGGAAGCTGTTAGTGCATCGTTTTCCTTAGGAAGAACTTCCAATAGGAAATCCATCCATTCTTTATCTGTAAGACGGTTGGCCAGATAGTTCTCATGTAGGAGGGACAAAGTGGCAAAGCGCATGGTAGCGTCTTGTAAGTCTGGCCATTCCTGCAGAACACCAGCCAACTGTTCAGGAGCCAGCAGGAACAATCCGTATCCCTTTCCGTCTGCATTGGGCAGAATCTGGGCCTTTGCATATTCTTCCGGAATATCCCATGAACAATCCGTATGCTGAGAATCCAGCGTGACATCAAGAGTGAACGTCGAATCTGTATGTTCAGTTTTCAGTGCTATCCGGAACGACTGAGGCCATAATAAACCACGGCCGTAAGGGTCCTGTTGAGAAACTGTCAACTTATTATTAACCAATGTTATGGATATGCTTGGCATGCCTTTTTGGCTGACCCATACATGACTGAATGCTGCTAAATCGGCATCGGTTTCCTGATCCAGAATGGTTACTAAATCTTCCCAAGTGGCGTTGCCATACTTGAACTTCTTCAGGTAGGTGCGGATACCCCGCTGGAAGGCCTCTTCGCCCATCAGCTCCACCAACTTTTTCATCATTACCGGAGCCTTATTATAGATGATGTTGTTATAGATGAGTCCAGCATTCCGCATATTATCCAACTCCTGGCGGATAGCCGTTCCACCTAATGTTCTATCTTCAGAAAGTGAGGATGCGGCATATGTTTTTATCCAGTTCAACTCATGATTAATCTGTGGGAATAGTGGAGTGGTGATGGCTGCTGCAAAATAATTGGCAAAGACCTCTTTAGTCCAAACGTCGTTAAACCAGTCCATTGTGACACAATCGCCAAACCACATGTGAGATGTCTCATGAGCAATAAGTTGTGCACGGCTAAGTTCCTCATCAAGGGTCGGGTGTTCGCTGAGGAAAATAGTATTATCATTATAAAAAGTGGCACCGGTGTGTTCCATACCTCCAAACTGAAATCCCGGAAGAATCACCAAGTCGTATTTGGCAAACGGATAAGGCATTCCAGTGAATTCCTCCTGCCAATTTAAAGAGTAGACCACTTGACGGAAGATTTCGGGTAACTGAGCCACTCGCTTTGGGTCAGTCTCGCGTTATTATTCACCAATGTTATGGTTACCTTCTGTATAAGTCTGATACTCAAACATTCCGGCAGCAAAAGCAAAGAGATAGGTGCTAAGTGGTTCTGTTTGAGCAAAATGAATTTTCTTAGTGCCTTGATTAACCTGTAAATCCTGACAATATGTGTTGGATACCGCAGTCCATTTTTCCGGGATGCTCAGAGTCAGTGTGAATTTCGCTTTCAGGTTTGGTTGATCCATACAAGGAAAAGCAGTCCGTGCACGGTCAGGAACAAACAAGGTGTATAGGTAATCCTCACTGCGGTTTAATGACTGATTACCCGCTATAAAATCAATAATGATCTGATTATTACCCTTCTGAAGTTTATCGGCAGGCAAAATGATATGTTCATTACGGATATCACAAACCGTATTGACTCCGTTGATGCTGACCGAATGAATTTTCTCCGGCTCTTCCCGGAAATCCAGTAAGACCTCGTGCGGCTGTTCCAATACAAATCCGATAGTATCCTGGGCCAAGATATCAGCATCCTTCTCCTGCGGGATGGTAAAGTGCAGGTTGTAAGTCAGTTCCTGTATGATGGATTTGCGGAAATCGGCCAATTCACGTGAGATACCAGGTTCGTATATCTTTGTCTGAGGCGATTCGGAAGAACATGCAACCAACAACAATGCCATTAACGACCCTATAAATGCTATCTTCATGAAAAATTAAAATTTTGTGCGTATTTTGTATATAAGTGTTTTTAGTTGCACTTATCCCCAAATGATAGCCAGATGGTAAACAATCCATGCGCAAATCCATGCCAAAGCAGTGGTATAGGCGGCTACAAACAATGCCCATTTCCATTTTCCTGATTCGTTTTTGATGGCTATGATTGTGGCTATGCATGGGAAATACATTAGTGCAAAGACCAGAAAAGCCATGGCTGATTGTGGGGTAATGTGTTGGCTGAGGGCTGTTTCCAATCGCTTAGAACTGTCGGTAAGCGCAATTTCAGTGTCGTTGCTGTATAATACGCCTAATGTGCTTACCACCAATTCCTTTGCACCAACTCCGCTAATGATACCAATACCCATCTTCCAATCAAAGCCAATAGGCTCAATAACCGGTTCCATGGCCTTTCCAATAAAACCGATGTAACTGTTTTCTTGCTGTTCCTGAACAGAAGAATAATCGTTATGATTAGGATAATAGCCTAAGAACCAGATGATGATGCTAGCTACCATAATAATACCACCCATTTTCTGCAGATACTGCTTTCCCTTTTCCCAAGTATGACGGAAAATACTTTTTGCTGTAGGCATGCGGTAAGGCGGAAGTTCCATTACGAATGGAGTATTGTCGCCCCTCATGAGGAAATGACTGAATATCCGAGCCATGAAGATGGACATGAAAATGCCTATGGCATAGATACAGAGTAACACTATACCTGCATGAGAGGGAAAGAAGGCTGCCACAAAGATGAGGTAGATAGGTAAACGTGCCGAACAACTCATGAATGGTAATACCAGCATGGTTACCAGACGGCTCTTGCGGTTCTCGATGGTTCGTGTAGCCATCACTGCGGGTACATTACATCCAAAACCCATAATCAGTGGGATGAATGACTTTCCGTGAAGTCCCATCTTATGCATGACTTTATCCATGATAAAAGCTGCACGTGCCATGTATCCGCTGTCCTCCATGAAACTGATGAAGAAATACAACAGCAAAATATTGGGTAGGAATACGATGACACCACCCACACCGCCAATAATACCATCTACAATCATATCCTTTAGCGGTCCTGGAGACATGACATTCTCTATCATCTGTCCAAACAGTGACACCAGCCATTCAATACCCATCATAGGGTAGTCGCCCAAAATGAAAGTCACCTCGAACATCAAGTAAAGAACCAGGAAGAAAATTGGATATCCCCAAATGCGGTGAGTCACCCATCGGTCTATCTGATCGGTGAGTTTGTTATTTTCCTTGTGGAAATCCACATAAGTCTCGGCCAATGCACCCTGGATAAAACCATATTTTGCATCAGTAATGGCACCCTCGCTGTCCTGGCCGAAAAATTCCTTGATGCGCTGCTGGCACTTCCGGGTTAGCGACATAATCTGGTTAGCATTCGGAAGCGGCTCAATAAAACGCTCAATATCTTTATCGTTTTCCAGCAACTTGATGGCCAGGAAACGGGTGGAATATTTGGCGCGGATTTCGCGGTTCTGAGCAACGGCACCCTTTATGATGTCAATTTGGGACTCCAATTCCGGACCATGGTTAACATGAATATGGCGATAGGTATGCTTCATGCTCTTATCACCGAAACTATGATCAGTGGTAAAGTCGGCCAGGTGTTCGCCATGATCCAAAACGTTCTCGCGATGCCAATCCTGGATGTCCTTTAATACCTCCTTATTGATTTCACCATCTTTTCCGATAAAGTCACCACCCTCATAAATGTTAATGATGACGTGAAAGAGTTGCTCAATACCCATACCGGTACGACTGATGGTGGGAATCATAGGAACGCCGATCAGTTTACTCAAGGTGTTGTAATCCAACTCGTTTCCACTTTTATCCAACTCGTCAAACATGTTCAGTGCGATGACCATTCGCAAGTTCATGTCAATAAGTTGGGTGGTGAGGTACATGTTGCGTTCGATGTTGCTGGCATCTACCACATTGATAATTACATCTGGAGTCTGATCGATAATATACTTACGCACATATAATTCCTCAGGGCCGTAAGCCGAAAGTGAATAAGTGCCGGGAAGGTCGATTAGACGGAAACGGTAGCCTTGAAACTCAAAAAAGCCCTCTTTAGCATCAACAGTAACACCACTGTAATTGCCCACATGTTCATGTGCGTGGCTTGCTACATTAAAAAGACTGGTCTTACCGCAATTCGGGTTGCCCACCAGTGCTACATTAATGGTTCGGCGCTCTTTTAAAGCCAAACGTCGCATTTCATCTTCACGGATTGGAATATCCTCCTGAATACCCAATTGCAGATTGCGGTTTTCGGCCTCAAGAATCTTAGCTTCCTCTTCGGAGATGACTTCAATATGCTGTGCCTCCTCATGTCGTAAGGAGATCTTATAGTTCATTATTTTATATTCGATGGGGTCGCGTAGGGGAGCGTTGAGTACGACCTCCACCTCCTTACCTTTAATGAATCCCATCTCGACAATGCGCTTGCGGAATCCGCCATGGCCTAAAACCTTGACTATGACACCTTTTTCGCCTGTCTTTAATTCTGATAATCGCATAGATATATAATTTATGCAAAGTTACTAAAATAAAATATAACAGCCAATACCTACAATTGGGTAGAAAGGCTAATCTTCATTTTATTACAAAGGTTAATGGTTGAATGACAAAAAAGCATTAACTTTGCGTTGCTTTTTAAGAAAAGAGAGAATTTTATGCAAAGTAAAACTTTAATTTGTAGAACAGCCGCCATTCATTGGCGCCAATTCTCACGCAAGCGATACGCCGTGTTTCAAAGTTTGGGACGAGTGGTTTGTATCAGTGTGCTGAGCGTTGCCACGCTGACTCATGCTACTCCTGCTACTGCTCAGGCCAAATCGGCACTTTCGGCAGCAAAGACAGGACTGGAAGAGGGCCGATTGATGGTGAAGATGGCAGATGTGTCTGTTCTGGAGGAGGGAGATTTGCTCTTTAATGTGCAGCTTCCAAACGGTGGGCTTGGTCAAGCTATCACCGAAGTGACTGAGGGGTATGCCCAACAAAGTATTTCACACGTAGCCATAGTATGTAAACGGCTGGAGGGCCTGTTTGCGCTGGAAGCGTCTGGTGAACATGGAGTATGGCTAAACCCAATCAAATCTTTTATTCAACAAGCGGATCATTCGGCCGATGGTAAGGCACTAATTTTAGTAGGTAGGCTGAAAGACCGTTCCAATCTTCACAATTCTGTGGAAAAGGCATTGACCTATATGGGAAGGCCTTATGACAAACTCTATTTACCTTCGGATGAGGAAATTTATTGCAGTGAGTTGGTGCAACTATCGTATACCGATTCACAAGGGCGATCTGTGTTCCCTCAAATCCCTATGTCTTTTCATGATCAAACCGGTCAGGTAACTGATTTTTGGAAAGCTTATTATAATAAGGTGAATATGGAGGTGCCTGAAGGCTGGCCAGGAACCAATCCTGGAGGAATTTCAAGAAGTGAGGAATTGGATATCATTTATCAATTAACGGATTAAGAAATGAATAAAAGAATAATCATGCTGGCAGGAATAGCATTGCCAGTAATATGTGCTCAGGCACAAGTGGAGCAAACAGAGAGTGAATATGAGTTGGAAGGTCTGGAAGTCATTGGCACCCGCGTGCCTTTAAGTCCACAGCATTCCGTAAGAATGGTACAGGTGTTGACCCGTCAGCAGATAGCTGCTACGGCAGCACAGAGTGTTAATGATCTTTTGAAACTTGTTGCCGGAGTGGATGTCCGCCAGCGTGGAGCTTATGGCGTTCAGACTGATATAGGTGTAAATGGAGGAACAAGCGATCAGTTGACCGTATTGCTTAACGGTGTAAATATCAGCAATTCCCATACTGGTCACCTGACTATGGATTTGCCTGTTTCGGTAGATGATATTGAACGTATAGAGGTGTTGGAAGGCGGTGCCAGCCGTGTCTATGGATCATCAGCATTCAGTGGAGCCATTAACATTGTGACCCGCCACAGCCAGGATGACAACTTGGGCGTTTCTCTTTCAGGTGGTTCGTTTGGAACTGCTGCTGCTGGCGCACATTTGAATTTAGGAAATCGGCAGGTATTCAATCGCTTCTCTGGTGGATATGCCCGCAGCGATGGTGGTTCTGACAATAGTGATTTCAATAAGGGAAACTTTTTCATGAATGGTGGATATAATTCTTCGGATGTGGACATCAAGTGGCAGGCTGGTGTTAGTACCATGAATTATGGTGCCAACACTTTTTATAGCGCTGCATACAACAACCAATATGAGGATAACCGTCGCTATATGGCCGCTATCAGTGCAGAAACCAAGGGACGTGTTCATCTCATGCCATCGCTCTATTGGAACCGCTCATTGGATCATTATTTGTTGTTCCGCGACAATCCTTCAGCTTATGAAAATTTCCATCAGTTGAATGTGTACGGTGCCAATTTGAATGCTTATGTAGATTGGTCTTTGGGAAAAACAGCTTTTGGCGCAGAGGTCCGCTCGGAAGGGATTTTGAGCAATAACCTTGGTAAGCCTATGGAGGAATCGGAATATGTCAAGGTGCCTGGCCATCCATCTCATTACACCAACAGTGATAATCGTACCAATATTAGTTATTTCCTTGAGCATGACTTGTTATGGGACAATGTAACAGTCAGTTTGGGCTTGTTGGCGAATATGAATTCAGCTCTGGATTACCGTTTCCGTTTATATCCGGGTGTAGATATTAGTTGGCGACCTGCTGGAGGATGGAAATTGTATGCATCGTTCAATCAGGCTTTAAGAATGCCAACATTTACAGACCTGTACTATAAGAGCCCCACAATTAATGGAAACGTGGGATTAAAACCTGAAAAGAGTACGGATTATACTGTAGGTGCCCAGTATAGTTCTCCTGCATTTCAAGCCAAGGTAAAAGCCTTTTATCGCCGTGGTACTGACATGATTGACTGGGTGAAATTTAATGCAGAGGACTCTTACCATTCTGCTAACTTCAATTTGAACAATTACGGTGTTGAATTAAGTTCAACCGTTAATTTCCAGGAGATGTGGGGAGCTAACAGTTTCCTTAAACAGCTGAATGTAAGCTATGCCTATATCTATCAGAGCCGTCGCGATGACAAAACCATTTATCGAAGCAACTATGCGTTGGATTATCTGAAGAATAAATTGGTGGTTAGCTTGAACCATCGTGTAGCAGGCAAATTGGAGGCCCAATGGGATGTTCGCGTTCAGCACCGAAATGGATCCTTTGAACTTTATACTGCTGGAAAGCCTAGTGGAACATTAACTCCTTATGGCACAGTTGGATTGTTAGATTTGAAGCTGCAGTGGGTGGAAAAAACCTATTCACTTTATGTTCAGGGAAACAACCTGACCAACCATAAATATTATGATTTGGGAAATGTCCAGCAACCAGGATTCTGGTTTATGGCAGGAGTAAAAAAAATGTTCGCGTTGTAACGCGAACATTTTTTTATTTAGAACCAAAGACAAGGTCGTACGTGATAGTTACTCATCTTGTTGTTTCTGAATATCATACCATTAAAGAAATTGATTGCCCAGGCAGTGGTGTCGGTACCTTCATCGCTTGTCCAGTAAGCATACTCGCCAAAATCTTTAAAGCCTGGTTTTGTGGATGCGGTAATAACCTGCTGCCTCCACAATTCATAAAGCAATGCCAACTCACCGGCTGCAGGCATATACCAGCGCTTGTTGCTAATGCCGGATCTTACCAAAGTATGTACGTAGTATGCTGCAGGGAACTTGGTCTTGCTGCCATCGTTAACATCTGTATTCTCGCTGCCAGTGAAGCTGCTCAGTGCACCGGCTGTAGGCCAGTTCTTCATGTGGCCGGTCTCGCGGTCAATAGAGAGACTGACATGACAACTGTCAGCATAATAGGTGTTCTCGTTGACACCCTTCAGGTATGGCAAATATGCGATAGAATCATTCTCTGAGTTGCTACCGGCACCAGGATAGTTGGCTAGTTTATCCACGTCAAACAACATGGTAGACTGGTAGGCCCAACGGTAATTCTGCGAGGTCAAATCGCCAAAGCTGACAACACGACCATGCAGAGACTCATCCAAATTGTTGTTAATGGCACCGCCAAATTTATCTGTTAAGGCAAATACAATTCCCACTGCAGTCTTGCCATAATCCAAGTCCTTACTAAATGAACCATCATTATAGTAATAGTCGCCTATGTGAGCCTTTACATTATCAGCCTCGCAGTCAATTGTAAATTCATATTTCTTGCCGCTTTCAATAGACGAAGATTCAGTAGCTTTACCTACATATTTCATACCCGAAGCAGTCTCTATGGATGCTGCAATCTGTACTGATTCTGTTGGTAACATGCTGATTACCATCTCTCCATTCAGTCCTTGAGCGTTATTGATGACAATGCTATTACTTTGGGCATTATCCCATGACTGATTGCGAAAATTAAAGGTACGCTGGCTGAAGATGCTACCCTCTGCAGCAAACAACTCTACGCGGGTTATGTTAGGAATAGGATTACCCTGATAGTTGAACTTGAATTGTCCTTGAGCCTGAAGAGTTTTCATGGTTTTATTGATGGTAACCGACTGGTCACTAAATTTCAATGAATCGCTAACTGCAGTCATGAAATTCTTCAGAGTAGCGGCAGTTCCATCCTGGTCAGACATGTTCATCTGATAGGTGATAGTGTCACTATGCGCAAAATTCAAGGCACTGTAAGGATAGAAGAATGCCAGTCTTGCACCGGAATACAAATCTGAGGTTTCTCCTGTGAACGTACTGCCATTATAAGTGATTGCTGTAATATCTCTCTTAACTCTGATATTCATTATCGCAATCTTATCGCCAGCACTCCAATTCTTACCTACAGTAATTTCGCTGCCGTCATCCGATGGCTGGCCGGCATTTAAGTTAACAGTTGTATATACGATGTCAATTACTGGAGTTGGTTCTTCTTTTTTACAAGAAGTGGTAAGCATTAAAGCAACCCCTGCCACTAAAATTCCTAAAAACAGTTTTTTGTATTTCATCTTCATTATTTATCAGATATTGGGGCTTTTTGGTCTGCCCATATTCTTTGCAAAATTACTACCTTACCTTTATCTGCCCAAATATTGGGGCCTTTTTTATTGTTTTTTATCGAAGAATTCACAAAGATTTTGGATTATCTTATTTTTTGCCGTACTTTTGCAAAAGTAATTGTCAAAAGAATTTTTAGAATATGGAGAAATCGATCTGTAATAATTACGAAGAGTTTGCTGCCCTTTTAGGCAAACAAATCGGTCAGTCAGACTATGTAGAGTTGACTCAGGAGCGTATTAACCTTTTTGCTGATGCTACTTTGGATCATCAGTGGATTCATGTAGATGTAGAACGTGCTGCTGTAGAAAGTCCTTATAAGAGCACCATCGCTCATGGTTACCTGACATTGTCTATGTTACCTTATCTGTGGGGTCAGATTATTGAGGTGAACAATTTGAAGATGATGGTTAATTACGGTATGGATAAGATGCGTTTTGGCCAGGCAGTGAAGGTTGGCCAGAAGATCCGCCTTACCGCTTGGATGGAGTCCGTTGCTAATCTGCGCGGTACTGTAAAGGCAGAGATTAAGTTCGCTATTGACATTGAGGGTGAGCGTAAGAAAGCTCTTGAGGGTGTTGCAACATTCCTTTATTATTTTAATTGATCAGTTTTTTGATATAGATGACCGGACTTTAAGAATAGAAATCTTCAAGTCCGGTCTTTCTTTTGTCATTTTGGCAGTATTCTTCGGTTTTGGCATACTAGTTGTTTCGCTATATAATAAATAAGGTATGAGAACCTTTTTTACTTTTTTTTAGATTCGAAGCCAGAAGTTCAAGACAAACATCTTGGTAAACGAATGTGAAAAAAATAAGGATGATAATCAAACGCTGTTAAGTGAAACAACATCTTTGTTAAATAATGGAAAATATGAATCGAAAATGTTGGAGGGTATCATATTTTGTTGTTATTTTAACAACGTGAATGTTAAACGAAAAGTATTTATTAACAAATTAAAGATTTATAGTTATGAAATTAGCAACTAAGAAATTCGCAGTAGTTTCAGGAATGGTGCTGATTACTTGCGGAGCTATCAGTGTTACCGCTTTTGCATTGAACAATGGAATTAGTCATAACTCAGCATTTGAGGAAATGTTTGAGCCAAATTCGAATTCTACAGCCCAGGTTGCTGCTGTTACTGCTGTTCAGCCTGTAGATTTGACTCAGGCTGCAGAAAACTCTATTCATGCTGTAGTACATATTAAGGCAACACAGCAGAGCAGGACTCAAACTGTTCAGCAGATGCCAGATATTTTTGATTTCTTCTTTGGTGATGGACGTGGTCAGCAGCGTCAGATTCAGACTCAGCCTCGTGTAGGTTTTGGCTCTGGTGTTATCATTAGCCAGGACGGTTACATTGTAACCAACAATCATGTTGTAGAAGGTGCAGACGATTTGACAATCCGTTTGAATGATGAACGTGAGTTTAAGGGTCGCTTTATTGGAACCGATCCAAGCACAGACTTGGCTTTGGTTAAGATTGAAGGAAAAGATTTCCCAACTATTCCAGTAGGTGATAGTGATGCACTGAAGGTAGGAGAGTGGGTGTTGGCAGTAGGCAACCCATTTAATTTAAGCAGTACAGTTACTGCAGGTATTGTAAGTGCAAAGGCACGTTCTTTGGGTGGACAGACAGCAGATGGAAAGGCTGCTGATATTCAGAGTTTTATTCAGACTGATGCTGCTATCAACGCAGGTAATAGTGGTGGTGCTTTGGTAAATAGTAAAGGTGAACTTGTCGGCATCAATGCTATGTTGTATAGCCCAACCGGTGCATACAGCGGTTATGGATTTGCCATTCCTTCCAGCATTATGAAGAAGGTTGTTTCTGACTTGAAGACCTATGGTAGTGTTCAGCGTGCATTGTTAGGAATTAGTTGCCAGAGTATTGGCCAGGATCTGACTGTTGATGAGAAATTGGCAGAGCAGATGAAGAAGAAGGCCGAGGAACTGGGCGTTTCTGAAGGTATATTGGTTGCTGGTGTAACCGATGGTGGTAGTGCAGCTTCGGCAGGTATTAAGGAGGATGACGTCATTACCAAGATTGATGGTAAGAACTTGAAGAGTTTCAGCGACTTGCAGGAAGTGTTGGCACAGCATCGTCCAGGCGATAAGGTTCGTCTTACCTATATCCGTAATAAGAAAGAGAATACAGTAGACGTGATATTGAAGAATAGCCAAGGCAATACCAAGGTTACTAAGAATGCAGATATGGATTTGTTGGGTGCAGCATTCCGTCCATTGTCAGATGCATTAAAGAAACAGCTTGGCCTTTCATATGGTTTGGAGGTAACTGGCGTTCAGGGCGGAAAGATGAAAGAAGCAGGCATCAGCAAGGGCTTCATCATCCTGAAAGCTAATGGATCTCCTGTTAAGAGCACAACCGAGTTGGAGGAAATTATGAAGCAGGCTTCTCAGAGCCCTGAGCAGGTACTTTTCCTAAGTGGTATTTTCCCTTCTGGAAAGCGTGCTAACTATGCAGTTGACTTGAGCCAGGATTAATCATAATCCTACGGATTAAGACTTTATACTAACAAACTTTAAAAAGCGGACGCACTATTTCAGCGTGTCCGCTTTTTCTTGTAAATTTGCAAATTATAGTGTGAATTTATTGATATAACATAAATATGAAGAAACTAACTTATATTTTCAGTCTTTTGGCATTTATGCTAATCTTTTCATCTTTTAGTGATGGTGTGATGGCCAAGAAGGATAAGAAGGAAAAAGCAAAGACTGAAAAGATTGCAAAATCAAAAAAGAAGAAATCTGTAGCAAAAACAGCTTCTAAGAAACAGAAGGTTGTTGTAGAGGATACGATCACCAATACGGTTTGGGCTTTTGGCTTTTCTGCCAGCTTTACTGATAGTATTATTTATATGACTGATATCCAGCCATTACATAATGTTCGTATCACAAAGAAAACTCGCTTCATGGATGGTCGCGCTGACTATGCTAATCAATTGAAGGTTTATCTGGAGAATAAGTTGAACATGAAGAACCGCACTTGCG
The DNA here is from genome assembly GCA_024401115.1 of Bacteroidaceae bacterium. Classification (GTDB taxonomy): domain Bacteria; phylum Bacteroidota; class Bacteroidia; order Bacteroidales; family Bacteroidaceae; genus Minthousia. The sequence continues at coordinate 128,766 of JAKSLP010000002.1, read as the reverse complement.
TGTTGTTCTTTGAGACTAAAAAAGCAGATGCTGAGAAAAAGTATGTTGCCGTACGAAAGCGATATACAGATCAGACACATTTGACCATGAAGTATTTAAATTCAAGTGAATTTGCATTTGTTAAACCTGATGAAGGTGAAAGTGAATAAGTTTCTTTGGATGCCATTTTTCATCCTGGCTCTTTTTCTGGTAGCCTGTTCTGATGATGTTCTTGACACTACGGACTATTATTTTAAGCCTGTAGAGAACAAATCTGAACTGTTACCGGCAGAATTGTCATTTAAGAGTGCAGGCGGCTCATTTGAAGTTTTGTTTGATACTGGTCAGGAATGGAATGCTTATGTTCAGAATGAAGAGGATACATGGGTTCATGTATCCAAGACCGAGGGCGGTTCAGGTATTAATTCCTTAGAAATTACTGTTGATCCTAATACTTCTCAGGATGACCGTTTTGCTGCCGTTATTATTATGGCGCAGACCATGGGTAAGAAGATTACTGTTTCGCAAACAGCTACAAAGCATGAGCGTGAGTCTGCCCATCGTTCTGTTTTAGCCTATTTGGCAGCAGAGAACTCTTTGAACCCATATGCTATGTCGGATTTGGTGGAAATGATTAAAGGTGTTGAGGATATACCCGAGGATAATAATCTTCTTGTTTTTTTAGATGATATTAAATATCCACGTATTTATGAGGTTAGCCGGAATGAAATTGGTATTTCCGATACCATACGTGTCAAGAGCTTTTCTGAGGATTTGGATTCAGCCGACCCTGCCACATTAGAGATGGCGCTGAATTTCATGAAGACCAACTACAAGGCCGATGAATATGGTTTGGTGATGTGGTCTCATGGTGAGGGCTGGACTCCAGGTAAAAATGCTACCCGCTATATTGGCATTGATAATAACCAAAACACACAAAACAATTTCGGTTCCATGATGGGAATTGATGGTTTAAAGCAGGCTATTACCAATTCTGTCGGTTACTTGGACCTGTTATTCTTCGATGCCTGTTTCATGCTGACTGCTGAAGTGGCATACGAACTAAATGACTGTTGCCATTATATGGTAGGTTCTCCATGTGAAATCCCGGGTCCTGGCGCACCTTATCATAAGGTGGTTCCTCACTTCTTTGCCGATGAATTGTCTAGAGGACAGATTGCAGAATCCTATTACCAGTATTATTTAAATGAGTCCAGACATGACTACGGCGCTGTTATTTCTACTGTCGACTGCTCTGTTATGGAAGATTTTGCTGATACTACTGCCAAGATGGCAGCAAAGTATTTCTATCCTGGTGCAGAGATCTTATCCGGTGATTGGGTACAATATGGATTTGGCAGTGTAATTTCAGGTTATAACCGTAAGAATATGTATTTGGATATAAAGCAGGTAATGCGGGAGACCTTAAATGGTGATGATTATAGCGAATGGCTGGATATTTTCAATAAAACGGTGCTTAATTTCTGTGCTACTGACTTCTGGTATTCCGATTTTTCCCACGGTAATGTGCCATTGGATGTAACTAAGGTGGGAGGTTTAGCTATGGCGCTTCCTCTACTGATAACCGATTCCCGGGAACTCGAGGATCTACAGCAAATGAGTTGGTTTGACAGAGTATGGAAATAAAAAAGCGTGTTCAATTGAACACGCTTTTTTTATTATATTACTTTACCGGGATGGAATCAATCCTAGCCTGATGTCTTCCTCCCTCAAAATCAGTAGCGAGGAATTCATCAATAATTTGTTTAGCCATCTCGATATCTATGTATCTTCCTGGCATTACCAGACAGTTGGCATCGTTGTGCAGGCGGGTCATATGAGCCAATTCTGGAATCCAGCACAAACCGGCACGAATGCCCTGGTGCTTGTTCAGTGTCATGCTGATACCCTCGCCACTTCCACACATGGCAATACCTGGGTAAACCTCACCAGCCTCAATGCCGTTGGCCAACCGGTGACCAAACTCTGCGTAGTTACAACTGTCGGCTGAATAGGTTCCGTAATCCTTAAAACTAAATCCTTTTTCTTCCAAATAAGCCTTAACCTGCTGCATTAATGGATATGCAGCATGGTCACAAGCCAGTCCTATAGTCTTAATCTCCATAGTGATTACAACATTGATTTTACCTGATTGTATACATTTTCAGCATTGAAGCCCAACTTTTCATCCAGTACCTTGTAGGGAGCTGAGAAACCAAAGCTTTCCAATCCCCAAATCTTACCCTCGTTGGCTGGAACCAAACCTTGAAGGTTTACTGGCAAACCTGCGGTCAAACCAAACTTCTTCACCCCTGAAGGGAGTATTGCCTGCTGGTATTCAACTGGCTGTGTTCTAAACAAACCTTCAGAAGGAACACTAACGATTGAGATCTTCAATCCATCCTTACGCAGCAATTCAGCACCGGCTACTAGAGTGGATACCTCTGAACCACTAGCTACTAGGATAACATCTGGATTCTCATCGCTATCTGCTACTATATATGCACCCTTAGTTGCTTCAGTATAATTGGTTCCTACTGGTAAGTTGTTGACGTTCTGACGGCTGCAGATCAGAGCTGTAGGAGTGTCCATGTTTGCCATAGCCATCTTCCAAGCCTCAACAGTTTCGTGAACATCTGCTGGACGCAATACTCGTACAGAATCCTGGCCCTTATGATTCTTTAGCTTCTCCATCAAACGAATCTGAGCCTCGTGTTCAACTGGCTCGTGGGTAGGACCGTCCTCACCAACGCGGAATGCGTCGTGACTCCATACAAACTTAATTGGGATGCGCATTAAAGCAGCCATACGGATCGCAGGTTTCATGTAATCAGAGAACACAAAGAAAGTGCCGCATGCAGGAATGATACCACCATGCAGAGCCATACCGATACAGCAGCAAGCCATAGTAAGCTCAGCTACACCAGCCTGGAAAAAACCACCGCTAAAATCACCCTTACAGATTTCCTTGGCACCACCTTTGATAAAACCGTCAGTCTTATCACTATTGCACAAGTCTGCTGATGATACAATCATATTTGGAACTTGCTGAGCTAAAACTGTCAGACAAGCTGATGATGCGTTACGTGTAGGATCATTATCCTTAACCTGAACCTTGCTCCAGTCAATTTTTGGAGCATTTCCTGAGAACCATTCCTTTTGTGCAGCAGCCTTTTCTGGATTTGCCTCTGCCCAAGCAGCCTCTTCTGCATGACGAGTTGCAATAACTGTCTTCAACTCTGCCAGACGATTGCTGTACATCTCCTGAACCTCCTCAAAGATTACGAATGGATTTTCAGGATCGCCACCCAAATTACGTACAGTATTTGCACATGCCTCAGCACCTAGTGGAGCACCATGGGTTTTGCATGTTCCTTCATAACTGGTACCGTCAGCTTTCAAAGCGCCTTTACCCATGATACACTTGCCAATAATCAGGGTAGGTTTATCATTAACAGCTTTTGCCTTGACCAGTGCTGCGCGAATCTCTTCTACGTTATTACCATTGATTTCCATTACTTCCCAACCCATTGAGCGGTATTTCATGGCGGTATCCTCGCTCATAACTACCTTTGTTTCGGTTGACAACTGGATATCATTAGCATCGTAGAACATAATCAGATTATCCAATCCCAATACACCTGCAATACGTGCAGCACCCATGGAGATCTCTTCTTGAACGCCACCGTCAGATATGTATGCGTAAATTGTTTCTTTGGTGAAAGTAGGGTTGCCGGTTCGGGCGGCAAGGCACTTTGCAGCAATTGCAGCACCTACGGCATAAGTATGACCCTGACCTAATGGACCGGAGGTGTTCTCAATACCACGAGATGGATCAAATTCAGGATGACCAGTAGTTGGCGAGCCCCACTGACGCAGTTGCTTAAGTTCCTCCAGTGTAAAAAGACCTGTCAGTGTCAACTGGGCATACAGCATTGGAGCCATGTGACCAGGATCCAAGAAAAAACGGTCACGACCTTCCCATGTAGGATTTTCAGGGTCGAACTGTAGGAATTCAGAGTACAAAACATTGATGAAATCAGCACCGCCCATTGCACCTCCAGGATGACCAGACTTTGCCTTTTCTACGGCTGCAGCAGCAAGTATACGGATGTTGTCTGCAGCGCGGTTCATTAGTTTAATATCGTTCATTATATTGCATTGCTTAAATATTTTGCAAAGATAATGCAAAAAAAATAAAAAACCGAAGCAAAGCTCCGGTTTTTATGATTTAGAGTAATTTACGTGAACCGTCTCCAATCACAACATTGTAAATGAGTGGTTCCTTACCAAATTTCTCTTTGTATTTAGCTTTTACAGTGTCGATGAATGGTTGTGCTAATGCTTCTTCAACTAAGTTGATGGTACATCCGCCGAAACCGCCACCCATTACGCGGGAACCGGTAACGCCACATTCGCGAGCGATATCATTCAAGTAATCCAACTCTGGGCAAGAAACCAAATAATCCTTGCTTAATCCCTCGTGAGTTTCATACATCTTTTGACCTACTGTCTCATAGTCACCAGCCTTCAAAGCATCGCAAACCGCCAATACTCGGTCTTTCTCACCAATTACATATTTAGCACAGTTGTAATCCTCTTGTGGGACTTCATCCTTTACTTCCTCCAGCATGGCCCAATCTGCATCGCGAAGCGTCTCTACACCAGCGTGCTTTGCAGCGATGTGAGCAACAACGTTCTCGCAACTGCGACGGCGGTCGTTATAAGCCGACGAAGCCAATTCGTGCTTTACGCATGAATTTACCAATACCAATTTGTAGCCCTTTGGATCGAATGGGAAGTATTCATATTCCAAAGAACGGCAATCCAGACGGATCAAATGGCCCTTTTTGCCAAAAACTGATGCAAACTGGTCCATGATACCACAGTTAACGCCGACATATTTGTGTTCCGTAGCCTGACCAGCCTTAGCCAATTCGAACTTTTCAACCTTATTGTCTCCAAACAAGTCGTTCAATGCGAAAGCATAGCAACTTTCCAATGCGGCTGAGGAAGACATACCTGCACCTAGAGGCACATCTCCTGCAAATGCAGTATTAAAGCCTTTTACTTCAACACCACGAGCCTTCATTTCCTGACAAATACCATAGATGTAGCGTGCCCAACTAGCTGAAGGACCTTTTGGATCATCCAGATCGAATTCTACTAAATCCTTTAAGTCAATAGAATAGGCGCGTACTTTGTTAGTGCCATTTGGTTTGATTTCTGCAATCATACCTTTATCTACTGCACCTGGGAAAACAAAGCCACCGTTGTAGTCAGTGTGCTCACCAATTAGGTTGATACGACCTGGAGATGCATATACAGAACCAGTGCTGCCGTCGAAATGTTTGATGAATCGGCTGCGAACGTCTTCGATTGTCAGTTTCATAAAAATTTAAGGTTTAAAAATGTTGCCCCGGTTATGGGGCAACATTCAAAGTTATGTTTGTGTGATAAGATTTACTCAACAGGAATATCCTTGTTTACATTCTTGCTACCAGCAACAGCGAAGAACAAGATGTAAGCGAACAGAGCGATTGGAATCCAGTAACTGGTCATACGACCCAAGTTAACACCAATCAAGTCCTGAATCAATGGCCAAACGCCACCACCTACTACCATCATCATGAAGATACCAGATGCAGCAGCGGTATACTTGCCCAGACCCTCAACTGCCAGGTTGAAAATACAACCCCACATTACAGAGGTACACAGACCGCAAGCAACGATCATGTAGCACTTGAATGGAACAGAACCAATAGCTACGCTTTCTGGCAAGAAGATAGCACCCAACAACAGAGCGATACCCAAACCTGCGGTAGTAGACAACTGAGCCTTAGAAGAAACCTTACCTGAGATAACGGTTGAACCCAGACGACCACACAACATCAGGAACCAGTAAGCTGCTGCCAGAGAACCACCCAATACAGCGTTGTTAATGCCGTTAGGATCTGACAGGTAGAAGTTCAACTGTGCAGGAATACCAACCTCAGCACCTACGTAGCAGAAGATTGCGCCAACACCGAACAGGAAGTGACGGAAGCTCCATGCGCTGTACTGTGACTTCTCACCTTCAACAGCTGCAGACTTTGGCTCTGGAATAGTAGCCATGTAGATAACAACGAAAGAAATTGCGAATACGGCCATACCGATGAACAGCAGAGGAGCAACGTCGCTCATTGCGGTCTTATCTGTTACCTCACCAATCAGGATACCAACCAACATTGGAGTTACGGTACCGCAAAGAGAGTTGATAGAACCACCAGCCTGAATCAACTGGTTACCCTTATTACCGCCACCACCAAGCAGGTTCAGCATTGGGTTTACAACGGTATTCAACATACATACGCAGAAACCGCAAACGAATGCACCCAACAGGTAGATAATCAGGTTCAGAGCTACGACCTGACCACCATAGGTAAATACAGCTACATCAGCGCCGAACAAGCTAGACAGATACTGGATGAACAAACCAACCAAACCGATTACCATAGCAATCAAAGCGGTCTTCTTATAACCCTTGGTCTCCAACATCTTACCAGCAGGAATACCCATAAACAGGTAAGCCAAGAAGTTCATCATGTTACCCATCATACCTGACCAGCTGTAGGTATAACCCCAAATGTTACCGAATGGTGCAGCCATGTTGGTCACGAATGCCACCATACCGAACAGGAAGAACATCACGATAATCGCGATAGTGCTTCCACCTTGTTTTTCTGTACTCATAATTGTTTAATGTTTTAGATAATAATATTTATTTTAAATTTCACTCTTCTACACCAAATTTATAAATGGTATGCTGCTTGTAAGTCTCGCCTGGATTCAGTGTCACTTTAGGGAAATAAGGACGATTAGGTGAATCAGGGAAGTGCTGAGCCTCGAAGCATATAGCACTACGAGCAGGGAATGTGGCACCATGCCATCCTGCAAAACCGTTCAACCAGTTGCCAGTGTATAACTGTACGCCTGGTTCAGTAGTATACATCTCCATGGTACGTCCGCTTATTGGCTCAATAATCTTGGCAGCGAAGGACAATTCGCCGTCCTCGCTTTTGTTCAACACATAACAATGGTCGTATCCGCTACCATTGTTAATCTGAACGTTAGTCTTATCGTTGATGCGTTCGCCAATGGTATGAGGAGTCGTAAAATCGAAAGGAGTACCCGCTACCTTATCGATGGATCCTAATGGGATACAATTAGTGTCAATCGGAATATAGTGCTCTGCATTGATCGTGCAAATCAGATTGTCAACAGTAGGAGTAGGGGTGGCTATGCCAGCCAAAGAGAAAAAGGCGTGATGAGTCATATTTACAATTGTACGACGGTTTGTTCTTCCGCGGTATTCAATATGTAGGCTATTACTATCATCAAAAGTATAACGGACGGTAATGTTCAACTCACCAGGGAATCCTTCTTCACCGTAGCTAGAAGTGTAGTGCATTTCCAGAGTCTTAGGATCAATGAGCATGGCATCCCAAACACGGCAATGGAAACCTGTAGGGCCACCATGTAAAGAGTTGGGGCCGTTGTTGATAGCAAGAACATAGGTCTTTCCATCCAAAATAAACTTTCCTTCTTTGATGCGGTTGCCATAACGGCCAATAAGTGTACTGAGGAAAGGCTCAGGACTCTCAATTACATGTTGAATGGAATCGTGTCCTTGGATAACATTACCCATTTTGCCATTCTTGTCTGGCACCATAATCGCACAAATGGCTCCACCATAATTGGTCACGGCGACTTCACATCCGTTGATGTTTCTTAAGATGAAAAGATCTGTCTGCTTTCCATTGATTTCTGTCTGAAAATCTTCGCGTTTCAGACCACAAAGGTTGTTAGGGTCAATCGTGTTAATCATTTGTCCGATCTGATTTGGTTAATAATCCTTGCAAACTTAACAAAAAAGATTGAATCAGACAAAAGAAATGAAAAAAATAATCAAATTAGTGACCGAATTTATCAGAAGCCAGCAAATCGGCAACGATAAATGTACTGCCTCCCACGAATACCAAGTCGTTAATATCAGCATCCTGACAAGCTGCCTCAAAAGCTGTTGTTACGTTGTCGTAAGCGTTACCGTATAGCCCAGCTTTTTCAGCTTGTTGCCTCATCTCTTCAGCAGATAGTGCTCTTCTTACACTGGCTTGGGTAAAATAATATTGGGCATCCTTAGGCAAGAGTTTCAATACCCCGTGAATGTCCTTGTCATTAACCATACCAATTACAATGCGAAGGTGCTTATGGGGCATTTGCTGTAATTGCTGTGCAATGTATTGGATACCGCCAACATTGTGTCCGGTATCGCAAATTACAGTAGGATTGGTTCTAAGCACCTGCCATCTGCCCATCAGACCTGTCAGATGGCATACATTGGCAAATCCGTTTAAAATATGTCCTACTTCAAACATATGCCCGGCATAAATTAACTGTCGGATGGCATGTAACAGCGTATTGGTGTTTTTTTCCTGGCAGTCACCGCCCAATTCACCGTAAAGTGTTGTTTGACCTATGATTCCTGGGGCCAATTGATATATTCGTCCAACATGACCGTCCTTGAAGGTTGGATTCGATGAAATCACGAATTTTGTGTCCTCAGCAAAGACAATAGGTGCACCAACCTCATCTGCTTTCTGCTGAAATACAACACGGGTTTCAGGTGTGGTTTCACCGATTACTACAGGAACACCTTTCTTTATGATTCCCGCCTTTTCTGCGGCAATTTTAGCTAAAGTGTCACCTAGGAATTGTACATGGTCAAAACTGATGTTGGTGATAATGCTCAATTCAGGCTGAATGATATTAGTACAATCCAATCGGCCGCCTAACCCTACTTCTACAATTGCAATGTCTACCAGCTCATCGGCAAAATACTTGAATGCCATGGCTGTTGCCAGCTCAAAGAATGAAGGGTATAAAGGTTCGAAAAACTCCTTTTCATTCTCTACAAAATCAATAACATACTGCTCTGGTATTGGCTCACCGTTGATACGTATACGCTCCCGGAAATCTACAAGATGAGGAGAGGTGTAAAGGCCAACTCTGTAACCTGCAGATTGGAATATGGCAGCCAGTGTGTGCGAACATGACCCTTTTCCGTTGGTGCCGGCTACATGGATGGTCTTAAAAAAACGGTGAGGATGACCAAAATGTTCATCTAGTGCTTTTGTGTTGCTTAATCCTTCCTTATATGCTCCGGCTCCTACATTCTGAAATAAAGGAGTAACATTAAACAGATAATCAATGGTTTCCTGATAGGACATGAAATGAATGTTTTTATGTCATTCTGAAAGGAATGAAATGAAGCGAAGGACCTTTCTGGCTAGTGATTGTACTCGCTAAGAAAGATTCTTCGCTCCGCTAAGAATGACAGTTATTAATCGAATAACTTCTTGAATCTCTTAAAGATACTTTCTTTGGCTGAAGGGTTAGGGGAAAAATTGCTTGCATCGCGCAGTTTCTCCAATGCCGTCTTTTCTTCCTTGTTCAGCGTCTCAGGAACGTAGATGCTGATGTCTACCAACTCATCACCTGTACCATAACCATAGCCCTGAACGGCAGGAAGGCCTTTTCCACGGAGTCTCAGCACTTTTCCCGGCTGAGTTCCCGGCTCGATCTTTACCTTTGCTTTACCCTCAATCGTTGGGACCTCTACAGTCCCGCCCAATGCTGCTATAGGGAAAGGCAACAGCAAATTATATATAAGGTTAACGCCATCGCGTACCAGTTCTGGATGTTCTTCTTCTGAAATCAGCACTTGAATATCGCCTGGTATTCCATTGTGACGGCCGGCATTACCCTTACCCTGAGCATTGACAACCATACCTTCACCAACACCTGCAGGTATCTGAACCTCAACAACTTCCTCTCCCTTGATGATACCCTCGCCATGGCAGTGAGTACACTTATTCTTGATGATCTTACCTTCGCCTTGGCAGGTAGGACATACGCCCTGAGTCTGCATCATGCCGAAGATGCTCTGCTGAGTGCGGGTTACATAACCGCTTCCATGACAGGTGTTACAAGTCTCTGTTGAACTGTTACCTTCAGCGCCTGAACCATTACAGAATGTACAGGTTACATCCTTTTTTACCTTAAACTTTTTAGTGCATCCTGAGGCAATTTCCTTCAAGCTCATGCGAACACGGACACGAAGGTCAGAACCGCGGGACTGCGCAGGACGGCCGCCGCCTCTGCTTCCGCCACCGAATCCGCCAAAACCTCCGAATCCACCACCTCCGAAGACAGAATTCAAGATGTCATTTATATCGAAATCTCCGAAACCTCCGAATCCACCACCTCCGAATCCGCCCCCGGGAGCGTTGAATCCGAACTGGTCATACTGCTGACGTTTTTGAGGATCGCGCAAAACACTGTATGCTTCTGCCGCTTCTTTGAACTTCTCTTCTGCCTCTTTTTTCTCAGCATCCGATTTGTCACCTTGGCGGTCAGGGTGATACTTGATAGCAATCTTCTTATATGCTTTCTTTATTTCGTCGTCTGTAGCAGTCTTGCTGACGCCCAGCACTTCATAGTAATCTCTTTTTTCCATATCGAATAAGCCTTATTGAGCCACGGCCACCTTGGCATGACGTATTACTTTATCGTTAAGTGTATAACCGGTTTGAACACAGTCTAATACTTTTCCCTTCAATTCATCATTTGGAGCTGGTACAAGTGCTATAGCTTCATGAAAATCTACGTTGAAATCCTCTCCTTGTGTCTCAATGGATTTCAAACCCTGTTGGCCCAAAGTCTTCAGAAATTTCTGGTAGATCAGGTCTACTCCCTCACGTACCGAAGCTACATCCTCTGCGGTCTCCATGGTCTTAAGAGCCCGTTCCATATCGTCCAAAACTGGAAGGATTTCAGTGATGGTTTTCTCTGCTGCAGTTTTAATTAGCTCTGCTTTTTCCTTAATTGTACGCTTACGATAATTGTCAAAATCAGCAACAGAACGCAAATATTTGTCTTGCATTGCAGCTAACAAAATGGTCTGTTCGTCCAGTTTTTGCTGCAACTGTTCCTCCACTGTCAATTCCTTTTCAGGCTCTGCAGCCTCTACGGTTTCTTCCTGGTTCTCTGCAGCCTCATTAATGGTTTCCTGAGCAGTTTCTTTCTGCTCCTTTACTTCTTCGTTGATATTTTCGTTTGGTTTCATAATCCTAAATTTTAATATTTGCTTGAACAAATTCCTTGCCATAGCCCTATGTCCTATTTTTGTGGCGCAAAGTTAGTGCTTTTCTGCCATTTTTGTCACCTTATATAGTGGAAATGTTGTAACTTTGCCCAAAATTGACACAAATAGAAAAGTGACAGCTTGGAAAGAAAGGTTTTAGAATATATCCGCAGGAACGGTTTATTAGTATCTGATAATCCAGTTTTGGTGGCTTTAAGCGGCGGAGCCGATTCTGTTGCCCTTCTTCGTGTGTTGTTAAGTTTGGGCTATTCGTGTGTGGTTGCCCATTGTAATTTCCATCTTCGGGGCGAGGAATCTCAGCGTGATGAGCTATTTGTGCGGGATTTATGTAAGCGGATGCAGGTCACTTGTCATGTTGAGTCTTTCGACACTGAAGGATATGCTGAAAAGCATGCTTTGAGTATTGAAATGGCTGCCAGAGACTTGCGATATGCCTTTTTCCGCCGGTTGATGAAAGAGCTTGACATTCCAGTTGTAGCTGTGGCACATCACCGTTCTGATCAGGCTGAGACTGTACTGCTGAATCTTCTCAGAGGTTCCGGTATCCACGGTTTGAGGGGAATGAAACCTGGAAATAATCGAGTGGTACGTCCGCTTTTGGATTGTTCCAAACAGGAGATTCTGCAATACTTGGCAGATTTGGGCCAGGACTATGTGACGGATAGCAGTAATTTAAGTATTGAACCACAGCGCAATAAGATTAGATTGGAGATCGTGCCTTTGCTTGAGACTATTAATCCGCAGGCTGTTTCTGCCATTAATCGCAGTGCAGAATACCTGCTGCAGGCAGAAAAATTACTGAAATCATCGGTATCTGCTGAGCTTCGGCATTACCGGATAGATGATAATTCATTTCGCCGCGAGATGGTTAAATCTGAATACGGAAGTCTTTTGCTACACGAATGGTTGAATTCGAAAGGATTTCATTCTGCCTTGTTGGATCAGGTGCTGAGTGTGGCAAAATCCGATGCTACGGGAAAATATATACGGAGTGCATCGCATACACTTTGGATAGATAGGAACAAACTGATTTGCGTTGAAAATGAGACAGAAACAGACATGCCTAATTGGACTATTTCCCGTTTCCCTGTCGGTGAAATCAGCCTAAATCGTGATTCAAGCGAAGCATGGCTGGATGCTGCTAAAGTTTGTTTACCATTAATTCAGCGGAAGGTGGTTGCTGGAGACAGGTTTGTTCCTCTTGGCATGAAAGGCAGCAAATTGGTGAGCGACTACATGACAGACCGTAAGTTCTCGCCTCTACAGAAACAGCGTCAGACAGTTTTGGTTGATGCTAAAGATAGAATAGTCTGGTTGGTAGGACAGCGGATTGACGACCGCTTTAAATGTTGTGAACAAACCAAAGAAGTGATAAGAATTAAAATTAATTAGTATAATGAGTTCATTTTCAAAAAGATTGATGATAGGCTTGGCTGTTGCGGGCCTTTCTCTTCCTGCTTTTGCACAGCAGGAGTTACCGGAGTATATTCAGGCTCGTCAGTGGACGCCTGATGTGGCAGAGAACATGCTGTTTTCTTACACCATCCGCCCAAACTATTTCCCAGAATCCGCTAATTTCTGGTATGAGTTCCAAACGACCCAAGGGAAAAACTGGTATATTGTAGAACCGGCATTACGCAGCAAGCGTCCACTGTTCGACAATGATGATATAGCAGCTCAACTTACCCTGATGACAGGTGATCCTTATGATGCCCAGCATTTGCCTATTAAAGGTTTGAGATTGAAGAAAGATGACCCTTCTACCTTTACTTTTACATTAGGTGATCAAGACTTTGAATATCAGTATAAGTCAAATAAGTTGACTAAAGTCGAAAAGACGACTACTCCTCGTGAATGGGGTAATGTCTCTCCTGATAAGAAGACTGTAGTTTATGGAAAAAGCTACAATCTCTACATGGTGTCTTATGATGATTATCAGAAGCTGCTTAAGAACCCAAAGGACTCTACCGCTAATGAGATTCAATTGACTACCACTGGTGTGAAGGACTTCAGTTTCCAGTCTATGCCAGGTTCTACCTATAGTGATGGCGGACCTGTAAAAGATAATAGTGGTAATCGCAGTAGAGCTAATGGTATGTGGTCACCAGATAGCAAACATTTTGTTCAGGTGATATCCGATGCCCGTGCCATTAAGGATTTATGGGTTGTCAATTCATTGTCAGAACCACGTCCAACTTTGCAGACCTATAAATATCAGATGCCTGGTGAGGAAGGTGAGGTGCCACATCTATATGTGTTTGATATGAGCAATCGCCAAATGAAGGAAGTCAAGACTGGCGGTTATCCTCAGCAGTTCATCCGTCTGGTAAGTGGAAAGAGCGGGTATGGTGCTGCTTCTTGGAATGGACAGGATGACACATTCTATGTCACTCGTTTGAGCCGTGATATGAAGCGTTTGGATATCTGTACGTATACCATTGGTGAAGATTCTATCCGAGCTATCGTGAAAGATCGTTCCAATACTTATATTGACAGCAAGAGCCTGATTACATTGAACAAGGGCAACGAATTTATCCAGTGGAGCGAACGTGACGGTTGGGCACATCTGTATTTGTATGACAATAAAGGTAACTTGAAGAGCCGTCTGACCAAGGGCCCTTGGCACGTACAGAGCATTGTTGGCGTTGATGAGTCATCACGTACCGTTTATTTTACCGCTTGCGGACGTGAGAAGGATGATACCACTCCATATTATGAGCATTTGTATCGTGTAGGCTTGGATGGCAGTGGTCTGAAATTGATTACCGCTGGCGATTTTTACCACCTTACTTATATGGACAGCAAGTACCAGTATGCCGTAGATAATTACAGCCGTGTAAATACCGTTCCTGCTATTTGTCTGTATAACAATCAAGGCGTGAAGATTATGGATCTGGAAACTGCCGATATGAGCCAGTATTTTGCTCACGGCTATAAATTCCCAGAACCTTTCAAGGCAAAAGCTGCCGATGGAGTTACCGATTTATATGGTGTTATTTATAAACCATTTGATTTTGATTCCACAAAGGTCTATCCAATAATTAATTATGTATATCCGGGCCCTCAGCAGGAGAGTACCAACTACCGTTTCTGTCCGATGAACCCACGTACCGACCGTTTGGCACAGGCTGGTTTCATCGTTATGACAGTGGGTCACCGTGGCGGTGCTCCTGAGCGTAGCAAGTGGTATCATAACTACGGTTATGGCAATCTGCGCGATTATCCTTTGGCCGATCATAAGGCTGTTACCGAGCAGCTTTGCGCTCAGTATCCTTATATGGATGTCACCCGTGTGGGTATCCACGGCCATTCCGGAGGTGGTTTCATGTCTACTGCTGCCATGTTCCTGTATCCTGATTTCTTTAAGGCTGCAGTATCATGCGCCGGTAATCATGACAACAATATTTATAATGTGACCTGGAGCGAGCGTCATCATGGCGTGACAGAGGTGGTAGATAAGGATGGAAACGTGAAGTTTAATATCCATGTACCAGTAAATCAGGAATTGGCAAAGAACCTGAAGGGGCATTTGCTGCTGATTCATGGTGACGTGGATGATAATGTCCATCCAGGTAATACTACCCGTGTGGTTAATGAACTGATTAAGGCTGGAAAGCGTTTCGATATGCTGATGATTCCAGGTAAGCAGCATCATTTCGAGGATTATAACGAATATTTCTATTGGAAGATGGTGGACTATTTCTCTGAGCATTTGAATGGTAACCGTGAGAAGACCACCGATATTAAGGGTATGAAACTGGGCAATTGGTTCCAGGGCTACCAAGATTAATTTTTAATTGACAATTGATAATTTCTCCGCTTCGCTATGAGAGTGAATCATAGATTCTAGCGGATAATTGACAATTGAATATTAGGGTTTATAGCGAATGAAAGAAATAAAGGCCCTCATAGAGTCCGATCCCTGCATTGCTGAGGGAAAAGGTAAGAACATCATACCTCCTCCAGAACGTGAACCGTTGTGGAAAGGTTATGTCGAGAAGTTCCGCGATCCGCTGATTATTGTTCTGTTGGTGGTTTTCGTCTTCTCGGTAGGTGTTGCTTTGTACGAGATTTCTCAGGGAGGGGAACTGACTTTATTGCTCGAACCGACAGGCGTGCTGGTGGCATTGCTTTTGGCCACAGGCGTGGGCTTTATCTTTGAGGTAAAGGCTGCCCGTGAGTTTGAAGTGTTGAATACCGTCAAGGATTCACGCCCTGTCAAGGTGCTGCGAATGAAGGATGGCGATGAGTTCCTACATATCCGTGAGATAAAGAAAAGCGATGTGGTAGTGGGTGATGTGGTAAAGCTGGAGAATGGCGACGAGATTCCTGCTGACGGTTATCTGTTGGATTCCACGGCTTTACGAATTGATGAAAGCAACTTCACCGGTGAGAATTATGCTAATAAGACTGCCATTGAGGCTGATTTCATCGCAGATGCCACCTATCCAAGCAACTTCCTTTTGCGTGGTGCTACCGTTATCGAAGGTAATGCCATATATAGGGTTTCTGCTGTAGGAATGGACACCGAGGAGGGCCGTGGAGTAGCCAAGACTCAGGAAGGCAGTGAGGTTAAGACACCGCTGAACATCCAGTTGGAGCAATTAGGTAATTGGCTCAGCACCGCCAGTTTTGTCATAGGCGGACTCATTATAGTCGGACGTCTGCTTTATTTCTATCTCTTCGATGGGAACGAGGAAAATAACGCAAATTTCTTGGAAACCATTCAGTTCTTGCTGAATAGTATCATGATAGCCATTACGCTGATTGTAGTGGCCGTTCCTGAGGGATTGCCGATGAGCATTACTGTTAGTTTGGCTTTGAGTATGCGTAAGATGTTGCAGCAGAACAACCTGGTGCGCAAGCTTCATGCTTGCGAGACCATGGGTGCAGCAACGGTCATCTGTACCGATAAGACTGGAACGTTGACTCAGAACCGCATGACAATAATCAACTCTCATTTCCCTGATTGCGATATGGATGTACTGGCACGGAGCATAGCTGTCAATTCCACTGCAGTTCTTTCTACCGAGGATGACGGAAGTGTAAGAGTTATCGGAAATCCTACCGAAGGAGCACTATTGCAGTGGATTACCAAAAATGGCTATGATGTTGACCGTTTGCGCCGCGATGCTGAGGTGGACAAACAAATTCCGTTCTCTACTGAGCTGAAATATATGCAGACTACCCTAAAGGATGGTACTGTATATATTAAAGGTGCATCTGAGATTTTGTTGGAACGTTGTACCCGAATAGCTGGTGATGAGACTCGCGAGCGAATTATGACCCGCCTTAGCGGTTATCAGGCACAGGCGCAGCGCACACTTGGCTTTGCTATCCAGCAGCCTGGAGGCGAAATGACCTTTGAGGGTGTTGTGGGTATTGCCGATCCTGTCCGTGAGGATGTTCCCGCCGCCATCCGTCTCTGTAAGGATGGTGCCGGCGTTCGTGTCATTATTGTCACAGGCGATACTCCAGGAACTGCTTTGGAGATTGGTCGTGAGATTGGTCTGGTAAAATCCGACGAGGAGAGCCTTACTATTACTGGCCCTGGTTTTGCCGCACTGAGCGACGACGAGGCAAAGAACCTGATAAAGAATCCTGCCTTTAAGATTATTAGCCGTGCTCGTCCTGAGGATAAGGCGCGTCTGGTGTCACTTTTGCAGCAGAATGGCGAAGTAGTAGCAGTAACAGGTGACGGCACCAACGATGCTCCTGCGCTCAGCAAGGCTCAAGTGGGTCTTTCCATGGGCGATGGTACTAGCCGTGCCAAAGAGGCCAGTGATATCACCATCATCGATAATTCGTTCAGCAGCATCAACAAGGCAATTCTTTGGGGACGATCACTGTATCAGAATATTCGCCGTTTCATTATTTTCCAGATGACGATCAATGTATGTGCCTGTCTAGTAGTACTTTTGGGCGCTTTCATTGGATTGGATTCGCCGCTTACCGTAACCCAGATGCTTTGGGTGAACCTCATCATGGATACGTTTGCGGCTATGGCACTATCGTCTTTGCCTGCTGATCAAAAGGTGCTTTTCGAGAAACCCCGTAAGGTTAATAGCCACATCATTAATAGGGAGATGGGCGTGCGTATCCTGTCATGGGGATTGTTCTTCTTCGTATTCCTGGCTGGTTTCTGGCAACTGATGTGGCATTTGCAGTTCCAAAGTGTCAGCGATTTGCTGTCCATGGATGCTGTACAGACTTATTTCAGTTCTTTCTTTGATATGACCAAGGGAAAGAGCCATCTGACAGCTTATGAATTGACCGTATTCTTCACCACTTTTGTGGTGCTGCAGTTCTGGAACCTGTTCAATGCACGCTATTACCACACCGACCGCAGCCTTTTGCGTGATGTTATAGATAGTATCAGTGGCCGCCGTTCATGGAGCGCATCTTATAGTGCCGGTTTCATGGGCATTGCTGTGGTTATTCTCATCGGACAAATCTTCATTGTCACTTTTGGTGGCGAGATGTTCGATGTCTGTCCGCTGACATTGGCAGATTGGGGATGGTTGCTTCTCTTTACCAGTCCTGTGCTGATTATTCCGGATTTGCTTAGAACCGTCAAAAATAAATAACTATGAAAAAGATTCATCTCTTCCTTTTACTATTGTTGTGTCCGGCCTTTATGATGGCACAAGTACATACATTTATTCCTAATGTGCAGTATACACTTTCTGACGATTTAGAATGGTACCGCCGTTATGAGTAGAGATTCAAGGACTTAGAGATAGAGATAAGGAAGTGGCTGATTTCCATTGCGATGCATTGTTTGTTGGCAGTTCCTCTATTCGGATGTGGAAGACGCTCAAGGAAGATTTTCCAATGCTTAATGTGGTGAATCGCGGTTATGGCGGTGCCACTATCCGTGATATTTTGTACAATTATTCATCTGTGTTTAGCAAATACCAGCCACGCAACATTGTATTTTATTGCGATAATGACATTTCTGGGGGAAATAATAAACATGATATCACTGCTGGAGAGTGGTATGATTTGTACCGTACGTTCTTCCAACAGGTACATGCTGATTATCCCGATGCCAAGATTTATGCTCTGTCTATCAAGTACTCTGGAAACCGTGCCAAGATACGTGATACTCAGAGACTGGTTAATGCCTTGCTGAAGGAATATTGCGATCAGCAGTCGTGGTTGACTTATGTAGATGTGACTTCAACCTTGTTGCTTCCAGATGGAACCCCGGATAACAGTCTCTTCCTGCAGGATCAGTTACATATCACCCGTCAGGGTTATACCCTTTGGACAAATGCTATTCTGAAAGCCGGATTAAAATAAGTTTTTCGTACTTTTGGTCTTAATGACCTAAAAGGCTTATTTCAGTTCTAGGGTTTCCTGGGCGATAGGGTTGGTATTTCCCCACTTGTGTAGGGATACATTATAGTGGTGGGCGGAAGGCTTGTCCAGTACAAGGTAAGTCATTGTTTCATAACCTTCTTTCACCCATTTCTGGTCTATCCATGTGCCAGAGTTGGCATATAGGCAGTCGCCCAGATGGCCCTTGTCATGGTAAACCAGGCCCTTATGGGTATGCCCGAAAACTACGATGCGTTTATCCGATTTCTCGTTCCGGAAGAACTCCAATGCTGCCATGCTGTCCAATATAGGGTCCACACCGCCGGCCAATACCGCTGCAGCAAACGACATTGGCACCGGCACGTGATTGATTTCCTGCAATTTTTTCCAAGTGTCGGCTTTATAGATGCCACGCCATAGTGCAGGCTCTCTCTCTACGATCGGAGCTATTTCAATTAAACTGTAGCTCTTATGATAAGGAGGGAAGAACCGGATAGGGATGTTTACCATCAAGTCTATCAACTCCTCAGCGCAACTGCAAGGCTTGGCTGTGAACACAGATGTCCATGCCATCTTGTAGATGAAATGATTTGTTTCATCATCGGGCGAATCGGCACGTGTAGTCATCGCATTTCCGTCCGAAGTCATCTGCTGAGCCACATAACGTGCTGCCTCACAGAACTGTTCGTAAGTCAATGAGTTACCTATAGAACGGGTCTTTTTCTCATAAAGATTCCTGGTGGTAGGGTCAGCTAAAATGGTTTCCAAATCTCCGTTGAAATCTACGTCATCAGCATAATGATGATTGCGCTTGTTCCAACCCAGCGATGCGGCATATTTGGATACCGCATAGCCGATAGGCAGTAATCCTCCGGGAGTCGTGATAGGGTTAGGCATACCGTTAAAATCGTAACGGTGACCATGCTCAATAACGACCTCGTTCATGCCCTTTGGTGTATAGGCACCTAATCCTTCGGCATCGCGTGCCTGAGTGAAGAGGCCCGGCAGGTATGTATCGAAATCGGAAGCCGAACAGGTCATATCGTGATTGCCAGGCGTATATACCAGTTCCACACCCGCTTGCTTTACGCGTCGAAAGGCATCGAAAATAGGCTGATTATCACGTACCAATACTTCGAAGAAATCGGAAGGAGAGTCGGATTCCTCACCATTCACATTAATAAAGGGTGCAACGTGTGTAGGAGCCACCCATTCATCCATCATATCGCCTGCCACTACCAGTGTGCCGTACTGATTACTTTGAGTAGCCACCCAATCCAGGAATTCTACCAATCTTTGTCGGTTTTCAATATGCCATCCCCATTCGCCTTCAACAGCTCGTTGGTCACAAATGTGAATATCACTGATTACCAGTACTTTTTTAGGCGCATCAAATACCGGTTCGATGGGGTGATCTTCCTTACAGGAAACCATGGATAGGGCCAAAATAGCCCATGTATATGCTAATATGTTGCAGTTTTTCATATGCAGTTTTTTTCTATTCACTATAATAATACGGCAAATGTACTGACTTTTTTGCTTGTAACCTAATTTATTAGTTGCTAATTGCTGAATAAAGGTTGTTGATGCATGTCCCTTTGATATGCTGTATAAAGGTGGATAATATTTTAATGGAAGTGTGGCGATAATATAAATCAAGAAAAATGCCTTTTTTTGTCGTTATAAGTTGATTTGTTGTTCCAAACCGTGAAAACAGCGTAAATTTGCGCGATTTTTAAATCGGATAAGCAATGAATAAGATTCAGACAATTTTCGCAGTTGCTCTATGTGCAGCTGTATGTTCTTGCGCTAGCAAGGATGTTAAGGTAGAAACTCCAGTAGAAGAACCAGTAGAAACCCATGTGTTACATGCACAGGATGTTGATCCTCTATCTCCAGACTCAGTAATTAGTTTGCTGAAGGAAGGCAACGCTTCATTTGTACATCATCAGGAGCATAAACGTGATGCTGTAGCTCAGTTGAAGGAATCTGCACATGATGGTCAGCATCCATTGGCTATCGTACTATCATGTATCGATGCCCGTGTACCTGTAGAAATTATCTTCGACAAGGGTGTTGGTGATATATTTGTAACCCGTGTGGCAGGTAATGTGGTAAGTCCAGATATCTTGGGCAGTATGGAGTACGCATGCGAGCACTCTGGTTCAAAGGTAGTTGTGGTTATGGGACACAAGAACTGTGGTGCCGTTCACTCTGCATGTGAGGATGTTCAGGCTGGTAATATGACTCAGATGTTGGCAAAGATTAAGCCTGCTATTTCTGCGAGCAAGGAAGCAGGCCATGAGGAAGGCGAGGATCTGGAAACTGCTGTAGTATATGAGAACGTAAAGAATATGATTCAGGCTGTTCGTGAGGGCAGTGAAATTTTGAAGGAATTGGAAACTGAAGGCAAAGTTAAGATTGTAGGTGCTGTATTTGACCTGGAGTCGGGCGAGGTAGAGTTCCTGTAATTATAACCATAACTTTATTGCATGGGCAGAGGCGAGTTTCGTTTCTGCCTTTTTTGATTCATAATTTTCCGTCTGACGCTTTTTACTGCCGGTGTGTAATACGAAATTTCCATGCCTTCAAGTGTTCGTCTCAATTCTTGCATCAGCTCTGGATAAAATTTGCACATCTTGTAGGTAAGTTTCATGCATAGGGCTTGAATACTTGGCACTTCATTGATATCCATCATTTTATCAAGACAATAATCCAGAAAATCAGTGCGCAGGTCTTCCTTTTCCATTTCCAGTCTTTCAATGATTCCCAACAATGGTCTCCTGACAGAAGAACTTTTCGTCTTCATGGCCAGTTCTATCAGTTCGTTCATGGCAGGCTTCAATTGCTGCAGTTCCAAATCTGTCGCTTTTGTCATTGCACTGAGTGCATTACGTACCACTTGCTCATCATCGTTGTGCATATACGTCGTTATAAACCCAATGTAATCACCGTTTTCTGCTACAGCTTGATAAATGTCGGTAATCCGTTTTTTGCTGTATAGTCCTTTAATGTCATTTGTGATAAGTATCTTCTTCATTACTATGCTTTACTTCATTACAAATTTACGACATTTTCCTAATAATTACTACACAATAGCGTATAAATAGCATGGATGATAAAAATGAAAAGAAAATAATCGTTTTTTTTACTAACCCATAGATTAAATAAGGATAATTGGCTAAATTTGCAAATCGTTAATTTAATACTATTATTATGAATTTTTTGGAGGAAAAGATTCTGCGTGACGGAGTCATTAAGGAGGGAAACATCCTGAAGGTGGACAGTTTCCTTAATCATCAGATTGATATCGACATTATGCGCCAGATGGCGTATGAATTTAAGCGCCGTTTTCGCGGAGTGAATGTCAACAAAGTGCTAACCATTGAGGCCAGTGGAATTGCCATTGCAACACTTCTAGGTGATTTGTATGATGTGCCTGTAGTGTTTGCCAAGAAAAGTCAAACAGCCAATAGTACCGATGACAAGTACGTTTCTCAGGCTTATTCGTTTACTCATAAGAAGATGAATAATGTGTTCATCTCTAAGCCGTATCTATCAGCTACTGACGAAGTGCTGATTGTTGACGACTTCCTGGCCGACGGACAAGCTGCCCACGCGCTCATTGATCTGGTGCATCAGGCTGGTGCTAAAGTGGCAGGTATTGGTATTGCCATTGAGAAGGGACAACAGAAAGGTGGCAGTATCTTGCGCTCTGAGGGCTATATGGTAGAATCTATTGCCATCATCGAGAGCATGGATTGGGAGAAACAAACCATAAAATTCCGTAATCAGCCAGAGAAACCTTTGGGTGACACAAACCTGACTCAGGGATAAGCGGACACTCTTTGTATTTTTTGAATCTATGAGTAATATCATTATTAGGATATTGCTGTTTGAATTTAACTTTATACCTTAAATACTATGTTACAAAAACTTTTTGGTTTTGACCCGAAGTCAATGACGCTTAAGAAAGAGGTTATGGGTGGTATCACCACTTTCCTGACCATGGCTTATATTTTGGCCGTAAACCCCAGCATTCTGAGTGAGACTGGCATGGATGCCGGTGCAGTGTTTACTGCCACTGTCGTTTCTGCTGTTGTGGGTACTTTGGTTATGGCACTCTATGCCAAGTTGCCTTTTGCCCTGGCTCCTGGTATGGGACTAAATGCTTTCTTTGCCTACACTATTGTTATTACCATGGGTTATTCCTGGCAGTTTGCCCTAACTGCCGTATTTGTTGAAGGACTTATATTTATAGTGCTGACACTCACTGGATTGAGACAAAAGATTGTAGATTCAATGCCATTGCTTCTTCGTCGCTCAATTTCTCCAGGTATCGGCCTTTTCATCGCTTTCATCGGATTGAAAAATGCAGGCATTGTGGCTAGCAATTCCTCAACATTTGTGAGCCTTGGCAATCTTCATGATCCTGCTGTTTTACTGGCTTGTTTCGGTATTTTACTGACTGCTGTGCTGCTGGTTCGTAATGTAACAGGTGCATTGCTAATCGGTATCCTGGTGACTACCATAGTGGGTATTCCTTTTCATGTCACCAATTTCACCTCTGTGGTAAGTGCACCTCCTAGTCTTGCTCCAATTTTCTGTCAGTTTGAATGGAGCAGTATCCTTAGTGTTGATATGGTTGTCTGCGTGCTTACTTTCTTGTTTATCGACATGTTTGATACTATAGGAACACTGATTGGTGTGAGCAATCGTGCTGGAATGGTAGATGAAAACGGTAATATTCCTGGTTTGAAGAAGGCTTTTATGGCTGATGCTATTGGAACCACTATTGGTGCTGTTTTGGGAACATCTACTGTTACCACTTATGTAGAGAGTGCATCAGGCGTTAATGTGGGAGGCCGTAGCGGTCTTACCTCGTTTACCTCTGCCGTTTGTTTTGCTTTGGCATTGTGTTTGGCTCCATTGTTCCTCTCTATTCCATCTCAGGCCACTGCACCTGCGCTCATCTTGGTAGGAGTGATGATGATGCATGATATCCGCAAGGTTGATTTCTCTAATTATATCACTGCTATTCCTTGCTTTGTCTGCATTTCATTTATGCCTTTGACTTATTCCATTTCTGATGGTATCCTTATGGGACTAATCACTTGGGTGCTGTTGCACCTTTTCAGTGGCCGATACAAGGATTTGAACATCGGTATGATTATCCTGGCTATTCTGTTTATCTGTAAATACGCATTCCTGTAAGAGATCTATTAGAAATCAGTTATTTCTTAAAATCAGCCAGCCCTCCACTATCAAATCATTTTTAAACAAATAGTTTATGTCGATTCTGTGGAGGGTTGGCTTTTCTTTATTATTGTTGAAGTTCTATCGGTTCAAGAATCTCTTCACCGCAAAACTCACGCTTGTAAAACATAGGATAACCTAAAGATGCGGGTATAACCGTTTCGTTGATTCTTTTCAGATAGGACCATTCCGGGGCTCCGAAATCAAAACTTCTACCATATAATTCGATAATTCCACGTTGATGATTGATTCTCCAAAAACCACCACCGTGGCAAGTGTTTTCGCCATGGGGTATAAGTTCACGGTGCAGTTGTACGTCACCAAATTCAAGTACTCCGCTTTCAGTAATAATAAACTTGTTCATATTGATATGTTATCGATTTACAAAGTTAGCCGTTTTTATTTTGCATACAAAACGATAGTAAAAAAGTTTTTCGTATATTTGCATCGGTATGAAACTGAATTGTATTATAGTAGATGACGAGCCTCTGGCAATCAAACTGATGCGTAGCTTTGTAGAGCGCACTCCTTTTCTGGAATTGAAAGGAACCTTTCTGAATCCGATGGATGCCTTGAATGCTGTTGCGGAGGATGTTCATCTTATATTCCTGGATATTAACATGCCTGGTATAACCGGCCTGGAATTATCCAAACTGATTCCCAAAACCACCCGCATCATTTTTACCACAGCATATAAGGAGTATGCTTTTGACAGCTATGAGGTTCAGGCATTGGATTATCTACTGAAACCTATCAGCTATCCCAAATTCCTGAATGCAGTGAC
Source organism: Bacteroidaceae bacterium (assembly GCA_024401115.1). Lineage (GTDB taxonomy): Bacteria > Bacteroidota > Bacteroidia > Bacteroidales > Bacteroidaceae > Minthousia. The sequence continues at coordinate 104,218 of JAKSLP010000002.1, read as the reverse complement.
ACGTGGTAAGGAGTATTTCGAACAACTGTTGGCAGCAACTGCTGTCAATTCGGCAATACAGGCTCCACAGGTAGAGAATCAAGATTATATCTTTGTGAAATGTGAGTTCAAGCAGGTTCGTATTGATCTGAATAAGATTTTGTTTGTTAAGGGTATGCGCGACTATGTCCGTATCACTTTGAAGGATCAGAAGATTCCTGTTACGGCTCTGTCTACTATGAAAGCCATGGAGGATAAGTTGCCAGAACCGCGATTTATGCGTGTCCATCGCTCGTATATCGTAGCTATGGATAAGATTGAGAGTGTAGAACGTAACTGTATCTCGATAGCAGGAGAGGCTATTCCAGTTTCGGAAGCCAATCAGGAGCATTTTTATGAATTATTGAAATAACAGATCATATGGGTTTGGAGACGTATAGAGAGCAAGTTTCTGCATGTGACCGGAAGCTGATGGAGATTCTAAAGGAACGCATGGCAGTGTGTACCCGGATTGGTAAGTATAAAAAGGAGCATGATTTACCTGTGATTCAGTCTGATCGTTATCAGAAACTGATGGACATGTGGGCAAATGAAGCTGTGGGGTATGGACTAGATAGGTCTTTTGCCTGCCAATTGTTTGAACTGATTCACGGTGAGAGTGTCCGTATTCAGAATGATATAAAAAAAGGTGAGCATTAATTGCTCACCTTTTAATTTATTTAATGATTTCAGCTAATTTGTCAGCCAACTTATCAGCGGTAACACTGAAGAACTCAACATTTCCTTCTGGGTTGATGATGTAGAAAGAAGGAATCCATGCAATCTTGTAATCCTTGTTGATTTCTGTTTCCTTCCACTTCTTCAACTCTGTAACCTGTGGCCAAGGAATATTATACTTCTCAACAGCCTCGGTCAACTTTGCAGCATCATCGTCAAATGAGATACCCAGGAACTCAACACCCTTAGCATTGTACTGGTTGTACAGTTCGATCAGAGCAGGAGTTTCCTTGCGGCAATCAGGACACCATGATGCCCAGAAGTCCAGAACGACATATTTACCCTTGAACTGCTCCAGAGTATAGGTCTCGCCAGCCAGAGTCTTCAATGAAATGGCAGGAGCCTTTGTGCCTTCAGGAACACCTGCTGGTGCTTCTGCTGCTGAAACTTCCTCAGCAGCCTCTTCTGCTACCTCCTCAGCTGCCTCTGCAGGAGCCTCGGTCTTGGTGTTTGAAGAACCACATGCTGTGAAAAATACGGTAGCCATAGCTACACACAAAAACATTAATTTTTTCATTTTTACCTTAGTTTATGATATTTGTTTGCAAAAGTAGGAAAAAACCTTCAATTGTCTGCTATTTTTACGGAAAAAGACTCCCAACGTCATGAAAATAGTATTTTTGAAGCCTAAAATTTGCATATTCCGATTCTTTGCTCTACATTTGCAATCGCTAAAAGTAAAAAAATGAGATTGACCTCTGTACATCATCACCATCATGTTCTCAACGATTAAATCGGTGGGCTGATGTCTGTGTGTATAGATGTTTTGGGATGGCTTGCCGGTTGGTAAGCCTTTTTTTATGAATTTAAATAAACGCGATAATATGTTAAGAATAGCAGTACAGTCAAAAGGTCGTCTGTTTGAGGAGACTATGAACATGCTCGCTGAGAGCGACATTAAGTTGAGCACTTCTAAGCGTACTTTACTGGTGCAGTCCAAGAACTTTCCGGTTGAGGTGCTTTTTCTGAGAGATGACGATATTCCTCAGACAGTGGCTAGCGGTGTGGCTGATTTGGGTGTAGTAGGAGAGAACGAGTTTGTGGAGCGCGATGAGGATGCTGAGATTATCCGCCGTCTGGATTTCAGTAAGTGCCGCCTGTCATTGGCCATTCCTAAGGCCATCGATTATCCGGGCCTTGAGTGGTTTCAGGGTAAGAAGATTGCTACTTCCTATCCGGGCATCTTGTCTAAGTTCATGAAGAAGAATGGTATTGAGGCTGATATTCATGTGATTACCGGATCTGTTGAAATTGCTCCGGGTATTGGTTTGGCCGATGGTATCTTTGATATTGTTAGTTCCGGTTCTACTCTGGTAAGCAACAATCTGTGTGAAGTAGAGGTGGTTATGCAGAGCGAGGCATTGCTGATTGGTAACAAAAACCTGTCGGATGATAAGAAAGAAATCCTGGGAGAACTGTTGTTCCGCATTCAGGCTGTAAAGACTGCTGAGGATAAGAAGTATGTTCGCATGAATGTGCCAAATGATAAACTGGACGAAGTGGTATCCGTACTGCCTGGTATGCGAAGCCCAACTGTTATGCCATTGGCTACCGAGGGATGGAGCAGTGTTCACACCGTTTTGGATGAGGATCGTTTCTGGGAGATTATCGGTAAACTGAAAGCAGCAGGAGCAGAGGGCATTTTGGTTTCACCAATCGAGAAAATGATTCCATAAGCTTGTTCGTTGAATATTGACAATTGATTATTAACATGCGAGTTATTAAATATCCATCCCGTGAGCAATGGGATAAAATCCTGACCCGTCCTGCTCTGGATGTAGAAAAGCTCCGTGCTACCGTTAATGGGGTATTGGAGAAGGTACGCACTCAAGGTGATAAAGCTGTAAAGGAGTTTGAATTGACATTCGACAAGGTGCAATTGCCTTCCTTGTCCGTATCGGATGAGGAATGGGCAGAAGCGGAGGCTCTGGTGGATGACGAGCTAAAGAATGCCTTGGCTCTGGCACATGAGAATATTGCCAAGTTCCATGCTGCACAGCAGTTTTCTGGCCAAAAGGTTGAAACTCAACCGGGTGTGACTTGCTGGCAGAAAGCTGTGCCTATCGAAAAGGTAGGTTTGTATATTCCTGGAGGTACCGCACCTCTGTTTTCTACCGTTCTAATGTTGGCTACTCCAGCCAAAATTGCCGGTTGCAAGGAAATCGTGTTGTGTACACCACCGAACCGTGAGGGTAAGGTAAATCCTGCCATACTGATGGCGGCACGCATTGCCGGTGTGAGCAAGATATTTAAGATTGGTGGTGTTCAGGCCATTGCTGCTATGGCATATGGTACTGAGAGTGTGCCAAAGGTATACAAGATTTTCGGCCCTGGAAACCAGTATGTTGTGGCTGCCAAGCAGGCGGTATCACTGAAGGATGTGGCTATCGACATGCCTGCTGGCCCTAGTGAGGTGGAGGTTTTGGCCGATGAGGCAAGCAATCCTGTGTTTGTGGCTGCTGACCTGTTGTCACAGGCAGAACACGGTGTAGATAGCCAGGTGCTGCTGATTACTACCAGCGAATCGCTTATTGATAAGGTTCAGGAAGAGGTGGAGCGACAGTTGAACTTGCTTCCACGCAAGGATTTGGCTGCACGTGCATTGGAGAACAGTCAGATTGTGTTGGTAAAGAATCAGGAGGAGATGATGGAGATGAGTAATGCTTACGCTCCTGAACATTTGATTATCAGCACATCCAATTATATGGAACTGGCCGAAAAGGTTCAGAATGCGGGAAGCGTTTTTCTGGGCAATTACAGTTGTGAGAGTGCCGGTGACTATGCCAGCGGAACCAATCATACCCTGCCAACCAACGGTTACGCCAAGGCTTACAGTGGTGTGTGTCTGGATAGCTTTATCCGTAAGATTACCTTCCAGGAACTGACTGCCGAAGGAATCCGTCGCATAGGTCCTGCCGTAGAGATCATGGCTGCCAACGAGCAGTTGGATGCTCACAAGAATGCAATGACCGTAAGATTGAAGAGCATTGAGCAATGAGCTTTGAGTTATAATCTTTAAGTTATCCGTTATTAATCAATACCTCAAGGCTCATAGCTCAAAGTAAAAACGAATAAAAATGAAGGAACTAAAAGAACTGGTTCGCCCTAACATTTGGGCATTGGAACCATATAGCTCTGCACGTGATGAATATAAGGGAGTTGAGGCAACCGTATTTTTGGATGCCAATGAGAGTCCCTACAATGGTCCTATCAACCGCTACCCAGATCCGCTGCAGAATGAGGTGAAGGAGTTGCTGGCACCTGTCAAGAATGTGCGGGTAGAGCAACTGTTTCTGGGTAACGGTAGCGATGAGGCCATCGACTTGGTTTACCGTTGTTTCTGTGAACCTCGTGTGGATAATGTGGTGGCTATTGCACCTACTTATGGCATGTACAAGGTTTGTGCCGACATTAATGAAGTAGAGTACCGTACCGTATTGCTGGATGAGAATTTTCAGTTTTCCGCTGATGCTTTGTTGGCTGCAGCCGACCGCCTTACTAAGGTGATGTGGTTGTGTTCTCCCAATAACCCGACCGGCAACCGACTGAATACTAAGGAAATTGTATCATTGCTGACGCGTTTCCAAGGCATTGTGGTGGTGGATGAGGCTTATATTGATTTCAGCAGTGAGCCGTCATTTAGCCAGGTATTGGATAAATTCCCCAACCTGATTGTTTTGCAGACATTCTCTAAGGCATGGGCCAGTGCCGGTATGCGATTGGGTATTGCCATGGCATCGCCTGAGATTATCGGTATATTTAATAAGGTGAAGTATCCTTATAATGTGAACCTGCTTACTCAGGCACAGGCAAAGGAAATCCTGAGCAAACGCCTGGATGTGGAGCGATGGGTACGACTGATTCTGGAGGAGCGCGGTCGCCTGATGAAGGCATTTAATGATTTGCCTATCTGCCTGAAGGTTTATCCTACCGATTCCAACTTCTTCCTGGCGCGCATGACTGATGCCAATGCCATTTATAAGTATCTGGTAGGCAAGGGTATCATTGTGCGCAACCGTTCCAAGATTCAGCTGTGCAACAGTTGTCTGCGCGTAACCATCGGTACCAAGGCTGAGAATACCGCATTGCTGTCAGCATTACGAATGTATAAATAAAATGATCATGCAGAGAGTACTTTTCATAGACAGAGACGGCACCCTGATTCAGGAACCCGCTGATGAACAGATAGATGCCTTTGAGAAACTGGTGTTTGTACCAGGCATGTTCAAGAACTTGAGTTTCATTGCAGAGAAACTGGATTTCAAGTTGGTGATGGTGAGCAATCAGGACGGATTGGGCACATCTTCTTTCCCAGAGGAGACCTTCTGGCCGGTTCACAACTTCATCCTGAAGACACTGGAAGGTGAGGGTATCCGCTTTGACAAGCAGCATATCGACCGCCATTTCCCAGAGGATAACCATCCTGACCGTAAGCCCGGTACCGGCATGCTAACAGAATACCTGAACAATCCGGAGTATGATTTGGCCAATAGCTATGTGATCGGTGACCGTGAAAGTGATGCACAATTGGCTGTGAATATGGGATGTAAGTCGCTTATTTTGGGTAAGGACGGCATGAATTGGGATAAGATTGCCGAGATCCTGTTTGCAGGTGAGCGTACTGCCCGTGTGCAGCGCACCACCAAGGAAACCGACATTTGTGTAGAACTGAATCTGGATGGTACAGGTAAAACTGACATTCATACTGGGTTGGGATTCTTTGACCACATGCTGGAGCAGATTGGTAAGCATGGGGGCATGGATCTGACCATCCGTGTTAATGGTGATTTGTATGTGGATGAGCATCATACCATCGAGGATACCGGTTTGGCTCTGGGTGAGTGTTTCTTGCAGGCTTTAGGCAGCAAGCGTGGTATTGAACGATATGGTTACTGTCTGCCTATGGACGATTGCCTGTGTCAGGTGGCACTGGATTTTGGTGGACGTCCATGGCTGGTATGGGATGCCGAGTTTCGTCGTGAAAAGATAGGTGAGATGCCAACCGAGATGTTCTTCCATTTCTTCAAGAGCCTGAGCGACACATCGAAGATAAACCTGAATATCAAGGCAGAGGGCGATAACGAGCACCACAAGATTGAAGGCATCTTCAAAGCATTAGCAAGAGCATTGAAGATGGCAGTGAAAAGAGACATTTACCACTATCAGTTGCCATCTAGCAAAGGAGTATTATAACAATAAAGGAGTCAATAATTTGACTCCTTTATTGTTATAGATTCTTACATTCTTCTATCCATAATTCACTGCTGGCATCGCTCGGCATACGCCAGTCGCCGCGAGGGCTCAGCGTGATACTACCCACCTTAGGTCCATCCGGCAGGCAACTGCGCTTGAACTGTTGGCTGAAGAACCTCCAGCAGAAGGTGCGAAGCCATTTCTTGATGGTATCCTCGTCGTAAGTGCCTTCGAATGCCTTGCTGGCCATGGCAAATATCTTGGCAGGACGGAAACCGAAACGCATGAAATGATAGATGAAGAAATCATGCAATTCGTAAGGACCTACATTATCCTCAGTCTTTTGTGCAATCTGTCCGTCCTCGGTAGGAGGCAACAATTCAGGGCTGATAGGGGTGTCCACAATATCCAGCAAGGTGTCGCGTGCCTCATCCTCGCTTTCGGTTAATGCTACCCATTTTACCAGGTGCTTAACTAAAGTCTTTGGAATAGAGGTGTTTACGGCATACATGCTCATGTGGTCACCGTTGTATGTACACCATCCTAAAGCCAACTCGCTCAAATCACCGGTACCGATAACCATACCGTTGGTCTGATTGGCCACATCCATCAGGATCTGGGTGCGCTCACGTGCCTGTCCGTTTTCGTAAGTGATGTTATGTACATTGATATCATGGTCGATGTCCTTAAAATGCTGAATCACACTCTCGCGTATAGGAATCTCGCGGATGGTGATACCCAAAGCCTTCATCAGGGTCATGGCATTGTTATAGGTGCGGTCGGTGGTTCCGAATCCCGGCATGGTGATGCCTACGATTCCTTTGCGTGGAATATCGAGTAGGTCGAATGTCTTGACGGTAACCAGCAGGGCGAGGGTAGAATCCAAACCACCGCTGATGCCCACTACAGCACTCTTGCAGTTGGTATGCTGTATGCGCTTGGCCAATCCCTCACACTGGATGTGGAAGATTTCCTCGCATCGTTCGTCCAGATCCTTACCGGTAGGTACAAACGGATGAGGGTCGAATGTGCGTGTCAGCTCAATATTGTTTGACAGCAAAGGATCACTGCTGATAATCTGATAGTTGGCCGTATCATCACAGTTGCGTATGTTATCGCCGAAGGTGGTATTGATTCTGCGCTCCACACGCAGTTTCTCTACATCAATCTCGCTGATAACCAGCTGTGGCTTCAGACAGAAACGCTCGCTCTTGGCAATAAGGCTTCCGTTCTCATAGATATATCCGTTGCCTGCAAATACCAGGTCGGTGGTTGATTCACCGAAACCGCAACTGCTGTACACATAACCTGCCAGGCATCGTGCTGACTGCTGTGATAGCAATGAACGCAGGTATCCGTTCTTACCAATCATCTCGTTGGTGGCAGAAAGGTTGAAGATAACCTCGGCTCCCTTCATGGCCAGGTTGCTGCTTGGAGGGATGGTAGCCCAAACATCCTCGCATAACTCTATACCGAAGGTGCATGATGGTGTACGTACCAGCTGGTGAGTACCGATAGGTACAGTCTGTCCGCAGTAACGCAAATGACCGTCGGGATGACTCTTGGCCGATGTAAACCAGCGCTTCTCGTAAAATTCCTTATAGTTAGGCAGATATGTCTTAGGGATGATGCACAGAATCTTACCTTTTTGTGATACGATGGCACAATTCAGCAAGGTGCCGTTGTAAGGAACTGGAGCACCCACGATGGAAATGATATCCAGTGAGCGGGTAGTGTTCAGGAGGGTCATCATGCTGCTCTCGCATGCCTCTAGCAACAGATCCTGCTGGAACAGGTCGGCACAAGTATAACCCGTGATACAAAGTTCCGGGAAACAGATGATTTCAACACCCTTTCCAGCTGCCTGTAAAGTAAGGCTTTCAATCTGCTGGATGTTGTATCTGCAGTCTGCCACCTTTATGCTAGGAACGGCTGCTGCTACTTTAACAAAACCAAAATTCATTTTAATAAGGTATTACGTCTTGCAAAGATACTGATGATTTGCCTATTTCCGCAAAAATAGGGGTTTAATTTTATCGAAATGACTTTTTTTGATGGAAAATGCAACTTTTTCAGTAAAACATTTGGAAGAATAAAAATATTGCCTTACTTTTGCATCGCAATTGAGAGATATGGCGCTTTCATCTAGCGGTTAGGATACCGGCCTCTCACGCCGGGTACACGGGTTCGAGTCCCGTAGGCGCTACAACAAGAGATTGAGATTAATTCTCAATCTCTTTTTTTATTTGATAATTGTTGCTATATTTGCAGTGAAGATTGCGGTTTGATATGTTCAATTTAAGTCATAGAATCATTCGTGCCGGTGAAATCCTGGAAATTACCTGGGCTTCTCCTGATGCTGAGCAGGTGGAATTACTGATCAGGACAGGGGAGAAACAGTCGGTTCTTCCCGTAGAACTGACCGGTGTGAAGCGTATCCGCTTGAAGAAAACCGATGGGAAAACCGTAATATCACTCCGTACCTATAAGCAGGGTAAGGTGAAAACCAATGATAAGCGCATCTGGGTCCGTCCGGCCAAGGAGGAGAAACTGGATGAGTTTGAGTATGTGGATGGCGGCAATTTCTTTGTGCGCCAGTGGAGAGAATGGAAAAAAGACATTCTTTCTTCCTGGAATGCCTTTTCACCTGACAAGAAACAGCTGTACCGTGTGTATCTGATGCTTTTGGCTGATGCGGTGCTGATGCCTTTCTATCCCACAGCTTCCACTTATGTGCTGTGGGGAATCATCCTTTATCTGTTCTGGGCACTTTTCCTGAGAAAATAATTATTCCCAACACTGCACATCTCCAGGAAGTTCCGGCATGGTATCCTTCTTGAATACCGGGTCGGCACCACTTTTGCGCTGTCTCTCGTAATCTTTCAGCAGCATAATCACCGGTTTTACCAGTAAGGCCATGGCTGCCACATTACACAGAGTCATCAATCCCATAGCCAGATCGGCCAGATTCCAGGTCAGTTCCAGGCTGGCTATTGCTCCGAAGAACACCACCATACTGGCCATGACGCGATAAATAGCTAGCACTTTTTTGTTGGAGGTAAAGAAACGCAGATTGGATTCACCGTAATAGTAATTGCTCAGAATGGTACTGAAAGCAAACATCAGCACTGTGCAGGCAATGAACAGGGAGCCGGAATTACCGATGTGCTCACCTAATGCTCTTTGAGTCAATTGGATACCGTTGGCTGTTCCATCCAATGGAATTGGGCTCAGCAAGATGATAAACGCCGTACAGGTACAGATAACTAAGGTATCCACGAATACACCGAATGCCTGAATCAATCCCTGTTTCACGGGGTGGGAGATGTGAGCGGTAGCCGCTACATTTGGTGATGTACCCATACCTGCCTCGTTACTGTATAAACCGCGACGGATACCCTGGGTTAATGCAGCACCTATACCGCCACCTACTGCTGCTTTCATGCTGAATGCCTGAGTCACAATCTGCTCAATGATACCAGGCAACTTGCCCGCATTCAGTACCACTACGGTAATGGCCAGCAGAATATAGATGGATGCCATGACGGGTACAATCACACTGGAAGCGCGGATGATGCGGTGCAAACCTCCAAATATAATAAATAAGGTGCCTACAAATAGGAAAAGTCCTATGTACACGGGACTGATATGGAACGATTCCTGCACGGCAGCACAGATGGTATTGCTGTGTACGGTATTATAGGAAACACCAAAGCATGCCGCGCTCAAAACCGCAAAGAACATGGCCAAACCTCTCTGCTTGGAACCATGAAGCATGTAGTAGGCAGGGCCACCAATGAAACCGTCACCCTTTCTTACCTTATATAATTGGGCCAATGTACACTCGAAGAAGGAGATGGCAGAACCCAACAGGGCAGTAATCCACATCCAGAACACAGAACCGGCACCACCGATAGCCAATGCGGTAGCCACACCTGCCAGATTTCCTGTACCCACGCGTCCTGCCAGCGATACAATGAATGCCTGAAGCGATGAAACATGACGCTGTCCTTTCTGTGGCTTCTGACCTTTGGAAAGAATCAGAATAAACATTTCCCGAATCAACCGGAACTGCACGAAACGGCTCTTGATGGTAAACAATATGGCGCATACCAAAAGTAGGGCCATGAGCAGATAAGACCAGATAATATCGTTGGCTGTGCCAACCAGTTGATTCAGTAGTTCCATGCGTGTTTATTGTCTTATTTCCATTTTCCGATCAATACTGGAGCATATTTCTTGCACAGACTGATGAAAGGACAGAATACGGTAATCAGTCCCACTGCCACCAGGAAGGACACCAATCCATGAGAAAGATGCTCGTGAAGTGGCCACAAGATACTCTGATGAACAGCAAATATCAGTAATGTACCCTCGGAAATGAGTTGTATGTTCTTGTTTGCCTTATGGAAAACGATAGAGGTCAGGATGAAAAGCGACAGTGACATCAGTCCAGCAGTCAGGTAGAACAACAGGGCATTATCGCCAGGATGGCAACGGAAAATGTTCACTCCGCCATTCATGGTGGTGAAATAAGCAGCTGTTATAAATATACCTATTAATATAATTGAACTGAATACAGGATGCAGTTTCTTGTCCAAGTTTTGCACTTTATAGTCTTTGACCAATGAACCAAGTGCGAAGAATGGATAACATTCGGCAACGGTCCACAACTGGAAGTAGTTGGTCTCTGCTTTCATCCATTCCGTACCGTTCATGAAGAAACATAGGATCATAATTGGGATGGCGATAAACTGAGCCACCTTTCGGGGGAGTGCCGTAAACAGCAAACGACTGAAAAACAATGCCCAAAGAAACCACAATGGACGGCATGCCATGCTCAGATTCCATTGTAATCCCAACACCATACTCAAAGGATATTCAGCATTGTATTCACCTGTGAAATAGCTGTAAATCAATAGGTAGATATTGAATAAAATGTAAGGAACCAACAGACACTTTACGGAATTTGTTAGTTCTTGAACCACTGGACGCTTTTTTTGGAGAAATCCGGAGATCAAAAAGAAAAATGGCATGTGGAAGGAAAAGATGTAACCCATATATGGACTGCGCATATGGCCGAACACCACCAAGAAGATAGCGATACACTTTGCCCAATCAATCCAATCTAAACGATTCGCTATTGTTTTCATTATTCTCTTATTTTTTCTGCAAATGTAGCAAAAAAACGCCCATGATAACCCGATAATTTCAAAAAAAGCACTAACTTTGTCCCGATTAAAACGATTGGTGTTATTAAAGTAAATATAAAACCGCAAAATATGCAGAAGAAATTGACTAAAGTACTGGTTCTTGGCTCTGGTGCCTTGAAGATTGGTCAGGCAGGTGAGTTTGACTATTCTGGTTCTCAGGCTCTGAAGGCTTTGCGCGAGGAGGGTATCAGCTCAGTGCTGGTAAATCCAAACATTGCAACCATTCAGACAAGTGAGGGTATTGCTGACAAGGTTTATTTCCAGCCTATCACTCCTCATTTCATTACAGAAATTATCAAGAAGGAGCGTCCTGACGGTATCATGCTGGCATGGGGCGGTCAGACTGGTTTGAACGTTGGTACTGCTTTGTATCAGAATGGCGTTCTGGCTGAGTATGGCGTTCAGGTTCTGGGTACTTCTGTCGAGGCTATCATGAACACTGAGGACCGTGACCTGTTCGTTAAGGAATTGAATAAGGCAGATCTGAAGACTCCTGTTTCTGAGGCTTGCGAGACCATGGAAGCTGCTGTTGCTGCTGCTCGCCGCATCGGTTATCCTATCATGATCCGTTCTGCATATGCATTGGGTGGCCTTGGTTCCGGCGTTTGTCCTACCGAGGAGAAGTTTAAGGAAATTGCTGAAAGTGCCTTCACTTTCGCTCCTCAGGTTTTGGTTGAGGAGAGCTTGAAGGGCTGGAAGGAAATCGAGTTCGAGGTAATCCGTGATGCTAACGACCACTGCTTCACTGTTGCCAGCATGGAGAACTTCGACCCACTGGGTATCCATACCGGTGAGTCTATCGTAGTAGCTCCTACCTGTTCACTGACCAAGGAGCAGGTTACCATGCTGCAGGAAATCGGTGTAAAGTGTGTACGTCATTTGAATATTGTAGGTGAGTGTAACATCCAGTTTGCTTTCAATGCACAGACCAACGACTACCGTATCATCGAGATCAACGCACGTCTGAGCCGTTCTTCTGCTTTGGCTTCTAAGGCTACCGGTTATCCATTGGCATTCGTTGCTGCTAAGATTGCATTGGGCTATACATTGGATCAGATTGGCGAGATGGGTACTCCTAACTCTGCTTATGTGGCTCCATCTATCGATTATATGATCTGTAAGATTCCTCGTTGGGACTTGACTAAGTTTGCCGGTGTTAGTCGTCTGATCGGTTCTTCCATGAAGTCTGTAGGTGAGATTATGTCTATCGGCCGCAGCTTCGAGGAGATGATCCAGAAGGGTCTGCGTATGATTGGTCAGGGCATGCACGGTTTCGTAGGTAACGACCACACCAAGTTTGACAATTTGGAGGAGGAGTTGCAGAACCCAACCGATTTGCGTATCTTCGCTATTGCTCAGGCATTGGAGGAGGGTTATACCCCAGAGCGCATTGAGGAACTGACCAAGATTGACGTATGGTTCCTGAACCGTATGAAGCATATTGTTGACCTGAAGCACGAGCTGCAGGCATTCAACAGCCTGGATGAGATTTCTGACGAGAAGATGCGTGAGGTTAAGGCTGCAGGTTTCTCTGACTTCCAGATTGCCCGTTTCGTTCTGAAACCAGAGGGCAGCATGGAGAAGGCTAACCTGGAGGTTCGCAAGAACCGTAAGACCCGTGGCATTCTGCCTACCGTTCGCCGTATCGAGACTGTAGGTGGTGAGCATCCTGAGTTGACCAACTATCTGTACTTCACTTATCTGGGTCAGGTAGAGCCAACTAATGCTGACACACTGACTACTGAGGAGTGGAAGAAGACTTGCCTGAATCCTCAGGATCACAGCATCGAGTGGTATCACAATGAGAAGTCAGTTATCGTATTGGGTTCCGGTGCTTACCGTATCGGTTCTTCAGTAGAGTTTGACTGGTGTTCTGTCAATGCCATCAACACTGCGCGCAAGTTGGGCTACAAGTCTATCATGATCAACTATGATCCTGAGACCGTATCTACCGACTACGATATGTGCGACCGTCTGTATTTCGATGAGTTGTCACTGGAGCGTGTACTGGATGTTATCGACTTGGAGCAGCCTAAGGGTGTTATCGTATCTGTAGGTGGTCAGATTCCAAACAACCTGGCTATGAAGCTGCACCGTCAGGGTGTTCCTGTATTGGGTACTTCACCTATTAATATTGACCGTGCTGAAAACCGCGATAAGTTCTCTGCTATGTTGGATAAGTTGGGCATCGACCAGCCAGCTTGGCGTGCACTGACCAGCATGGATGATATTAAGGAGTTTATTGACCAGGTAGGTTATCCTGTTTTGGTTCGCCCTTCTTATGTACTTTCGGGCGCTGCCATGAACGTATGCTACGATGACGAGCAGTTGGAACGCTTCCTGAATATGGCTACCGAGGTATCTAAGGACTTCCCTGTAGTAGTATCACAGTTCATGCAGGATACCAAGGAAATCGAGTTCGATGCTGTAGCTGATAAGGGCGAGGTAGTTGAGTATGCTATCTCAGAGCATGTAGAGTATGCCGGTGTTCACTCTGGCGATGCTACCATGGTATTCCCAGCACAGAACATCTATTTCAGCACTGTACGTCAGATTAAGAAGATTGCTCGCCGCATTGCAGCTGAGCTGAACATCAGCGGTCCTTTCAATATCCAGTTCCTGGCTAAGAACCGTGAGGTGAAGGTTATTGAGTGTAACTTGCGTGCTTCACGTTCATTCCCATTCGTAAGTAAGATTCTGAAGCGCAACTTCATCGAGACTGCTACTAAGATTATGTTGGATGCTCCTTATGCACGTCCAGAGAAGCGTGGGTTTGATATTGATCGTATCGGTGTTAAGGCTTCTCAGTTCTCATTTAATCGTTTGAACAATGCAGATCCTGTCTTGGGTGTTGATATGAGTTCAACCGGTGAGGTTGGTTGCTTGGGTGACGATATGAACGAGGCAATGCTGAACGCTCTGATTGCAACAGGCTACCGTCTCCCAACCAAGAAGAACATCCTGTTGTCTTCTGGCGGTGCTAAGGCAAAGGTTCAGTTGCTGGAGCCAGCACAGCAGTTGGTAAAGAAGGGCTTCAATATCTATGCAACCGGTGGTACCGCTGCCTTCCTGAAGGAGAATGGTGTTGATTGTACCAAGGTTTGCTGGCCTGATGAGGAAGGTGAGAACAATGTAGTGGATATGATTGCCGCTCATACATTCGACCTTATCATCAACATTCCAAAGAACCAGACAAAGCGCGAGCTGACCAACGGATACCGCATCCGTCGCGATGCCATCGACCACAACACTCCGCTGATGACCAATGCCCGACTGGCTAAAGCATTTATCGAAGCTGTTTGTGCTATGGATTTGGAAGACATTAAGATTAAGAGTTGGCAAGAATACAACAATTAATATTTTAAGGCTGAGGGATAGTCCCCTCAGCCTTTTTTTTGGAATGACAAAATAGAGAGAAAAAAATATAAATAGTATATATAGTAGTAAAATGAGAAAAGTAACATTGATCCTGGACGATGGAACCCAGTTCCATGGTGAAAGTTTTGGATACGACAAGCCGGTTGCGGGCGAGGTGGTATTCAACACAGCCATGATGGGTTACCCTGAGAGTTTGACCGACCCATCCTATGCCGGTCAGCTGATGGCACTTACTTACCCTTTGGTAGGTAACTACGGCGTTCCTGCATTCTCTTTGGAGGAGAACGGTATTCCAACCTTCATGGAGAGCAGCCGCATTTGGGCAGAAGCCATCATAGTAAGCGACTACAGCACGGAGTTCAGTCACTGGAACGCCAAGGAGAGTCTGGCCGACTGGCTGAAGCGTGAGCAGGTTCCCGGTATCACCGGCATCGACACCCGCGAGCTGACTAAGGTGCTGCGCGAGCATGGTGTGATGATGGGTAAGATTGTGTTCGACGATGAGCCTGAGAACATTCCTTACGCCAACTACAGCGGTGTGAACTTTGTGGATAAGGTAAGCTGCAAGGAGATCATCCGTTACAACGAGGGTGCGGAAAAGAAGGTGGTTCTGGTGGATTGTGGTGTTAAGGCCAACATTCTGCGCTGCCTGCTGAAGCGTGGTGTTGAGGTGATACGTGTGCCTTGGAACTACGACTTCAATGAACTGGAGTTCGATGGACTTTTCCTGGCCAATGGTCCTGGCGACCCTGACACCTGCGAAGATGCTGTGGTTAACATCCGCAAGTTCCTGGCTAATCCTGTGGTACGTCCTTGTATGGGTATTTGTATGGGAAACCAGTTGCTGTCAAAGGCAGCCGGTGCCACCATCTATAAACTAAAGTACGGACACCGTTCTCACAACCAGCCGGTTCGTATGATTGGCACTAACAAGTGCTTCATTACCAGTCAGAATCACGGTTATGCCGTGGATGACGAGACCCTGTCGGCTGATTGGGAGCCATTATTCGTGAATATGAACGATAATTCCAATGAGGGAATCCGCCACAAGGTAAATCCTTGGTTCTCTGCCCAGTTCCATCCCGAGGCAGCCAGCGGTCCTGTGGATACCGAGTTCTTGTTTGATGACTTCGTAAAACTGTTGTGATTATGGAAAGAAACGAAATTAAGAAAGTTCTGCTGCTGGGTTCAGGAGCATTGAAGATAGGTGAGGCCGGTGAGTTCGATTATTCCGGTTCTCAGGCGCTTAAAGCATTAAAGGAGGAAGGTATTCAGACCGTTCTGATCAATCCAAACATCGCAACGGTACAGACCAGCGAGGGTGTGGCTGATGAGATCTACTTCCTTCCTGTTACTCCATTCTTTGTAGAGAAAGTTATTGCCAAGGAACGTCCTCAGGGCATTCTGCTGGCATTCGGCGGTCAGACCGCGCTGAACTGCGGTGTACAGCTGTTCGAGCAGGGTATCCTGGAGAAGTACAATGTACAGGTGCTGGGTACTCCGGTTCAGGCCATCATCGATACCGAGGACCGCGAGAAGTTTGTGGAGCGTCTGGATGAGATTGATGTAAAGACCATCAAGAGCCAGGCCGTTGAGAATATTGCTGATGCCCGTCAGGCAGCCAAGGAACTGGGTTATCCGGTTATCATTCGTGCTGCATATGCTTTAGGTGGTTTAGGTTCTGGTTTCTGTGATAATGAAGAAGAACTGAATAAGATTGCAGAGAAGGCATTCTCATTCTCTCCACAGGTTTTGGTAGAAAAGAGCTTGAAGGGCTGGAAGGAAATCGAGTATGAAGTAGTTCGAGACCGCTTCGACAACTGTATTACAGTTTGTAATATGGAGAATTTCGATCCTCTGGGCATTCATACTGGAGAGAGTATCGTTATCGCTCCTTCACAGACACTGACCAATAGCGAATATCACAAACTGCGTGCACTGGCCATCAAGATTATCCGTCACATCGGCATTGTGGGTGAGTGTAACGTACAGTATGCTTTCGATCCTGAGAGCGAGGATTACCGTGTTATCGAGGTTAATGCACGTCTTTCACGAAGCTCTGCATTGGCCTCAAAGGCAACAGGTTATCCATTGGCATTTGTTGCCGCAAAATTAGGCTTAGGCTACGGTTTGTTTGATCTAAAGAACTCGGTTACCAAGACCACCAGCGCATTCTTCGAGCCTGCCTTGGATTATGTGGTATGTAAGATTCCTCGTTGGGATTTGGGTAAGTTCCACGGTGTGGATCGTGAGTTGGGCAGTTCCATGAAGTCGGTAGGCGAGGTTATGGCCATCGGCCGCACTTTCGAGGAGTCCATCCAGAAAGGCTTGCGTATGATTGGTCAGGGTCTGCACGGTTTTGTGGGCAACAAGGAACTGAACATCGATGATATTGAGGATGCTTTGCGCAAGCCAACCGATAAGCGTGTGCTGGTAATTGAGAAAGCTTTCCGAATGGGTTATACCATTGATCAGATTCATGATTTGACAAAGATTGATAAGTGGTTCCTGCAGAAACTGCACAATATTTATACCACCGAGCGTGCCTTGCACAAGAGCCGTTCTATCAATACTCTGGATAATGACCTGCTGCGTAAGGCTAAGATTCAGGGTTTCACCGATTTCCAGATTGCCCGTTCATTGGGTATGGAGAAGGAAATGGATATTGAGAAAGCCCAAATGTTGATCCGTACCATGCGTAAGACCTACGGTATTGTGCCTGTAGTGAAGCAAATTGATACTTTGGCTGCTGAGTATCCTGCTCATACCAACTACTTGTATTTGACTTATAGTGGTGTTAACCACGATGTAAAGTATGTAGGCGACAAGAAGAGCATTGTGGTGTTGGGTTCAGGTGCATACCGTATCGGTTCTTCTGTTGAATTTGACTGGTGTGGCGTTCAGGCATTGAAGACTGTCCGTGAGAACGGTTACCGTAGTGTGATGATCAACTATAATCCGGAGACTGTATCCACCGATTACGATATGTGTGACCGTCTGTACTTTGACGAGTTGACATTTGAGCGTGTGATGGATATCCTGGAGTTGGAGAATCCTCACGGTGTGATTGTTTCAACTGGTGGTCAGATTCCTAATAACCTGGCTATGCGTCTGGATGAGCAGAAGGTTCATATCTTAGGTACTAGTGCTCAGAGTATTGATAATGCAGAGGACCGTGATAAGTTCTCTGCCATGCTGGATAGAATCGGTGTGGACCAGCCTCGCTGGAGCGCCCTGACCAGTATGGAGGATGTGAATGCCTTCATCGAGGAGGTGGGTTTCCCTGTATTGGTTCGTCCATCGTACGTACTTTCCGGTGCTGCCATGAACGTATGCTCTAACCAGGAAGAGCTGGAGCGTTTCTTGAAACTGGCCGCTAATGTCAGCAAGAAGCATCCGGTGGTTATCAGCCAGTTTATCGAGCATGCCAAGGAGGTGGAGATGGATGCCGTGGCACAGAATGGCGAGATTATTGCCTATGCTATCAGTGAGCACATTGAGTATGCCGGCGTTCACAGTGGCGATGCCACCATTCAGTTCCCACCACAGAAACTGTATGTCGAGACCGTCCGCCGTATCAAGAAGATTTCCAAGCAGATTGCCAAGGCTTTGAAGATCAGCGGTCCATTCAATATCCAGTACCTGGCTCGTGAGAACGACATTAAGGTCATTGAATGTAACTTGCGTGCATCCCGTTCCTTCCCATTTGTCAGCAAGGTATTGAAGATTAACCTCATCGACCTGGCTACTAAGGTAATGCTTGGCTTACCTGTAGAGAAACCAAAGAAGAACCTGTTCGATCTGGATTATGTAGGTATCAAGGCCAGCCAGTTCTCGTTCAACCGTCTGCAGAAGAGTGACCCAGTGCTGGGTGTGGATATGGCATCTACCGGCGAGGTGGGTTGCTTGGGCGATGATGTGAACTGTGCTATCCTGAAGAGTATGCTGTCTGTAGGTCAGCGCATTCCGGAGAAGAGCGTGCTGCTCAGCACCGGTACCGCCAAGCAGAAGGCCAGCATGCTGAATGCCGCACGTCTGCTGGTTAGCAAGGGTTACAAGCTGTATGCTACCGGTGGTACCAGCAAGTACCTGACCGAGAACGAGGTGGAGAATACCATGGTATACTGGCCAAGCGAGGAAGGCATGCAGCCACAGGCTCTGGATATGCTGCACAACCATGAGATAGATATGGTAGTGAATATCCCTAAGAACCTGACAGCAGGCGAGTTGACCAACGGCTACAAGATTCGCCGTGCCGCTATCGACCTGAATATTCCATTGATTACCAATGCCCGTCTGGCCACCGCATTCATCAATGCGTTCTGCTCAATGACATTGGACGACATTGCCATCAAGAGCTGGCGTGAATACGGCTTGACCGAAGAATAATCCTTCATGATTAGAATCCTTAAATTAGCAATACCTACTATCATCAGCACTCTGACAGTTCCTTTATTGGGACTGTTGGATGTGGTGATAGTGGGTCATCTTTCCGATCCTAGTTATATCGGTGCCATAGCCGTGGGTGGAATGATGTTCAGTCTGCTGTATTGGGGATTCGGTTTCCTGCGCATGGGCACCGGAGGCCTTACCGCACAGGCATTTGGCCGTGGCGATAAGCGCGACATCCGTTTGCAGCTCATCCGCCCGCTGCGCATAGCCGTAGCCGTTTCGGTCTTTATCCTGCTGTTGCAGCGCCCGCTGGAGCAACTCATCATGATACTGATAGGCGAGAATGAACCTGCTGTAAGCCATTGGGCATCCGTATATTTCCGCATCTGCGTGTGGGGAGCACCCGCTACTCTGGCGCTTTATGCCCTGAACGGATGGTTTGTAGGCCTTCAGCGTCCCAAACTCACCATGTATGTAGCACTGCTGCAGAACATTCTGAACATGCTGCTCAGTCTGTTGTTTGTGTACGGATTCGGTATGCAGGTAGAGGGAGTGGCCCTTGGTACCCTTTTGGCCCAGTGGATAGGCATCATTGTCGCCTTGTTCTATGCCTGGCGTACCGGTATTTTCCTGTCGGGCGGTGAACCGATCCGGTTGTCCGATGTGACCGATAAACCCGCCATGCTGCAGTATTTTCAGGTCAATAAGCACATCTTCGGGCGCACACTCTGTCTGATAGCCGTCACCGTATCCTTCACCACTTTCGGAGCCCGTCAGGGCGGAACCATGCTGGCCGTCAACACCCTGATGATGCAGCTCTTCACCATTTCTCCTATGTGATGGACGGATTTGCCTATGCCGGAGAATCCTTGGCCGGAGCCTATAAAGGAGCAGGGCAGTGGGATGAACTGAAGCTGTGCGTTACCAAGCTGTTCCGTTGGGGATGGATCATCATGTTGCTTTTCACCGGTTTATATGGTTTGGGCGGTTGAACATTCCTGTCCCTGCTTACCAATCAGCAGGAGGTACTGATGGCATCGCAACCCTATATTCCATGGGCTGCCCTTATTCCATTGTGTGGATTTTCAGCGTTCATGTGGGATGGCATTTACATCGGTCTTACCGAAACCCGCCTGATGCTCATCACCATGTTTCTGGCCATGACCCTGTATTTTGTCCTGTATGCCGTGCTTTTTCCCCTCATCGGCAATCATGGTCTGTGGATTGGCTTTCTGACCTATCTCAGCATTCGTGGTTTAGGACTCTGGTATTACTATACCAAACTACCCAAGGAGTAACTCTTACCTCCGTCTCAGGTCTCTTTCACCTTCGCTTCAGGTCTCTTTCACCATAGCTTTAAGGCCCTTTTTACACCCCTAATTTTAGCTATGTTGAGATGGAGTTAATACGAATGTAAATCAATTGTATATCTATGTTGTATTAGAGTTAATTTTTAACCAAAGTGAAACGGACATGAATGGTTTGAAGTGCCAGAAAGATCCATAAAGTGCCATAATGTGCCACAAAGTGCCAGAAAGTGCCCAACCCTAATGTCTCTATGCCGTACCTTTGCAAATAAAAATGGATGTATTAATTTACTCGTCACTCATCACCTTTCAGGTTTAATAGGATGATTATTAGCATGATGAGTAGGTGATGAGTGGTCGTTGACTCATCACCCACTCATCACCTCACTTGACAGTGCCACAGCGGAGACACTTACTTACTCTTCTGATAGCGATTGCTTAAGTAACTGGCCTTACTTACTTAAGTGATGGATATACTCTCAGGTAGATGACACCATGCTGTCAACTATTATGACCGCCCGCTGTCATTACTATGACATTGGGGCAAGGACTTAGCAATCCTTAGCTTCATCTGCTTACTAAGGGTAGCGAGAGGGTGATGAGTAGGGTTAGAGTATAAATCCATTCAACTTTTTCCAGGGAAGTACATCCTATTGCTGAGAGATTAAACAATACCATCAAAAATGAATTATTCAAGGATATTAAATTCCGTTCAATAGAAGAAGTGAGGACAGCAATGGAAAAAGCGGTAGAGTTCTTTAATAACGAACGACCACATATGAGTTTAAGTAACATGACACCACGTCAGGCAGCAGCTTTTCAAGGCAAAATCAACAAAAAATGGGTCAGTTACCGAGAAAAATATCTTAAAAGTTTGAAGATTTGTGAAGGAGCTACTACATTTGCAGAAATAAACCCTGAATAAACTTGAACAACTGCTTTTTAGAGCTGTATTCAACCGCTATCAGGGTTTGAGGGAAAACATTCAAGCTGTCCCAGGGTTAACCCAGGGACCATTCAATTAACCTTAGGGTTAGAGTATAAATCCATTCAACTTTTTCCAGGGAAGTACAGAGGGTGATGAGTAGGTGATGAGTGAAAGACTACTCATCACCAATACAACTAATTACTAATCAAGTGAATAATGGCAAAAGGTGATGAGTGATGAGTAAATGCGAGTATTCGTGGTTTCTCTTCACCAATTTAGGGGGAGAAGGTTACCTTGAACTTACAGTAATGCCTTTTGCAGATGAGCTATACCTTTTATCTGAAAAGATGCTTCACCCATAGGTATTTGTATGGTTGGTGTTTTACCATTTTCATCAAATGGAATGTCGTCACCATACATCGTATGACAGAAATCTATAAGCTCTTCTTTTGTCTCTGCAACAGCTATCGGAGAACTAATAGAACGGTTTAACGCGTTGTCGAGACATGTTCGCTCCAGAACATAAATGCTTTTTCCTGCAGCTTCAATCAATCGTTCGTTATCCTGAGCTGCTCGGATGAGGGCTTTACGGTATCTTTCATAAGATACGTTGACCGCCATTTGTATTTCTTCTAAAATTTGTTGACCATCCATTTTGTTGTTATTTTTTCTCCAAAAAGCTTCTTAATTATTGATAAAGTACTAAATAGTAAATACGTCGTTTTTCTTATTTGTCCTTTATTACATGCATTTTGAAGTTCTTTCGATAACTATAATCATCAAGAATTCTATTGTTGTAACAAGTAAACAAACTATAATACACCAATTATCCTCAATTCTATTAGGAGATAGACATCCAAATATAAGTTTTATAGAGCACGAAATTGGTAGCAAAATGGTCAGCGATATCTTGAATGCGTCTTTTGGCCGTATTTTTTGAACTAAAAAAAGCATAATGGTTGATACAGCAATCACAATAGTGTTGAACCACATATTGAATGAACCGTATTCTGATAATAGTATGCCCAATAAGAGATTAACAAAAATCAATATAGTACCGATTAAGAGTATTGTTGATTTCATTTTGGTCGGGATTAAATGGTTGGTATTGGAGGTGGGCAATTAGTTGTCAAATAATCAAAATCTGGGCAGTCAGATAGTCTTTGCCATTGTCTCATTCCCTTTGTCCACACAAGCGTATCATCATTGATAATATGGTCTTCGTATTTTTGCTCAACTTCATCCTTTGCAAACGGACCTTGCTGCTGACCTGAAATTGCTAGATAATAGTTTTTTTCCGTTGGTAAAGGTGGAGGTGTCTCTTGCGACTGAACATTCATAACGTTTGATGCGAGCGTTGCAGCCACTCTTCCCATTTCGATACCAGCACCAATGCCCATTCCTGCACCAGCCATTCCTCCATGATTACCTGCAGCTTTCTCCAACACATCAAATGAACGACTCATCTGATAATCATCCTTACCAATCACATTGATTCGTGCTTTGGCATCCTTCGCTTCTTTTAGTCGGATGTAACTTGGATCATCCTCTTTTACAGAGATGGAAATGATGTTGAACAATTCAAGTCCTATACCGTAGTTGGCAAAGTCTTGACTGAGTCGCGACTGAGAATATTCCGATAAACACTCAACCTGAGACGAAATGGTTAGCACACTTTGACCAGCCTGCTTCAGAGCATCATACACTATGTTTGTGAGTTTAGACAGCAGGACACCTTTGAAGTAGTCAACAACGTTTGACGTTTCAATAGAAGACATGTTACCTACCAACTTCTCAAGAAACAAACGTGGATTTTCTACATGAAAACCATACTGACCATATGCACGAACTGGAACAATGACATCATACTTTGGATCTTCTACCTGAATAGGAGTCATTGTGCCCCACTTGTTGTTGAGAATGGAGATGTGATTCACAAACCACACCTCAGCCTTGAATGGTGTCTCACCATTGAAAGGAATGTTGACAACCCTCCCCAACAAAGGAATGTTTTCACTCTTGATGGTGTATGTTCCACTTGTAAACTCATCAAGAATTTTACCGCCCTTCACAAAGAAGGCGGTTTGGCTGGGATAGACAATTAATTGAGAACCAAGTCTAAGTTCATCGCTCTCAAATCGGTGAACAAGTTCTTGCACGCTCATTTCCCAAGATATTACATCAGCTGCATTCATAGAAAAAAGTATAAAAGAGGAGATAACATGAGTAACAACAATAGCATACATCCATTACCACTAGGTGTCTGGAAAGTCTGCAATTCTTCTTTCTCTACTACGATTCTATTGTCACTACTTATGGTAAATGTAAGTGTATTGGATTTTGTGGTTCCATTGTTTAGTACATGGAAAGAACTAGCAATATAATCTTTATATCCATGCTCTTGAATAGAAGAGTATTCCATTTTTAACACAAAATCTTTTGATAAACAATTGAAAATTCCATAGCGGGTGAATCCATCGAATACCTTACTTACAATGACCAAATGAGTCCCAATTATTTTCTCAACTTTATAGTTGGTAGATAATAGTGCCTCCCCATTTTCCAGACTATACAAACCACGACTATGAATAGTACTTGCATATAAATTGGAGAGTAAAATTATTTTGTCATTTGTGGGTAGCTTGACTTTAAGATTACCTTGGAGGTCATAAACTGTATTATATCCAAAAATTAAGCTATCAAGGATCAGAAATAAACCTAAAGGATTGGCTTCCTCAAACGGAACAACAATCTGCCCTTCAGTATTGAAAATCGCATGACGATAATCTTTGGCTATGCTACAGAGATTATAATCAAGATATACCATTAAGTAATCGTAAATACATGGGATTCGAACATTCCCATATCTGTCAATCAAGCCATAATAACCAGTTCTATCCCCTTTGATAACCTGAAATTCTGGAAAATCCGTATTACCTTCAACATTTTCACTAACAATGCTAAAACCGTCAAAATGGTAATCACCCCATGATTCAATCATGGAGTAATTACCTAATTGTCGTGAAGCAGAAATTGTAGAACCACAATATTCACATTTATTGCCAATCCTACCTTGTGCTCCACATTGTGTACAAAATCCCAAATCAGATTGCATATTGTACCATTGCTGTACCTATCCAAATAACACTTGTAAAAGCCAAATTAAGCAAAAAAACAAAATAAAGGAAGAAATCACACCTATTAGGCGAAAATTTGCATCCTCTTTTTCCTTCACTTTAATTGCTTCTTCGATAGCATCAGTATAAGCAGTTTTATCATATACTGCATTATAGAAACGCATACAATATACAGCGAAATCCTTTGCATTTGCAAGCTCGTCAGTCCCCTTTCCGGTGTAAATTCTCATCGCGATAGATTTACTATTACAAATCTTCAAAAGATTTGTCTTTCCTAGTTCATAATAGCATGATTCATCTGCATTTCCATTATAGTCACGGGATTCATAATTACCATGAGCAGGTAATGTGATTGTTTCATCATCAGCAATGATAATGAGTTTCCCTTCTGACAATCCTAGCCATCTTCCATTGTTTAATCCATGTGAATAGAAATCTATCACGATTTCGTCAAAGTCTGGCATAGCAACAATTCGACGGAGTTTCATTCTAGTCGACCAACTAACAAAGTTGAAAAGACCAAGGTAATCGGTTGTTATGTAACTAGTTTTTTTCTCAAATTTGTCTTCATCAATAGTAATAAATTCAGCCATAATTACATTTCAGATTTAAAATATTGTAAAATGTTAAGAATACTATTTTTTTGTTCGTCTTGCACGATTCCGTCTGCAATAGTGTTGAGAATTTGGACAAAAATACTGATAGCTGAACCATCCTTTACCACATCTGACAAGATAGCTGGATTTCTGAATCCTTCGTCAAATAGCTGAGAGATTTTAGGTTCTTTATTCGTCATAATGTTTCTGGCACACTCGCAAAGCAAACTGATTTTTGAATCAATGTCCTTTTTAGAGAAATTCGATGATTGATCAATGGCAATCAAGGAACTTTTTAAATCAATAAAGTAATTTTCCATTTGAGTTCTTGTGCCATAGAAACCCGATAAGGCAAATTAAGTAGTAAATAATTATCTACAAAACAAAAAAACGTAGGCTTCCATCTCTACCGTCCATCGTTTGGGGCCTTCCACAGCCTTGCAGGTGAACTAGTAGAGTGTCTGCCTACGCTATATGAATAATGCACTCCGGAAAAGTGTGCCTTGAGGATATAATATACCCTCACATGCACACTCCGGGAATACATTTATGCATACCCGTAACAGTCACTTCTGACATTGTCCTTGACCTGCTGATTAATGTGGAAGTTTCAAACGACCAAAAGACAAAGCATCGATGACGCTTTTTCATTATGTAGTGTTAAACCTTATCGTGCATTTAACTCACACGATTTAGGTTATAACATGGCAAATTTACACATTTATCAATAAAAAACAGTAAAATCTTTCTTTTTTCTAATCTTTCCTTTGAATTTATTTACGACTTGACAATGTTTTGGGATAATTTGAACAAGAACTAATCGTTCTCATCATCTTCTTCGGGAATTCTCTGCCGCCATCCTTCATATTCCGGCCAAATTTCTATTATGCTATCATATTCGCACGAATCATCCTCCAATTCATTCAAATTCTCTATTACCTGCAAATTCTAATCCAGAACGCAAGGCATAATCAATGAGTTCCAATTTTGTTGCTGGCCAAGGTGCATCATCTAGCTGAATGGCTAACTGTAATGTCCAATACATAGTTTTATTTTAAGTAAATGAAGTCATATTTTTATAATATAAAAAAACTTTCAAAAAGCAAATGATTAATCATAGAATATTTTCTAGCATAGAGATGCTCTGTATGTTTTTAAAGATTCTCTCTCTAAAATTTGGCAGTCCCGAAATCTTGCACTATTTTCGCAAAAGATTACATGGTGGTAGGAACTAATAGCACAGGTACATGCTTTACTTTGGCATGTCAGTGTCCTGCCTCCGTGACACATTGCAGAAAATACGTATCGAATGGAAGATAAGAAAAAAAATACGAAGTTCCGCAGGAAGAAGTGCTCATGACAGCAGAACCAGCTAATGGTTCTGTAAAAATGTCGCAACTTTCAGATAAGTCGAAGGTAAATTTAGCTCAACTGATGTCAGATGGCTATATGACTTTGGCTCAATCGAAAGCTATCATTGAACAAAAGATTCATAATTACTTTCAACGGTAATGAGGGTTTTGATAGCTCCTGCTGTTCACGAAATGATAGCTGAATTTTATGAAATTGCCCTCCAAAGGCATGTTGCTTTAGACGAAATTACTGCCATAAAGAAAATGAATCGTCTTTATGAGGCGATGGAATCTTTAGGTCAATATGCAAGGATTCATCCTAAAGCTCGATTAAAAAAAGAATGGATAGAGAATGGATATTATGAATTCATCTTTGAAGATTTCCATTTCGCTTATTACATTGCAGAGGATGAATTTAACATCGAAATTCTAATCATTGAAGACGCTTGTCATAGCTTGTTATATCGATAAATATTTATCAAATCTGATTCAGTGACATGGGTAAGTATCCATTTACGAACAACAGAACTATTTACCAGCAGTTGACAGATAAGGCTCGTTATGCCAATCTAACTCCCTTCTATCTGTGCTTCAAGGATTTGTAAGATTTGGCACTCGCGAGTGCCAAATCTTACAGATACCGTCTGACCTGTTTTTTGTATTCCATATACTCATCTCCAAAAGTACGGGTGAGATAGTTTTCTTCACTGAGTATCTGAAGATGGAAGACGTATGCAGTTCCTGCTACAAAACAGGCATGCCAGGCATTGGGAAAAGCTGTCAGATGCCCAGAATCATGGTTGCCGTGCCTTTTCTGCGCTGCTGAATTACTTTTATAAAATAGGCTGCATAAAAAGCTGCCATTACACTGATTATTGCAAATTGTGTGTTCATTTTCTGTTCTATTTGTTCATATTATTAACAGATGCAAAGGAACGGCATTCTGAACAAATGGAATGATAAAAAATGGACATTATTGCTTTGATAATGAAAAAATCAGAAATCGGCGAGTGCTACTCCCGTTCGAGCTTGTAGATCTTTACCATATCCTTGTCACCGCCGAGGAGATGGCTGCATCGGTTCAGCATGCCGGTATCCCGGAAACCGCATTTCTCCATCACTCTGCCTGATGCAGGATTGCCTGTGAAGTGGTCGGACCATATATCTTGGAAGTGCATGGTATTGATGCAATAGTCTATCATTAGGCGCAGAGCTTCGGTACAGATGCCTTTATTCCAATGGGGTTTGCCTACCCAATAGCCTACCTCGCAGTCATTCTTGCCGATAGGGATATTGCTTGTAGCGTGAGTGAAGTAGCCCATGGCTCCAATGGCTTCGCCTGTTTCCTTGAGGACTATGGCCCATGTCTCATTATTGTTGAACACGGTGCGGATGATCTCGCGACTTTCCTCTATGGATTGATGCACAGGCCATCCTGCACGGGGACCTATATCGGGATCGGAGGCGTATTTGTACAGTGCCTCGGCATCTGATTCCTGCCAGGGGCGGAGAAGAATTCTATCTGTCTGCATAGGATTATTATGAATCTGGATTGTGTTGCTTTAGGGGATACAAAGGAACTGCATTTTATAGATACTGAGGAATAAAAAATGGACATTATTGCTTTTTCAGGTAATAATGTCCATTTTGATGAGTTATTTCAACAAGTCGGGGCGTAATTCCTTAGTGCGTTTCACTGCCTGCTCCATCTCCCAGTTGCGGATTAGTTTCTCGTTTCCCGAAAGCAGCACTTCGGGTACTTTCCAGCCTTTGTAATCGGCAGGACGGGTGTAGACAGGTGGGGCCAGAAGGTTGTCCTGGAATGAGTCGGAGAGGGCACTCTGCTCATCGCCAATGCTTCCGGGTATGATGCGGACAATGGCATCGGTCATGACGGCAGCAGCCAGTTCTCCACCGGTCAACACATAATCGCCTATACTTACCTCCTTGGTAATCAGATGCTCACGGATGCGCCAGTCGATGCCCTTGAAATGACCGCACAGGATAATCAGGTTCTTCTTCATGGACAGCTCGTTGGCCATGGGCTGATTGAACTGCTCACCGTCAGGACTGGTGAAGATGATTTCATCGTACTCACGCTCGGCCATCAGGGCACTGATGCAGGCATCGATGGGCTGGCACTGCATGACCATTCCCGCACAGCCTCCGTATGGATAATCGTCCACACGCTTGTGCTTGTCAGTGGTATAGTCGCGCAGGTTGTGCACATGAATCTCCACCAGGTTGCGCTTCTGGGCACGGGCCAGGATGGAGGTGTGGATGAACGGTTCCACCATCTCGGGCAGAACGGTCAGGATATCGATGCGCATAGGCTGGGTTGTGGCCAGTTCCATGCGGTGGTAATCCTCGCCAAAGATAAAGAAGGTGCCGGTGGTGCGCAAACCCACTGAACGGTACAGGCGCTCGTTGTCCGGCTTGTGAGGGTCGACAGCCAGGGTTACCTTAGGAATGCCCAAACGGGTGGCGTGCTCAATGCCTTTTTTCAGCAGAGCGGTACCGATCCCCTGACGGCGATATTCCGGAATGACAAACATGGAATCCAGGTAAAACTCACCGGGACCAGTCTCCAAATCCATTTCCAGAAAATCCTCGCTGGCATCGCCAAACATAGGGAAGGTTACCTGACGGCGCTCGGCATAGTCGGTTCCATCATAGGCCACCAGAGCTCCAACAGTCTTGCCGTCTATCTCGGCTATCCATCCGTGCTTCCAGGTGTACATGGTGTCCTCGCTCTGGCATACCTTCAGTGCCTTGGGAAGGATTTCATTACTCTCGTCCGTACGCTGGCTCTCGTCATAAACCGGATGGTCCAGGGCCTCCATGATGGTGATGGCCAGAAAAGGAGCATCCTCCAGTGTGGCCGGACGTATATTGATAGTGGGTTTCATTTCTTTCATCTTTAAAATACTTTGGCAAAAAGTGCGGGTTTGGAAAGGAACAACTGGCATTTCATCTTGTCCATGCCTTTCAGTCGGTTGTGATACTGCTCTACAATCATGCGCATCTCTTCCAGCATGGAGGGTTCGCTCTTGTAAACCGAAAGGGCATACATGCAGTAGTGCTTGGCAATGGCATCCTGCAGGCGCTGGGAGTACTTTCGGCTATAGTATATCATGCGCTCGAAACCGGCCAGGGCTCCGTAATCCTTTTGCTTCAGGTCGCGCTTTACGATGTTATCCTTACGTACCACACAATGGTAATATCCCTGATTGTTGAACAGTGCCTTGGCGGCATGGCGCATGTACTGGAAATTGAACATTCGGTCGGCATTGTGCCCGTACTGAGGTTCAAACTTCACATTGGTGCGTTTGATGATGCTGGTTCTGTACAGTTTATTCCATACATAGGTGTTGTCCCGGTAATAGGGGTCGTCAAATAGATTATATAACATGGCCTCCTGATCCAGTTCCATCTGTCTGGCGCGATCCTTATGAGGAATGTCTGCTATGCCGCAAGCTACCAGATCATAATTCCCTTCTTGCTGCAGAATTAGGTAATGGTCCAAAAGATGTTCATCTACATATGCATCACCATCCACAAAAGTCACGAATTCTCCTATTGCATTGGAAAGCCCATTATTTCGGGCCGCACAAACGCCTGATTGAGATTGATGAATAACGCGAATACATGGATTTGACTCTGCATATCGTTGGGCAATGGCTATGGAATTATCAGTAGAACCATCATCTACCACGATAATCTCAATCTGTTTTTCCAGATTATTCAACAGACTGTCCAGACATAGCGATAGGTTATCGCCTTCATTGTGTACTGGTATGATGACCGAAATTTTTGGTTGCTCTTCCATTCCCTATTGGTTTACTCGGCAAAGATAAACAATTTTTTGATTTAATTTTGGGTTTTCATTATTAATTTGGTAAGAATGGCTATCTTTGCAACTCAAACTTTTGAATAATAACAAATAAATGGATAAACTATTTACAAAACGCGATATTAACGATTTTGCGATTATTACATTAGGATTGTTGATTTATGCTTTTGCATGGGCTATATTTCTTCTTCCTTATCAGATTACTACAGGTGGTACTGCAGGTATTGGTGCGATAATCTACTATGCTGTGGGTTTTCCGATGCAATATACCTATTTGATTATTAATGCATTTCTTATCTTTCTAGCCTTAAAGGTCTTGGGTTTACGCTTTACCATTCGTACCGGATATGCCATCTTGATGTTATCTCTCTTCTTGGAAGTCTCTCAGGAATTTGTGCAGAATTATGTCCAGGCTGATGTTTATAAGACATTAGTGGATGGTGCTCGTGTTCCTCTAATCCTGGGTGAAGGTCAAGAGTTTATGGCCACATTGTTGGGCTCTTCTATGTGTGGATTTGCTTTGGGTGTTGTTTTTAATGCCAATGGTAGTACTGGAGGTACAGATATTGTTGCTGCTTGTGTGAATAAATATCGTGACATTTCATTAGGTAATGTTATTTTGATATTTGATCTTTGTATCATCAGTAGCTGTTATTTTGTCTTTCACAGTTGGCAACGGGTTATCTTTGGTATCGTTGCTTTGTCTGTTACTAGTTTTGTAATAGACTATGTAGTAAACCGACGCCAGAGTAGTGTGCAGTTCTTTATCATGTCAAAGGAATATGCCAAGATAGCCGACCGTATTAATATGGAGATGCACCGCGGTGTGACTGTACTGCAGGGTACCGGATGGTATACCAAGAATGGAGTGGAGATTCTGATGGTGGTGGCTTCCAGAAGACAATCGCGCGAGATTTTCCATCTGATCAAGGAGATTGACCCAAAGGCCTTCATTACCCAGAGCAGTGTGATAGGGGCTTATGGTGAGGGATTCAAAACGATTAAGAATTAATAATTAAGGGCAAGCTTAGCTTGCCCTTAATTATTATCAGACGATCAGTAATCTTCTGGAATTGTGTGTGTGACCAAACTCGGTCAGGTAAACCATCTCTTCCTTGTACGGATCAATGATGTGCTCCAGGCTTGGAGGCATGTAGGAATGGGTACATGCGTAGCTGTATTTCAAATCGTGGTAGCCCTGCTTAAGACCGCCCGGTTTGTCGACGATAAGTGTGGCCAGTTCCAACGGACTCCAATGCACGTTGCGGCTCACCATCATTTCCTGCCAGGTGTAGTCGGTACCGTTTACACGCCAAATAATATGATCTTTGGTGATTTCCTCACCATCCACTACCAGGGAACCCATCTTAATCTGGCTCAGGTAAACGCCACGGTAATAAGGAAGGCGGATTTTTAGCTGGAAGCCCACTACCTTACCCTCTGAACTGATATTTCTGAATCCAACAGATTGTATGACTTGTTTTTCCATATGTTTACTCCTTTTCCTTATTCTCCTAAAATGTTCTTCATCATGATGTGCTGCTTACGAAGGGTCTGACCCACTTCATAGCCCTGATCATATTTATCGCTTCCCTCGTACTCGCTCAGCAGGTAACCGTTCCAGTTGTTGTCCTTCAGAATCTGCAGGATACGCTCGTAAGGTATCTCAGTCTCATGGAAATCATCGCTCATATGGAACAGCTTGGCATGGCAGCACTTAACATAAGGCAACAGCGGAATAATCTCTTCCGGAGTGTGGCTGCGTGGTTTCTCTCCAGGATTGGCATGAATGTACTTCGACTCACGGAAGATGCTGAAGTCGATATTCAATCCGAAGTTCTTGGTACCTGTCTGCTTGATGAATTCCACATATTCCTGAACGAAAGGAGTATCCAGATTGGATGGGGTGTGAATCTCAGGACACATTACCAGATCCAGACGCTCGGCTAACGGGAGTGCCTTGGTAATCACCTCTTTCCAGTTGTCGATAGGAGCCAGATCGCTATCCTTTACGGTCATCTTGGTACGCATGATCTTGAATCCCAGACGATGAGCCAGATGCATGTCGCGGTACAGGTACTCCAAAGTCTCGTCCACATTCAGGTCACGGTCCTGAAGTACGCGGCCGTCAATCCAATGACCGTATTCCACAGGAGTCATGTCGTACTTGCGGCACAGCGACCACCAGTAATTTACCCATTCATCGGTAGGGTAAGGATAGTTCTCGATGTGCATATTGGCCAGAATCTCAATGCCATGAGCACCCATGTCGTATACATCCTCGAAGCAATCCTCCAGATTCTTCTCAAAACCGAATTCTGCCGAGTAGCTGTAGAATGAAACTCCTCTTTGAGGGCCCTTCTTTGGAGCGCTGGCCAGAACGGATTCCTCCTGACCATGAGCCGCAGCTGCCATGATTGGGGCCGGCAGTACACTGGCCACGGCAGCGGTAGTCATGCCACGAAGAAAAGTTCTGCGTGAAATGTTGTTCTCTTTCATGGTGTTGGTCTTAGTCCTTAATGCGTGTTGCAGTCATTTCATACTGTTCCATGGCAGTACCCTTCAGGTTGTCCTCGTCTACGATTTTCAGGATAATCTCGCAGTAGTGGCCTTCAGTATCTGCAATGATGGTCAGTGTGTCGTCGGTGGCTGTCACTTTCTGTACGGTGTAACCCTCGTCAGCCTTAGCGGTGATATTACCCTTCTTATCCTTGGAGATGGTGAAGACGGTCTTCACATCACCGATAGGAGTGTCGGGTACTACGGTCATCCACTTGCCGATAAAGGTGTCCTTATCCTGGATTTGCTGAATCATAACGGTTGATTCACTTTCGGCTGCCAATGCATAATTGGCACTGCAACATAACATTGCTGTTAATAATAATGTTTTCATGATTTAATAGTTACATTTTATTTATAATCCCTAATTATTGCGGTAAAATTACATGTTTTTCATCATTTATTGCTTCTGTCACGGCTCTATTTGCAATAAACGGTGCATTTTTATTTGATTTGATTAATATTCCAATTGAATGTATCCGCTTACTGGAACTTCTATGCGGTTCAAACCCTGCTTGACTGCAGGCGATTGAGGAAGCACGTTTCCGAAAACATCCACCACTTTTACTTTCCGAGGTTGGGCATCGGCTTCAATAACCAATGAAGAAGTCAGTGCACCATTCACCACAATGACAGGTTTGTTGGCCTTACCCGTCTGAACCACGGTATTGTCTTGATAAACACCGATAATTCGCTCGGATGCACTTTCTGCTTCCACAATAGGGTAGCAGGCTTCGGGATGATAAGGACGGAGTGTTCCGTTCAGCAGTGTCTCGCGGTGCTGTTTGGTAAAGTCCATCCAATGACGGATTACCTGGGTATGGGTGTTTGGTATGTCGCGCAACATGAGTGAGTATTGAACCACGCTGAACATACAGGCCAGAATGTTGCGGGCTGCTGATTCCGGTGTCTCGGCATTGTTCCATTCCAACATGTCGGCATGAACCGCAGTTTTACCCGATGTAAGTCTTAAATTAATGGTTCGCAAACGGTTGGCTTGCAGTTCTCCCGGACAGTCGGCTGCACGGAACATGTTTCCATACTGACGGATGGCTGGACCGATATAAGCCTGACGGAACTCCAGAAGGACGTCCGGCTTAATGGCTTGCAACCGCTTTTGCACCTCTTTCATCAGTACGTCAATAGCCATAGGCAGCGACTGGATGTCACGTCCGGCATAATTATCCTTTAGGGCAGGATCGCCTTCATGTCCGAAATTGAAGCTGTCTATAAAGTCCAGTTTGAAACCGTCCAGGTGCCATTCCTTCAGTGCCTTCTCATATACACCTATTAAATATTCTCTTACTTCAGGGAAACGCGGATCCAGCACACTGGCACCCATGCCGTCATCATTACGTAGGAATTTGCCCTTGAAACGCTGGTAGTTCTGGCTCTTGTATCCCATGAACGGAACAGAATACCACAACATATAATTCATACCCATGCGGTGCACCTTTTCCACATGCTGTGCCATGTTGGGGAATCTGCGGGGTGAGACCTGCCAGTCGCCGCAATAAGCATAGCCTCGGTTGGTGTCATCAGTTTGCCATCCGTCATCTACAATGATGGTTTTCATGCCCATTTGGGATGCCAGCTGACATTCTGCTTCAATATCCTTGTCAAAAACACTCTGGTGGAACTGATACCAGCTGGAGTATAGCGGTTCATAGGCATCGGGTGGAACCGGACATGGGGTAAGGCCGGCTTTCTGTGTCATCCACTCTGCTCCTTCCTGAATACTTTCGGCCCAGAACACCGGACGTGCATCCAGCAGGATACTGGTTTCGTATTCCGTTAATGGAGCCTCAGGTTGAGTGAAATAATCCAGTTTGCCTATCAGCAGGCAACCCTCCTCGCGTAATCCCAGATTGGCATTTAACTGGCGGAACGATTCATCGCTGGCAATGGTAAGGCGGTTGCCGTTGTTTTCATTAATAAAGGCGTAAAGAGGCATGAGGTTTGCCAAAGAAGAATGGTAGGAAGCCGACCAATCGGGTTGCAGAGGCAGGCGGTCGGCACCTGCCGATGCATGCCACAAGTGATAGGTGTCTTTCTGAGGCATTTGAAAACTGACCTGAAAGCGTGGAGGAGCCATAGGCGATGGCGCACTCAGTTTCAGGTTGATAATTTCCTTTCCATTCTGCTCTTCTACCGTTGCTTGCAATTTCCAGGCATCTTCCTTTTCACTCTTTATGGTTACATTACCCGCACTTCGGGTAGTGAGGGTGGTCTCGAAGGCATGTGCAGGAATAGCCGTTAGGGCCATAAGTCCGGCCATGCTCCAGAATGTAATAGCGTTTTTCATGTTTTATCTATTCTTTGTTGTATAGGTGCAAAGTTAGCAAAAAGTTCTGATGTTCTTGTTCATATCACCATAAATACTTAACTTTGGGAAAAATTCAATGTAAGTAGAAACAAATTTTTATCCAAACCATGAAAAAAAGCAAATTCCCTATTCTTACCAGCCCAATTAAGGTAGGTAATGTGGTTTTCCGCAACCGTATGTTTTCTGCTCCTATGGGAGCAACCGATATTACACCGGATTGCAGCCCAGGCCCCCGTACTCAGGGTTTCTATGAACTCCGTGCCAAGGGAGGTGCCGGTTCCGTAACTGTCAGTGAATTAGTGGTACACCCTGAGACTGATGGCAGCCACATGCTGCATCTGAATCTGGAAACCGTGGGTTGTTTGCCTGCTCATACCTTTGTTGCAGATTCAATCCGCCGTCATGGTTCCGTGCCAAGCATTGAGCTATCGCATTCCGGTCAGTATGCGGGAACATACATGTCAGACAAGAATAAGAAAGCCAGTTTGAATCAGTGGGGTCCAAGCGATAATGTCCGTCCCGATGGCCGTCCGGTTAAGGCGCTGTCACGCGAGCAGATTGCAGATATTGTGAAGAGTTATGGAGACAATGCTGCACTATGTAAACGTGCCGGTTATGAGATGATCATGTTGCATGCCGGCCATGGATGGCTATTGAATCAGTTCCTTTCACCTTATTTTAATCACCGTACCGATGAATATGGCGGTTCTTTGGAGAACCGTGTACGCTTTACACGCGAGGCCTTGTTGGCTATCCGTGCAGCTGTGGGCCCTGGTTTCCCCATCGAGTTGCGTTTGAGTGGAAGCGAGCTGTTTGAAGGTGGCTATGGCATTGAGGAGGGTTGTATGATTGCCCATATGTTGGAAGATTATTGCGATATTATCCATGTGTCAGCCGGTTCTTATCAGTTTGGCTTCTTTGATACCACTCTGCCAATGTTTGCTCCTCATGGAGATAATGTGAAATATGCCGCAGAAATCAAGAAACATGTATCAAAACCAGTAGCCTGTATCGGTGGCTTGAGCGATCCTGCTCAGATGGAGCAGATTTTGGAAGAAGGAAAGGCGGATATTATCTACATGGGTCGTCAGTTACTGGCCGATCCGTTCCTGCCTCAGAAGGTGGCAGCACAGCAGGAGGATCAGGTGGTGAAATGCCTCCGTTGCTATACTTGTATGGCTGAGCGTCCAACCACTTTTACTCGCCGATGTGCAGTCAACCCGCTAATCGGACGAGAGATTGAGGGCATGGAGGTTACTCCTGCCTATAAGAAAAAGAAAGTGCTGGTTGCCGGAGGTGGAGTGGCAGGTCTGGAAGCAGCCGTTACCGCTGCCCGCAGAGGACATCAGGTAATCCTGTGTGATAAGAGCGATAAGTTGGGCGGTATCCTGAAATCCGAACAGGCAATACCATTCAAATACGAAATGTATGAGTTGGGTGTTACTCTTGAGCGCCAGTGCCGTGCTGAAGGAGTTGAAATCCGTCTGAATACGACCGTGACCCCAGAGTATGTGGAGAATGAGGCACCCGATGCACTGATTCTGGCAGTCGGTTCTACACCGGTTGTACCTCCATTGCCAGGTATCGATGGTGATAATGTGGTTATTGTCAATAACTATTATCTGGAAAAGGATAAGGTGGGAGACTCTGTTGTAGTTTTGGGCGGTGGACTTGCCGGTTGCGAGTGTGCTGTTCATTTGGGTCAGGAGGGAAAGACCGTACACCTGGTAGAGATGCGCGATACTTTAGCACCGGATTGTAATATCCGTAACCGTCCTATCTTGATGAGAAATGTAGCTAAGTACAGTACAGCCCATACCGGATATGCCGGATTGCGTATTACTGAAGATGGCGTAATTTGCCGCACACCGGAAGGGGAGGAGGTTCTTGTTCCTGGAAAGACCGTGATTTGTGCTGTGGGACAACGAGCTAACCGTGCAGATGCAGATTTGCTGCATTGGGCTGCTCCTATGGTTCGTGAGATTGGTGACTGTGTGCGTCCTGCCAATATCACCAAAGCCGTTTATGAAGG
This sequence comes from Bacteroidaceae bacterium, assembly GCA_024401115.1. GTDB lineage: Bacteria > Bacteroidota > Bacteroidia > Bacteroidales > Bacteroidaceae > Minthousia. The sequence continues at coordinate 67,196 of JAKSLP010000002.1, read as the reverse complement.
CTATCATGCCGCCTTGGATATTTAATATAGGTAAGTCTCTCTTTTTATGGGAGGCATTCTTATTGATAACGGTAAAAATGGCCGGTCTCTACTATTTATAGAGACCGGCTTTTTCTTTTAATACTCAGCATTTTGCTGTTTGTGCAATTATTGTGCAAACCGCAAAATAATTTTTGCCTAAAATTTCTTAACAAGTATTAACGATTCGGAAAAGTCATCCACGTTTACATTCTATATTTTTGCAATAGAAATAAAGCAGAAACGCATATTCACATTCATTAAAAAACTAATACTTAAACTATACTATTTTTATTATGGGACTTTTTCGAGGCGTTGTACCAGTAGATTTGCATTTATTCCTTACTATTAATTGGGTTTTGGGTGAAGATCAAGAAGAATTTGATAAGTTGGTCTTAAGCCTTAATCAATCTTTTTCTTCGTTTGTAAAGCCATATTTAGACAACTCTCTTCATTACAATGAAGATGAGGCAAAATGGTCGGAGAATGCCAATGAAGATTTTCAGTCGGAATTGATCAAAAAGTTCGAAAAGAATGTAAATGGTTTCATGAGTGAATTAATGCACCAGAAAATAACATGGGACCCATCATTTCAGGGTAGAAAGCATTTGTTGTTGTACTTTGAACAGTCTCATCGGTGTTTGAATATCCTTTTGCGACGATTCCCAGCTAATGGGAATGAACGTATCCTGGATTTCATAGAAGACTTGGAATATATTTCCATTCCAAACATCTATCGTTATTATAATTTTATTGATTCGCAATATTATTATATGTTGGGATTCGTTTGCCATTTTGTCCTCACTAATCTGGTGTTTAATTACATTCAACTGAGGAAGAATGCAAATGTGTTTGAGAATTGGTGTTATCTCATTCAGTTAGCCGACCGAAGAATGTGGGTTAGTCCTGATCAGTGCCTTAAGAATGCCCGTAATTTGCTTCAATTTATTACTACTCCCAATAGAAAGAATATAGATTATGTAACGGAATATCTTGCCACTGAAATTGGTGTAGAGAGAATTAAAGATAGAACAGTGTTGGTTGATTCTTTCAAAGAACTGTTCCCTAATGAGAATTTGGCTAACAGTAATCAGATATTGGCATCTTTGGGAATAAATCTTCTTTACGACAGAAAGCTGCCAAAGAGTATTTCATATATTCTTACCGATTTGTCTCATATTCTATGTGGGTTTAGCTTGTTGCACCGAATGGCCATGGGTGTGCTTATTTGTGTTAATAAAGACTATCCTGAAAAGACAGAAGACTATAATAACAGTTTGGTAGAAACCAATGTTTCGTCATTTCGTTTTAATCCAGCAGTTCTTCCCTCAAGAAAGATTCGTAGATAGAGTTAGATTATTTACAACAGACCGGCGGGTCTTATTGGGTAATTAATCATTAGTTTTTTCAATAATTTCAATCCTTTCTCCGGTGTTGGCTTGATGCCAATGCCGGAGATTTTTATATATAAAGTAAACGTGTTAATTTTTTGAACATAGTGATTATTGAAGTATCTTTGCAACCGAATTCTCGGCACTTACACAATGAGGTTAGTTTCCTATAATATTGGATTAGTTAATATGGAAGCGGAGCATTTGGATGTCAATGCTTTGCTGAATGATTTAGCAGTCCTCAGAGCTGATGTACTAGCCTTGCATGAGTTTGACCGTAGATTGCGACAGGATTTAGATGATGCTCTCTTGGCGAAATATCCCTATAACTACCATCTGGTTCGGGAAGATATGGGGTATAGTTGTGCGCTTTTTTCCCGTTATGAACTCAAGGACATTGAAGAATTATGGATTTATGATTCTGATAAAAAGACTGTGGCGGAAGGTCAACCTGAGCGGGATAGTGATTTTTTAATAGAAGCTGCTATTACAAAGGAAGAGCGAAAGCATGCGTCTAAGAGAGGAGTTATAGGTGCAACCGTCCTTCTGCCTGATGGTCGTTCTACAAGAATAATTACCTGTCATTTGATGAGTAATGGGTTTAATTATTTGATGTTTGAAACCATGCTCTCTCCATTTTTAACCTTCCGCGCATTCTGGAAACGATATCTGTTATCTTGTGAGGCACGCGCTGTGGAATCGCAATATATCCGTGAATGGGTGAATAAGGCTCATGCTCAGGGATTGCCGATAATGGTTTTTGGTGATACTAATAGTTTTTGGTGGACAGAATGTATTCAAATTATCCGTTCTGGCGGTTCACCTTATTTATATGACGCCTTTGAGTCTGTAGTTTTTCCGTATCGATTTGGAAAAATTAGGGCTTTTTTGAGAAAGATTGCGTCTATCTTTGGTTATGGACATACACTTTATGCTCATAAAGTGATGTTTTTCCGTTTGGATTATCTTTTTCACTGCAAAAATGTTCAGATTCTATCATATAAGACACAACATTGGAGGCATTCTGATCATTATCCGTTGATTGTTGATGTTGATTTCCTAAAGTAGTAATTGGGCAATAAGTGATATAATATGCTCCGTGGCTTCACAGTCACGGAGCATTCATGATGAGATAATATATGATAATTTGTTGAGTTTATACAATTGATTTATTGCCATGATGGATTATCCATTCATGGCTATTTTTTTGCTATTTATTGGTGTTATTACGGTTTTAAGAATTGCACAATAACCGTTTATTTACTCAACTGCTGCAAATTTATACTTTTTTATTTATTATTTGTCATTTTTCTTGTAAAAAAATCATTGAAAGCACTTTTTTTTAAGCAAAATTTTTGATGTTTTTCTTTAATTTCAAAAGTTTATATCCTTTTTTTATCACTTTTTTTTGCTTCAATTATCAAAACTCCTATATTTGCAAATGAAAAACATACGAGAAAACGAGTTTATTAAGAATTGAATGTCCAACTCTCCGGTGAATCATCACTTGGTTTTTAATTTTTACGGTTGAGTATGATCCGTTTTTTGTGGTGCTTACTGTTGTCAATGTATGTGCTAAGCAGTAAAGCAGAAGTGGTGCCTTTTAATACGGCACAGGAAATTGCGTATAGCGTTATGGCTCAATGTAGTCAAACGCGTGTAGCCAAGAAATTAGTGTTAGTTACAGACGGTGAAACGAAGACTTCACGTGCTGCAGGGAATAATCCTACTTATTACCTGTTTGGCTCAGAAGACGGTAAAGGATTCGTTTTAGTGTCAGGTGATACCCAATGCAAGCCTGTTTTGGGTTATTCTTACAATAGTCCTTTTGGTTTGCAGAATCTGCCTGCAAACTTAAAATGGTATCTAGATGGTATTAAGCAGGTTGTTAACGATATACGTTCACAAGATTCTTCTGTTGCTAAGTTTACCAGAGCATGGAATGGTCAACAAAACCTTAAAGAAGAGCTTTATTATGAAACGGCTCAATGGAATCAGGATAATGCGTATGCTGCAGATTGTCCATTAGGAAAATATGCAGGATCGGTACCAACTGCTATGGCTATTATAATGCGTTACCACAATTGGCCTGATATTGGTTTAGGTACTGCGCCTGCTTATACTACCGCCACAACTAATATTAGAGTTGAATCACGTAGTCTGCTCCATGCTTATCGATGGGCGAAAATGCCATTAGTGCCGAAAGATGCTGCAGATTTTACGGAAATTTCAAAATTATTAGCCGATATTGGAACTATCCTGAAGGCTGATTATGGAACTAATTCAACTGCAACTTCAACTGCCTATTTGCCACAAACTGTCTATATGAATTTTCAATTCAAGAATGGTTCTCAGATGATGAACCAAAAGGATTTTGAGCATTATAGATGGATTCAGATGTTACAGACTGAACTTCAACAGGCTGGTCCTGTATTGATGGAAGGAGGTGGCCATGCTTTTGTCATTCACGGATATAATAGCGATAAAATGTTTGCTGTCAATTGGGGTTGGGGCGGAAAAATGAACGGATACTTCGAACTTTCACCTGAATCTACAAGTGATTATTTTAAAGAAAAGACACGTGCATTTATTGGCTTACGTAAAGTAGACAGTAAAGTTGCTGTTGAGGGATTGCCGAAATTATATATGAGCCCGATTATGGATAAGGTCTTCAAATATGTTGAAGCAGATAATATGGTTTACTTTATGGCTAAGACTTCACAAAATTCTGATTATACTACGAATATAAGATTAGTTGTAGCTGATTCAGGAGAAAAGGTTGTGCAGGTATTGAATGAAAAATCATTTAAATTTAGCACATGGGTTATTTATTATAATAAAATTGAACTTAAAGAATCAATTAATGATATACAACCAGGATATCATTTGCAATTGCAATATAAGGATTCAGAACTAGGCATTTGGATGCCTATAGAACATGGAGACAAAAATCAATGGCAAATTCCGTTGTCCAACGAAAGACCAATATTAGAAACTACCTCTTTTCATTTCGACAGAAGCAAACGAGTAATAATATTATCTGTAGCGAATAAGGTGAATGCGGAGCTATTAGATGCTAATGGATTAATGGCTACAAATGCTAAGATGGTGAACGACCGTGAAATTAAATTGGATGTTTCTAAAGTTAAATGTGGATCATATGTGTTAAGATTGAGCAATGAATATGAATCCAAGGATATTATTGTTATACTTTAATATATACATACTATGATATTTAAATATAATAAATTATCTGTTTTGTTATTTGTGTCGCTCTCTATGTTTGTCTCTTCATGTTCGATAGACAAAGTTGAAGATGAAGTATGGGATTCGGTCAAGTCAACAAGTAATATTAATACAGATAGAAACCTAGAACCTGAAACGAAATCTGTTCCTAATGATGAAGAGGATTGTTCTGTAATTAATCATTTAGGTATAGGTAAAATTAGCATAGAATCAGAAGGCCAAAACCTTATTGAGGTTGAAATCTTAGGTGAAAGTTCGGTACCAGCTAGTACAAATTGGGGTGACGGATGCCAAGGCCATGTTAACAATAAGACTTTCCATAAGTATGATTCACCTGAAAAACGTAATATGGTAATGGACGCACCAAATTCAAATGGTGTGAAGTTGTCTACTCTCTCTGGCATTATGACAATTGATTTATCAGATTATTAAATTAGATAATAATTAGTTATGGCTGAAATTGCTTTATCTTTATCCGGTGGCGGTTATCGCGCTGCCATGTATCATTTAGGGACATTACATTATCTGAATCACCTTAAATTAAATGATGGAACATCTTTGTTGGATAATGTGAATACTATATCTACTATTTCCGGTGGATCCATTACTGGATTATGGTATCTGATGCACTATTGTCAAGGCAAAGACATTGAACAGTCTTTTCATAAACTATATGAGATATTGTCATCTGTTGATACTATGAATAAGGCATTTACAGCTTTAACAGCAGATAAAGCAGATAATTGTAAACTTATTCTTCATATGGTGAATCTATATGATGAAATGTTTTTCCATAATGCAACTTTTCAGTTGATTTTAGACCATATCAATGATGGGCATATTCATCATTTTTCGGCCAATGGTACGGACTTTAGTTCAGGTACTGCTTTTCGTTTTCAAGCTGCCAGAAGGAAGGCAAATAAACAATTGGCGGTTATCGGTAATAATACCAATAAGTTAAAACCGGAGATTGCAGGTCAAATTAAACTTTCAGAAATACTAGCTGTCTCATCTTGTTTTCCTGGTGGCTTTGAACCTGTAGCTTTTCCTGATGATTTTCATTTTGCTTCTAAAACGGAAAATGCAGCTTTTGTGAAAGATGCTTCGAAGTTTGAATTAATGGATGGCGGTGTTGTGGATAATCAAGGAACTGAACCGTTATTGTTAGCCAATGACCAGATGTGTGAGAGCGGTAATAAAAACGAAGCAATGCATGATCTGATATTGTTGTCAGATGTTAGTACCCGATATGTGGATGATGATCATATCATAGATTTAGGTTTCAGTAAACATTGGAACTTGACTGCTGTTCATTGGCTAATTATTGGGCTAATGCTAATTTTTGCTGGATTCATCGCTATTGGTATCGGTTTTGACAGTCCATTATTAATAGGAGCAGGTATCGCAGCCTTAGCTATTGTAGGTTTTGAAAGCCTATGGCTGATAATAAAGGAGTGCGAGTTGATGAGAAAACTGAACAAATTACCTTTAGGTGTCCGCTTTAATCCATTACGTCGAATTAGTTTTTATAAGTTAGGAAAACTCTTGGAATCTCGTGTTAATTGTATGTTTACCTTAAGCCAGGAGATTTTTATGAAGCCTATTCGGCAAATGCGATATATGATGATCTACGGAGATACTAAATGGACAAACCGAAGAAAGTCAAGTAATGTCCATGATTTGGCATCAGATGGTTCATGGATGAATAAAAAGGGCGAAGAAAAATACCTGATTCCATCGTCAAAAATGATTGAAAATAGCAATATGGCAGCACATTTCGGTACTACTCTATGGTTTACAAAAGATGATATGGCTAAGGGTATGCCTCAAGCTCTCTTTGCTGCAGGCCAATATACTCTGTGTTTCAATTTGCTAGAATATATTGCAAAAATGAAGGCAACGAATATGGAGAATACAAATGAGTTTCATCAGCAATTACTGGAATTGGAACCCACTTTGCGTTCAGATTGGGAAAAGTTTAAGGATGAACCGAGATATATGAATTATAAATAAACATAAACTTGTTAACCTTAAAGAACCGTTCGGTAGTTGTGAAACTGTCGGACGGTTTATTTGTATAAAAGGGATTATGATATAATAGTGCGCTTTGATTCTTCCTTATGTTTTCTAGTCTTCTCTTAATCTTGGGATTGGTCATAAGTTATGATGAAGTCCGGTCTTAACTTAAGATCAATTAAAACATAAGACATACAGAACGGATGATTCTTAGAGAAGATTTATTTAAATATGTGGTAAAGAGCTTTTAAAAGTTTGCGTGACCAGACAACCAAAATAGCGAAGAAGATGCGTGATGTAATGATTAATGTGGCTGATATACCTGTTGTCGCAAAGACGATAGTGTCTTCCAACATGGAGTGATTCATAATTAAATGATAATTTACTTCATTGGAATCTTCCATAGTAATCAGTTTCTTTTCCTGAAGTTCTAACATGACAGCTGCTCCATAACTGATACCAAGCACATTTCCGACAAGCCACATGTAAGCAGATTGTCGGGGTAATCCAAATACTGCCATTATTGGTGATAAAAACCTAGATAATGGATGCAGCCAACCATAAGAATCAATGACCCTTTGAAGCACCATCAATGAATAGATGATAAAAAATACTAATCCTATCATCTTGATCTGAGAGAATATCCAAGTGACCATTACATTTGTGAAACTACTGTTGGGATCGGCACCTAGATAAAGTGCCGGATTTTTCATCTCAGGAAGGAATAAATTCAATAAGAATGCGCATATAAATGCTGCAACAATACGAATCAATCCCATTTTCCAAAACGATGATCCTGTTTTGCTGTTTACAGTACATTCCATGGGGAGCGCATGACAAAGAGCCATCATGATTCCTAAAATTGAGGCTTGACGAATTGTCAGCTGTATACTGGCCATCGCTGCGACTCCAGCATACGTGCCTGCGGTTGCTCCAGAGATAAAAATCACGGCAGATTCTCCTGGCAACCCTAAATGAATAAAAATTGGATTTAGATATCCTGCTATCCATTCTAGAATGCCAGAATATTGCAAAAGGGTTACAATTAATGAAATAGGAATCATTAATCGTAACAGCCATTTGGCACTTTTCCATGTAGGAGCACAGGCAGTTTTCAAGCAGTCTATCAATATAGAAATATGTTTATTTTTCATTTTCTCTTTAATTTCATGCAAAGTTAATTGCTTTTTTTAGCAATACTCATTTTTCTCACCTCTAATTAGTACGATTTTAGCAATTATTGTTACTATTTTATATGATGGATAAACAATTAAGATTATAATTATAATTTAATAGACAAAAAGATTATCTTTGCAATAGAAGTAATATTAAAATACGAAAAAATGAAAAAGATTTTATTTGTACTTTGCGCTTTTTTCCTAAGTGCCAATGTTATGGCTCAGGAAATTGCTGGTGTATGGCAGATTAAACTGAATGCTGGTGGTTATACTTCTTTTACTAAGGATAATGGTAATCACGATCAGTCATTTGTTTTTGATTTTGGCACAGGTTATCAGGTGGATGAAAATTTCTACGCTGGTTTAGCTACTGGTATTTGGACAAGTGTAGGCCATATCAATAATGATGCTTTTGTTCCTGTTTTGGTTGATTTGACTTTCAGTCCTGATCACAAGAAGGTAACTCCTTATTTGACTGTACGTGCTGGTATGGCTATTAATGTTGTTAGCCAGCAGTCAGAAACTCATGTGCCTTGGTATGCTGTAGGTGAACTTCAGGGAGGATTAGCTATTGCATTGAATGAGAACTTGGATTTGACTTGTGCGGCTTTCTCTCAGCGTCTTGAACCTATTCATACACAAGTGGATAAGCATGGTATTGGCAATATCGGTTTGAAAGTTGGTTTTAATATGCACTTTTAAGATATAGTAAGATTTGGTATGTTTATGAACGCTCACTATTTGTGGGCGTTCTTTTTTTGCGACACCTAAAAGGGGATAATTCAACTTTTTTTGCTAAATTTGCACACCAAAATTATATCCAATGAAGAATATTAGAAACTTCTGTATTATTGCACATATCGACCATGGTAAAAGCACTATTGCTGACCGTTTGTTGGAGTATACTAAGACCATCCAAATTACAGAGGGTCAGATGCTGGACGATATGGATTTGGAGAAAGAGCGTGGAATCACCATTAAGAGCCATGCCATCCAGATGGAATATAACTACAAAGGTGAGAAATATATATTGAACCTGATTGACACTCCGGGACATGTGGATTTTAGCTACGAGGTGAGTCGTAGTATTGCTGCATGTGAGGGCGCTCTGTTGATTGTTGATGCCAGTCAAGGTGTTCAGGCTCAGACCATAAGTAATTTGTATATGGCTTTGGATCATGATTTGGAGATTATTCCTGTCATCAACAAATGTGATATGCCAAGTGCCATGCCAGATGAAGTTGAGGACGAAATAGTTGAACTGATAGGATGTGACCCTAGCGATATAATCCGTGCCAGTGGTAAGACCGGAATGGGTGTTGAGGAAATTCTAAACGCTGTGGTAGAACGCATTCCTCATCCAATAGGTGATGAGGAAGCTCCATTACAAGCGTTGATTTTTGACTCTGTATTCAATTCTTTTCGCGGTATCATCGCTTATTTTAAGATAACTAATGGCGTGCTCCGTTCCGGTGATAAGGTGAAGTTCTTCAATACAGGTAAGGAATATATTGCTGATGAGATTGGAGTTTTGAAGATGGATATGATTCCACGAAAGGAACTCCGTACAGGTGATGTAGGATATATTATCAGCGGTATCAAGACTAGTACTGAGGTTAAGGTTGGCGATACCATTACGCATATTGCCCGCCCTTGTGATAAGGCTATTGCCGGATTCGAGGAGGTAAAGCCGATGGTGTTTGCCGGTGTTTATCCTATTGAAGCAGAGGATTATGAGAATTTACGTGCATCATTAGAAAAACTTCAGTTGAACGATGCATCTTTGACATTCTTCCCTGAGTCTTCTGTTGCATTGGGATTCGGTTTCCGTTGCGGATTCCTGGGCTTGTTGCATATGGAGATTGTACAGGAACGTCTTGATCGTGAGTTCAATATGGATGTTATTACCACCGTTCCAAACGTTTCCTATTTGATTTACGACAAACAAAAGGAAGTGAAGGAAGTCCATAACCCGAGTGGTATGCCAGATCCTACTTTGATTGACCATATTGAGGAACCATATATTCGTGCTTCTGTGATCACAACCACTAATTTTATAGGCCCTATCATGACCTTGTGTCTAGGTAAACGTGGTGAGTTGGTTAAACAGGAGTATATCAGTGGTAATCGTGTGGAAATTATTTATGATATTCCTTTAGGTGAGATTGTAATTGATTTCTATGACAAACTTAAAAGTATCTCTAAGGGTTATGCGTCATTTGATTATCATATGAACGGTTTCCGGCCTTCTAAGCTGGTAAAATTAGACATTTTATTGAATGGCGAGCCTGTGGATGCTTTAAGTACCTTGACTCATGTGGATAATGCTGAATCATTTGGCCGTCGCATGTGCGAGAAACTGAAGGAATTGATCCCAAGACATCAGTTTGATATTGCTATTCAGGCTGCAATTGGTGGTAAGATTATTGCCCGTGAGACTGTAAAGCAGGTACGTAAGGATGTAACAGCCAAGTGTTATGGTGGTGATATCAGCCGTAAGCGTAAGTTGCTGGAAAAGCAGAAGAAGGGTAAGAAACGTATGAAACAGATTGGTAGTGTGGAAGTGCCACAGAAGGCATTCCTGGCCGTTCTGAAACTGGATTAAAATAGTTTTATATGTACAAGATGCTGGTGCTGGATTTGGATGGCACTTTGGTGAATTCCCACAAAGAGATTACGCCAAATACCTATAGTGCACTGATGAAGGCTCAGCAATCGGGTATTCATTTAGTACTGGCCTCTGGTCGTCCGGTTGACAGTATCCGTCCATTAGCGGATCTGCTTCAACTGGAGCGCTTCGGAGGCTTTGTTATTTCTTATAATGGGGCGCGCATCATCAATTGGTCTACAGGTGAGGTGTTGCATCAGGAGGTATTGCCTCCAGAGGTGCTGCCGGCACTATATGAATACAGTCATATTAGCCAACTTCCTATTCTGGTATACCAGAATGGTTGCGTACTTACTGAGGATAGTGATAATAGTTATGTGGATCAAGTGTCTTTTACAAACAAGATGCCGATCAAAAAGGCTGTGAACTTTCTGAAAGAAATACGCCATCCTCTACATAAATGTCTGATGGTGGGTGATCCTATAGACCTCCACCAGTGGGAGATGAAGATGGCTGCAGAATTGGGAACTAAGATGAACATCTACCGCAGTTCCCCCTTTATATTGGAATTGGTACCATTAGGCGTTGATAAAGCAAAAGCTATTGCAGTATTGACAGATTATCTGGGTATCAGCAGAGATGAGGTGATAGCTGCTGGTGACGGTTATAATGACCGAAGCATGATAGAATATGCCGGGCTGGGAGTGGCTATGAAGAATGCAGTGCCGGAAGTGAAGGAAATTGCAGACTTCATCACGGAATTCTCTAATGATAAAGATGGTTTAGTTGAAGTAATAGAACGGTTTATATTATAAAAGAAGAGCGGTTATCCTACCGCTCTTCTTGTTATATTAATCTGTAAGTGAATATGGTTTATCAGTCTTCTTTTGTCCGCGAGTTTTATTTGGCTTGGCTGCCATCTCGAATTCCAGGATGCCACCTTTCAGAATCATGTCGTGAGTGATGTACAGAGCATTGTAAGGCTGTCCGTTCAATTTTACACTCTTCACATAACGGTTAGTGTCGCTTACTTTTGGTGCACGAATCTCAAATGTCTTTCCATTATCCAGTGATAATTTCATGAAAGGTAGATATGGAGCTCCCAGTACATACTGATCAGAGCCCGGACAAATAGGGTAGAAGCCCATAGCTGTAAAGATATACCAAGCTGACATCTGACCACAATCGTCATTTCCACCCAAACCTTCCACATTGTTGCGGTACATTCGGTTCATGATCTCACGAACCCAATACTGGGTTTTCCATGGCTGTGTGGTGAAAGCGTATAAATAAGGTACGTGATGACTAGGCTCATTACCGTGAACATAACCGCCAATCAGACATTCTTTTTCAATATCTTCATTGTCCTCATAATAGATAGGATCCAAATCTTGAGCAAACATCTCATCCAATTTGCTGACAAATTGCTTTTCACCACCCATCAGTTTCATCAATCCGTAAACATCTTGAGGGACATGGAAAGAGAAGTTCCAAGAGTTGCCCTCAATGAATCCTTCACCAGCGGTCTGCTTTACATCAAAAGGCTCTTTGAATGAACCGTTACGATGTCTAGGGCGGGCAAAACCGATATTGGTGTCATATATTTTACGGTAATTCAAGGCGCGCTCTCGATACTGATCGGCGACTTTCTGGTTACCGGCCAAAAGGGCGGTATGATAAATGGTCCAGTCGTCATAGCAGTATTCCAAAGTGTTGCTGGCTGGTGTACCACTTCCTTCCAGAGATACATATCCCAGTTTCAAGTAATCGGACATACCATCCAAATATTCTACATTACTAGTGGAAATCATAGCTTTAAGGGCTTCATCCTTGTTAATGTTAGCTCCCTTTGTAATAGCATCGGCCAACACAGAAGTGGCATGATAGCCGCTCATACACCAGTTATCGTTAGCCATGTGACTCCATACAGGAAGCAGTCCGTGAACGCTCTGCTGCTGGTGGCGGATCATACTCATTACCATATCACGAGCAGCCTGTGGTTTCATCAGCATCAAGAACGGATGTTCTGCACGATAGGTGTCCCACAGGGAGAATATGGTGTAGTTGGTAAATCCCTCAGCTTTATGGATATTCTGATCTAATCCTCGATACATTCCATCTACATCCTGATATACAGATGGGTTGATTAGCGTATGGTAGTATGAGGTATAGAACATGGCTTTCTGGTCGTCTGTACCTTCAACCTGAATACTGCTTAACTGATTTTGCCAGTTGTTCTCAGCCTGTGCCAGAATCTGATTGAAGCTCTTTCCTGCAGCTTCGGCCTTAAGATTCTTAACTGCACCTTCTGCACTGGTAGCTGATAACGCCACCTTGATTATCAGTTCCTGATCAGCATTATCAAACTCAAAATATGAAACCATCTTACGGCCTGCCATTTCAGGGAAATTCCGGTTGATTGGGAACTTGCGCCAATGACCATTGTAATTACTCTTCTGTAAATCCTGATAGCCATAGTTTTTCAATGGCTTAGATAAAGAAATGGCAAAATAGGTAAAGTTGGTTCTTGCCCAACCATTAGTCAGACGAAAACCGGTAATGAGTGTGTCGTTTTCTACACGTAGAGTAGACCAGAGGGTTTTCCCGTCGTAGTTGTACAGACCATGGTTCAAATCCAAGATGAAACGCTGGTCTGCCCCTTTGGGATAGGTATAACGATGCACACCTACACGTTGAGTGGTATTCAGTTCAGCCTTAACTCCATAGTCATCTAGCATTACTGTATAATAACCGGGCGTAGCCTTTTCAGTAGCATGGCTGAACCTTGAACGGTAACCGTTATCCGGTTTGTCGGCAGTTCCTGGATTAAGTTTCAGCTTTCCAGTCTGAGGCATGACCAACAGGTCGCCCAAGTCGGAATGGCCGGTTCCACTAAAGTGGGTATGGCTGAAACCCACAATGGTCTTGTCTGGATATTTGTAACCTGCACAATACTCATAGACACGAGGCTGATACACGCCATTGATGTTGTGAGGAATGGTATCAGTATCAGGGCTAAGCTGTACTATTCCGAATGGTACACATGCACCAGGGAATGTGTGGCCCATAGCAGCTGTACCAATCATAGGGTTTACATACTGATTTTGGGCAAATGATACTGCTGTAGCTGAAAGTGAAAGTCCCAAAAGGAAATGTCGTAGTTTCATATGCTTTATTTTAATAAATAGTATTTTATAATGTCAGTCCGTAGGTAACTGTAAAAACATGATTATTAGTTTTATGTCGTCTGTCTTGATAGAACCATCCCACATCAAACTGGTTATGTTTGTTTATCTTTATCACTGTTCCAAAATAAATGCGAGCCTGTTCCATGACATCCAAGTGACGGGCCTCAAGGTATCCGTATGGCACGAATCGCGAGTCTGGAATCTGCCAATCAAATTTCAACCGGTGTCGCAATTCATGATAAGCTATACCTTTCTTAACCTCGTCATTCTTTATACATTCAGGCATCCATATCCATTCCCAGTATTCACGCAAGGCTATATTTACCTGTCCTACACGTTGACTTAGGGTTGCAGAAATGAAAGGACGGTGCATGACACGATAGTAAGAGGGAATACCGTCATGGCCTTTGGTACGTGTACGTGCATGTACATATCCGATGTCAGTACGAAGCCAATCAGTTATCTTCTTTCCAACCATTGGGGATGTCATCCACAAATCACATTGGTTGTTGGTTACATTCTGATGCCATTCGGAATGCCATTGTAGGTTCCAATTATTATTTAATGGCTTCTTGATATCCAATTGTCCCCACCATGTCAGATGATCAGACTGAGCCATGGCTGGTATACCAATAAAAACGAGAAGCAGATATATAAGTATCTTTTTCATCATAGTTTTAGTCGATTTGCTGGTATAATCACTTTACAGAATGCATCATACGTACGTTCTGCATACGATAACAATGAAGGATCAAGCGTACGCTTAAACGGATAACGGACATTCACCCCATTAAAATAATGTGTAATGAAATTAACAATATCTTCCCGAACATAAAATGGCATACAGGATTTATCATTGGTAAGCAGTTGCTTGGTACATTTTGTAAGGAAGGCAGGTTCGATATCGTGTTGTACTGCTAAACGGATGAGTTGATAACAGGCATACAGTGAATCTGCTTCCAACAGATAGACTAGCTGAGCTCGTGGTTCTGTTATTTGCATGACATCAAATAAAAGTAACACAGGTAGTTCTGGTTTTAATTGACGCGATAATGTCCTGATTACTGTCTGGCGGTAATATACTCTGTTGGACTTAAATAGCAGGCCTATAGGATGGAGAAGATCCAGGTTATGCCAGAAGTCCGGTTCATTACGAAGCGATTCACAGGCTAGGGCAAATGTATTGAAATACAGATTTAAGTTTTGCTGCATCAGTCCTGTATATATTCTAATACAAGAATCGACTGGGCAAATCTTTCTGTCGGCCAGAAACCGTGCTATCACCTGTTTAGCCTGCTTCTGATCGGTCACACTGAACTGTGACAGCATTTGGTGAATTGCCAGACTGTCAGATTGCAGTATATACTGCTGCAATAAAGTTCGGTGTTGAGCGGTAATCATGTCTGTTATCTCTTTACGGGTGTGGTTTTGCGTACAGGGGGACGGTTTGTCGGTCTCTTAGCCGGTGTTCGAGCCTTGGTATATGCCATATATTCTGCCTGCAGTAACTGTCCGCATCCTCTGTTTTTTGCTGCTTCATATGTGGCCACAGCAAATGCCTTATAATCAGAATCCTTAAGGAAATCAAAGCGTAAGGCTTTTAGATAAGCCGATGATATCAGTTCTGTAGCCTCTGCATCGGTATCGGCAGCATCACCTTCAGCATATACCAAATTTTTTACCCACATCTTACTGTCTGGCTGCTGCCAGTGCTGCAGTCCTTCGGCTATTTGCTTAACCAGCAAGGAGAGTGTAGTTTTGTCTGGCTGTTCTTTAGGGATAATGGCCAAAACATGAACTACAGCGGAGAACATCCGTGCCATACTCAAGGCCGAATACTCAGGCAGACAACCTTTGAAAACGCCATCTTGTATCATTCCCTCAGTCTCGTCATTCTCTACGTCTGATGACCACAAAGTGTAGTTAACGCCTGTAACAGAATTGTATGTCTGAGTATTCAGCAGCATGAACTGGTCAGCAATGTCACTCCAAGCCTGGGTGTTACGTTCATCGAATGTGCTTACCCATCCGGCAAAGTAAGAAACGGCCCAATACAGTCCATCCAGTTTCATCTGGTTGGCTTTCTTCTCATCATAAATAAAGGTATTTTGAGCAGTGGTTTTCTTGTTGCGTGGATAACTCATTACGAGATAATGATGCATCCAGTTTGTTGCTTTCTTATATCGTTCATCTTTGGTGTGCTTGTACAGTTCATTTAGCAAGTTTCCGAAAGCCATCTGTTCCAGTTGTCCTTTAACGAAATCTTGAATAACAGAGCCATCCTCATTCAGACGGGCATCAACCATTGCTTTAACAGACTGATAAAGTGAATCGGTTGAGGATGCGTACTCATTTAATGCACAAACTTTTAATGACTGGTTTGCGCAATCAATATCAGAGAGCGTTTGAGCTGATATTGACAGCGTGGATAAAAAAGAAAGGAATAATAAAACTCGTTTCATCATTATATTTGCTGAAAAGATTCTTTGCTTTGATGGCAGTGGCTAAATATTATAATTTTTCAATGGCAGCCAACAGCTTGTCCACATTTTCAGGCTTAGTACCCCAACTGGTACAGAAACGTACTGCAGTATGCTCATCGTCCATCTTCTGCCAGATAGAGAACAAAAAGTCGCCTTTCAACTGCTCAATCTGATTATTGGTGAGAATTGGGAACTGTTGATTGGTGGGACTATCCATTAGGAAATTGAAGCCTTTAGCTTTAAATGCATTACGTATTTTCATGGCCAGATTATTGGCATGCTTGGCTACCTCGAAATACAAATTATGTGTAAACAAGGTTTCGAATTGGATACCCAGCAGACGGCCTTTGGCCAACATTCCACCATTCATTTTTATGAAGTGGCGGAAATCCTTTTTCAATGCTGGATTAGTTATGACAACAGCCTCACCAAACAATGCACCTACTTTAGTACCGCCAATGTAAAACACATCGCACAGACTTGCAAATTCAGGTAAAGTAAGATCGCACTCAGGACTGGCAAGACCATAGCCAAGTCGTGCGCCATCGATGAACAGGGGAGCATCATATTTGCGGCATGCTGCGTAGATATCGGTCAGTTCCTGCTTGGTATAGATAGACCCTACTTCTGTAGAGAATGAGATATATACCATGGCAGGCTGCACCATGTGCTCCTGATCGCCTTCAGCATAATAATTGGCAAAAGTCTGCAGAATCTGCTTTGCGGAAATCTTACCACCCTGTGCAGGGATTGCCAGACATTTGTGACCAGAGTGCTCGATAGCACCTGTCTCGTGAACATTAATGTGTCCAGTCTCCGCACAAACTACACCTTGATAAGGACGAAGAATGCTGCTGATTACTGTGGCGTTGGTCTGTGTTCCGCCTACAAGGAAATGTACATCAGCATCCGGACTCTTGCAAGCTTCCTTAATAAGTGCTCGTGCATGATCGCAATACTCATCCATACCATAACCAACAGTCTGGCAAAAGTTAGTCTCCATCAGGCGCTCCAAAATCCGGGGATGTGCACCTTCATTGTAATCGCATTGAAATTGAATCATATATTCTTATACTAAATTTTTATTCGTAAATAGGTCCTGTCGTCAAAACTCTGTTGGCCCTTAACCCATCCCTTGGTCATCTTATGCTGGCGAATGCATAACGGGTCCTCGGAAAGATATTGTAAGGTGTAATCTTCTGTCTCTTGAAGTGTTGGAAACAATTTCAGATAACCATCAGAGGCAAGGATGATTTCTTTGGCGTCACCCACCTTGTATGTTTTTAGCAGATGAGGAGGAATCGTAAATCCGTCAATTACAGGGAATGCGTATTCTGGTTCATCCTCCTTATTCTGATAAAAGGTGGAATTTCTAAGTAGTGGGTAAATGTATTCTCGTCCGGTATCTCGTGATTGTAATTGAGGTACAGATTTGCCCATCCTTAATTCATTTTCAAGAAATAAAGCTCGAGCCTGAGCTATGGGTAATTCCCAATATTTAGGATTCTCAAAAACAGTATTGCCAATCATGCAGGGGCAATCGCCAATCTGCCAGATCTCCTTGCGGTTTACACTGAAAATGACCACACTTGCTGTAAGCCGGTTTTCCGTATGGCTGGCCACTTCGTCAATCATATGATGCTGTACATAATAGTTGGCTAATGCCAGTGATAATTCATCGGCACACTCACGAATACCACAGTTGGGACGCAAGAGGCTGATGGCTTCACGGATAATCTCCATAGCCAGACGTCCAGATTTCTTGCCCCCATAATCATGAGTCCCTTTACTGGTGGAACCATCAATTACAGCGACAAAATCGGGGGTGGTCACCCAACCATCCTCATTCAACTCTGCATTGATTTTTCCTATACTGTTGATCTCAACTAAAGTGTACATCTATTTCTTTTTCTTGCGAAATTGGAAATTAGGATTGAATGATTTCTGTTCCGAATATTGGGTTTTCCTTACATATCCATTTCCTTGGTTACCCGAGTTACTTCTTTTCCTTTCAGCGCTGTAATTATTCTGCTCAGGTATCCCATTAGGGTATAGCTGGGCAATTAGGTCTGGTCTGCCAATCTTTCGTAGTTCTTTGATTATCCGTTGGCGTTCTTCGGGCTTATACCAGAAGAAAAACATACGTTGTGCTTGTTTCTCGTCCGGAGTTTTGGCACAAAATACTTCCTCCAGCGTATAAGGATGGTATCCACTATACCACGACTCGGTACTTACGGTCATTGGGGTAGGTGTGAAATCTTGAACTTGTTCAAGATGAAAATCCATCTGTTTGGTTAATACGGCCAATTGTGCCATATCTTCCTCACGACAACCGGGATGGCTACTTATAAAATATGGAATAATCTGCTGCTTAAGATTACATTCCTTATTAATGCGGTCAAATATTCGCTTGAATTCACCAAA
The DNA here is from genome assembly GCA_024401115.1 of Bacteroidaceae bacterium. Taxonomy (GTDB): domain Bacteria; phylum Bacteroidota; class Bacteroidia; order Bacteroidales; family Bacteroidaceae; genus Minthousia. The sequence continues at coordinate 48,644 of JAKSLP010000002.1, read as the reverse complement.
TTGACTGAAAGATGGTTTGCGCATGAGATAAAGGACTTTATCACTGGTATGTTCAGGTGCAACTTTCAGTCTTCCACTTACATGGTTCACAATTAGTTCACGAGTATAATCACGTGCAGCCTTATTCAGTTTCTCATCCTTATAATCGTTCAGTAGCAAGTCATAACGTACACCACTTCCGATGAAGCTTTTCTTGATTCCTGGAATGGCGTCCACAGCTTTATAGATTTCCAGCAAGGGACGATGGTCACCATTCAGATTTGGGCAAACCTTAGGATGGATACATGATGGACGTTTGCATTTGGAACAAAGATCCTGATTCTTTCCGTGCATTTGGTACATATTGGCTGACGGCCCGCCCAAATCACTCAAATAGCCTCTAAAATCAGGCATTTGTGTAATAGCTTTCACCTCTTTCAGAATACTTTCCTTGCTACGGCTCATGATAAATTTGCCCTGATGAGCTGAGATGGTGCAAAAAGCACAACCTCCAAAGCATCCCCGATGAATATTCACGGAAAACTTGATCATCTCGTATGCAGGAATGGTTTTTCCTTTATATTTAGGGTGGGGTAGTCGTGTGTATGGCAAATCGAAAGAGTGATCAAGCTCTTCGGTTGTCATCGGAGGGAAAGGAGGATTTACCACAGCCACTTTATTGTCAACTGCTTGCAAAATGCGTTGTGCGTGCAATTTATTGCTTTCTTCCTCGATGTGACGAAAATTCTCAGCCTGATATTTTTTCTCCTTCAGGCAATCCTCATGTGAGTGGAGTACAATGTCATCGTCCTTAATACCACCAGGAATAAGATCCTTCTTGTATAACATGACCGTTTGCGGGCATTGCTCCACAACTGAGCGGAACAATTCAATAGAGACTTCCGGAAAATCTTTCAGTTGGCTGCCAATCTGAGTCATAGGCTTTTCCCCCATACCATATACAATGGCGTCAGCCCCAGAATCGCAAAGAATACATTTCATCAAGCGGTCCTGCCAATAGTCATAATGAGTCAGCCTTCGCATACTGGCTTCAATACCGCCTAATAAAACTGGAACATCTGGAAAGAGTTTCTTTAATGCTTTGGAATAGACAATCGTGGGATATTCCGGGCGCTTATCATGACGTCCGTCTGGGGTATAGGCATCCTCGCTTCGAAGTCTGCGAGCTGCAGTATATTTATTAACCATGGAGTCCATGCATCCAGGGCATACTCCAAAGAATAGACGGGGACGACCTAGCTTCTTGAAGTCACGTAAATCATCCTGCCAGTTCGGTTGAGGTACAATGGCCACACGTAGACCACAATCCTCCAAAATACGTCCTACTACTGCTGCTCCAAACGAAGGATGATCTACATAGGCATCCGCACTGAACAAAATAATGTCCAGCGAATCCCATCCACGCATTTCGCATTCCTTCTTGGTGGTTGGCAGAAAATCTGTCAGCCTATACTCCATTATTGCTCCTGATTCTGCTCTTCTGTATTCTCAACGTCCAACTTGTGCAACCAGTTGATGTATAGCATAATCAACTGATGGAGACCAAATGCCTTCATATTGTCATGGTAAATGACATCAATGCACAGTGCCATCAGATTTTTATCGATAGGCTCTTGATTTTCAAGAAGGCTGCGGACATTCATTTTCAGTTTGTTTAAGACCTCCTCGTCAACAATGCCTGTACTGTCTACCAAATCCTGAAACAGATAATATTGGCGGATGGTTTCTAAGTTTGCCTCGGTTATTTCCATGCTGCGGGTTCCCGAAGCGTTGGTTTGAATCTTGTACATTGTTATCTTTGTTTTAATTAATGCAAAGTTAATTCTTTTCTTTGATTTATGGGCTTACTTCAGTAAGAATTGCAGTATGGCTCCCATAAGAGTATTCCTGTCACGCTGACTTGTAACACTTTCAAATGGGAAACTCATAGCCATAACACGATAACTGCTGTTTTTATAGGCAATGCCGGCACACCTGCTGTTATCTGTGAATGCAAAAGAAGCAAAACAGTCTTTGTCGTCTATCGGACGCAGGCAATCGCAAGTTTGGACGGCATATTGCTTCTCATTCAATGTTCGTGGGATGGTAAAGTTGATGCCACATCCTGTTAATGTGCTTGTTGTGGACGAAGTGGGTTCCATGGTTGTGTCATAAGTATACTTTAACACATTAGATGTAAATCCTTGCTCTTCTTCGGACAACATATCACTGGCAATGAATGCACCACTTACCATTATCTTTCCTCCTTGGTGCATGTATCCCTTAATGGCATTTTGTAACTGAGCAGAGAAGGTTTTATATGGGAATAAGCTCCAACCGTCATTTTTTTCAAGGCCAAGAATCAAATCTACCATGCAATAATCATGAAGTCTAATTGCGCCAATCTCTATTGCCTGCTTGCTGCATGAGACAAATGAATATGCTCCAGAAGATTTTATTGCCCTACCATGAACTGCAGGGTAATCAAACGTATTTCCTGCAATAATCATACCTTCAAGCTCGCGGCCGCTATAACCGGTTCCTGTTGATGTTTCCTTGCCTAGTCCTGCTTTATTAAAGTAACGTTGAGCTCCGCTGAAACCTGCGGTGTAACGGTAAGGAACTCCTGCATCTGTATTAAGATCAAAGCCCAATTCTGTCTCTGTATTAATAGGTTTTGGACCAGAAAGCCGGTGGAATCCATTTACAATCATGATTGTATTATCACGGCTTCTTTCTTTAGGTGAGATATAAGCACATAGTATCTCGCTATCCAAGCTTTCACCTCCATCATTGACTGCTGTCACTTTAAAACTGTACATGGTTCCAGGAGAAAGAGCCATTACTGCAGAGTTTGTTTTAACCAATTGACCATTATCAAATCCGCCATCGTCTAAACGCGTATATAAGACATAACCAGTTGGCTTTGCATCCGGGTCATTCGTGTCATTGGCTGCTCTCCATGTTAGCAACACCTGATTCTCCTTGTCCGTTCTACTTACAGCAAATGCTTGTATTGGAAGTGGGGCAACAGTAGTAGCTCTATCATGTAATCCGTTGATAAAACGAAGGGCAGTCTTATAGATGGAACGGGCAAGAGTAAATTTAAAATTGGGATCATGTCCATAACGCATGTCTGCCCAGTTCTGATGGCTGAGCATCTCGAAGATCATGGATGGCACATTTCCTCTTCGGCTTTCACTGTAGTCTCTGTCTCGGACTTCACGGGCAGGCCAATTTATTCCGAATGTCTTATCAAGGTCGCGTTTGGCACTATATAGCATTTGAGAGGCCAATGATTCGGATACCATTCGGCTTATACCTCCAGGATATACAGTAAGTGAATCACCACTGTCTGTAGAGCAGATGGTCAGTGGCCCTACAAAGGAATCATCTTTTGTATATCCGGCATCAGAATGGAATGCCAATTGTGCCTCGATTGGTACATGAAGGCCTAATGAATCAGGATTATAGATTGATCCTCCATTAAGGTAATTGGTGGTTAGTGAACGGGCATTAATGTCATCGCGATAGTCATTCTCTCCTTCATAGAAGCTGTATACTGAATAAGGGAATCCTGCCCATTCTGCTGAATAGCGAGCACCTTCAAGAAATCGGGGTAGCCCACTTTTCAAATTCCGGTCGCCTCGTGCAATATTTCCCATGCCGCCACCAAACCTGACAGCATCGGCACAAACTACGCCTTTACTTTGACTGTAATTTGTGAGTACCACCATGCCGCTGTTTTTCTCGCCGGCATCAAACTCGAATGTGCCTAAATAGACCCACGTGCCTCCACCCATTTGCTGATTCACACATACTTCTGTTGTTCCGCCTGTATGGAAAATGGTATATTTGGCATCGGGAGCACTTTCATAAAAACTTTGATAAGTTACATATACTGCATAGTTGCCTCTTTCTGGAATGTCAGGAATCCATTGAGCGATTGACACTTTCTTCTCATCAGAGACTAATGGGCAGATACGGGCAGTGCCCTCAAAGAATGGAGTTTCACCATCATGATAAGTACGGCGGGTATGGGCAAATCCAGCGAACTGGCTGTCTTGCCATTTTCTCAGTCCGTTATCTTCGTAATAGCGTCCGTTTCGAATACCTCCATCATTATCCACAATAGCTTCATTCTTCTGCCAATCGCGTTCACGTGATGAATATACAATTGCGCCCGAACGCTCTAGCATAGGAATTATATAAGGAATCGTGAAAGTTTGAGTGAACAGATCTTCTACTGTACAGTACAGGTAAGGGCGTTGCCACTTCCATTCAGTGCCTGTAAAATAACGCCCATGGCTTGTGCCGATGGAAATATGGCGGTTTTGCAAACCCTTCGTAATCTTGAAAGGTTTTGACACATTTTCCACCCAGGGCTTGCCAGTATAATCAACGTTACCCCAACGAATCTGTGCCGATAAGGAAACAGAAATTCCCAGTAGGAACATTCCTACCAGGAATCTATATAGATTTTTTAATTCCATTTTAGATTTCACCTATTGTAAATTTCTCTGGGTGTTTACCTTTAAAATCTTTATAGTATAGCTTTATCTGGCGAATATCATCTTCAATATTATCAGATGGTTGAACAATTTTGTTCATCGTAATTATTTTCTTCTCATAATCTACTCCAGTAAGTACAATTGGCAGATTTGCTCCTTTTGCTATATACCAAAATCCTTTTTTCCAATTAGGATTGGCAGAACGGGTTCCTTCAGGGGTAATGCATAATACGAAACGCTCGCTTTGTTTTGCTGCTTCACTAATTTGTGTGGTCATGGAAGTATGCTTACTGCGATATACCGGTATACCTCCCATCCATCTGAAAATAGGGCCTAGTGGCCAAAAGAACCAGTCGGATTTCATCAGGAAACCCGACTCACGTCCTATTGCACCAATAAATAGTTTTCCTATAAATAAATCCCAATTTGAAGTGTGAGGAGCACTACAGATAATGCATTTATCTAAATTGGGTACTGACACATCAGTCTTCCATCCTAATACTTTATAGTATAGGAATGCAAATAATTTTTGTTTGAAACTCATGTCAGTTTAGGTTTGCTATCTGGTCGAAGATCTCTTCCACATTAGAATCCATATCTTTACAGAGTTTTTTGTAGAAGCCCTTTACATTTCCTGGTTGTGTATGGCTGATTCTTCGCAACATCTCATCTTGCAGTTTTAAAATGCTGGTCATGATGTCGTCTGATGCTTCATTACTAACCCCTGGGTGGTACAACTTCATGCTTACCACTTCTGCGAACAACTCACCGCAGATTAAATTAATCTGCTTCTTTAACTTTCTTCTATTAGCCATCTTGTCGCAATTTTATATTATACAACCCCAAAGATAAAACATTTTTTCAAATAATCCTCATATAGAAGCAAAAAAAAAACTATAGTGAATTTTTATGGACTATTTTATAGAATAATTGCTAAAATTAATGTAAATTTGCTACGTTTTAGAGGGAGCCTTTGGCTTCTGATTTTTTAATGATTATATATTAACCATTATAATTTTGTATAACAATGAATAAAAGTGCATTGCAGCAGGCAAGAGCTGCTTATCAGCCAAAACTTCCAAAAGCCCTGCAGGGTCCTGTAGTTGCTGTTGAAGGTGCTCCAACTCAGAGCGTTGGCAATCAGGATGAGATCAAGGCTATGTTCCCTAACACCTATGGTATGCCAGTCATTACTTTTGAGGCAGGCGAGCAGAATGCTTTGGAGCCATTCAATGTAGGTATTATTTTGTCAGGTGGTCAGGCTCCTGGTGGTCACAATGTTATTTCTGGTTTGTATGACGGTGTAAAGTCATTGAACAAGGATTGCAAGCTGTACGGTTTCCTGATGGGTCCTGGTGGCTTGGTTGACCATAAGTATGTTGAGTTCACTGATGAGTTCATCGATGAGTATCGTAATACTGGTGGTTTCGATATTATCGGTTCTGGCCGTACCAAGTTGGAGAAGGAGGCACAGTTCGAGAGTGGTATCGAGATCCTGCGTGAGCTGGGTATCAAGGCATTGGTTATTATCGGTGGTGATGACTCTAACACTAACGCATGTGTATTGGCTGAGTATTATGCAGCTAAGAATTATGGCGTACAGGTTATCGGTTGCCCTAAGACTATCGATGGCGACTTGAAGAATGAGCAGATTGAGACCTCTTTCGGTTTCGATACTGCATGTAAGACATATTCTGAGTTGATCGGTAACATTCAGCGTGACTGTAACTCAGCTCGTAAGTACTGGCATTTCATCAAGCTGATGGGCCGTTCAGCATCTCATATCGCATTGGAGTGCGCATTGGAGACTCAGCCAAATGCATGTTTGATCTCTGAGGAGGTTGAGCAGAAGGCTATGTCTTTGGATGATGTTGTAACTTACTTGGCTCAGATTGTAGCTGACCGTGCTGCTGAGGGTAACAACTTCGGTACCGTTCTGATTCCAGAAGGTTTGATCGAGTTCATCCCTGCTATCAAGAAGCTGATTGCTGAGTTGAATGAGGTATTGACCGATCCTACTACCGGTGAAAGCCGTGAGTTCGCTTCAAAGGACGAGCAGGTTGCATTTGTTAAGGGTAACATCGCTCCTGAGAACCTGGCTGTTCTGGAGTCATTGCCAAAGGATGTAGAGCGTCAGTTGTGTCTGGATCGTGACCCTCACGGTAACGTACAGGTATCTCTGATCGAAACAGAAAAGCTGCTGTCTGCAATGGTTGCCACCAAGTTGGCTGCATGGAAGGAAGAAGGCAAGTACAATGGTAAGTTCTCTGCACAGCATCACTTCTTCGGTTACGAAGGTCGTTGCGCAGCTCCATCTAACTATGATGCAGACTACTGCTACTCTCTGGGTTTCAACGCTTCTCGTCTGATTGCTAATGGTAAGACTGGTTACATGTCTATCATCAAGAATACTACAGCTCCTGCAGCAGAGTGGATTGCAGGTGGTGTGCCTATCACTATGATGATGAACATGGAGCGTCGTAATGGTGCTATGAAGCCTGTAATCCGTAAGGCTTTGGTTGAGTTGGATGGCGCTCCTTACAAGTTCTTCGCTTCTAAGCGTGAGGAGTGGGCAAAGAATACTTGCTACATCTATCCAGGTCCTATTCAGTATTGGGGTCCAACAGAAGTTTGTGACCAGTGCACCAAGACTTTGGCTTTGGAGCAGGCTAAGTAATTAACTGCTTTATAATACATTCTCCCCTTTAAGTTACCTCGAGGTGACTATAAAGGGGAGAAATTTTAACTAAATGGTAAAAGAAACAGAACGTAGACCTAGGCCTGTACAGAGGCGGACAACAAAACCCCGTCAGAAGGTACATCCTGCTATAACACCTTATAATAAAGGACGATTTTGGTGGTTGAATCCTCGAAATTGGCCTTCATCTGTTATTTGGATTGTTATTGCCATTGTGGCAATGGGATATATGTTCTTCTTCTATTACTTTTTTATTGGTCCCTCATCATTTAGATGGAAGGGATTATATGGTGACGTCAAGTATCCTGAAGGCTATGAAATTCATGGCATTGATATCTCTCATTATCAAGGAAGTATTAATTGGGAAAAAGTACGTAATGCCTCTATCAACGATGAACCGGTCCGTTTCATTTTTATTAAAGCAACAGAAGGGACGGATATTGTTGATAAGAATTTTGATGATAACTTTAGAAAAGCTAAAGAAAATGGGTTTATTCGTGGAGCTTACCATTTCTTTAGCCCTCGTTCTTCAGGAAAGGAACAAGCTCAACATTTCTTAAGTCGAGTACACTTGCAGGACGGCGACTTGCCTCCTGTATTAGATATAGAGACTGTTGGTGAACTTACACCTCAACAGGTTAAATACGAAGTTTTAAACTGGCTTAGTGTCGTTGAGGCCCGTTACGGAGTCAAACCAATTATTTATACTTATCATAAGTTTAAATTAGAATATTTGAATGACGAGATATTTAAACCCTATCCTTACTGGATTGCCCATTATTATGTTGAAAAAGTAGAATATAATGGTGACTGGAAATTCTGGCAATATACCGATAGGGGAGATATTGATGGCATTAGGCATAAAGTGGATCTGAACATTTTTAATGGTTCATTATATCAGTTAGTGAAATTCACTATTGGTTCAACTCCAATAGAAGACATTGAATATTGATTTTACAGCATGAAAGATATATTTTTCTTCCTTCTATTTAGTTTTGTTTCCTTTGTCCCAGTTTGGGGACAGAAGAATCAACAGTATATGGACTATATAGAGAAATATAAGTATATTGCTGTGGAACAGATGAAGAAATACCAGATTCCTGCCAGCATAACATTAGCTCAGGGTATTTTTGAAAGTGGTGCTGGAAAAAGTGACCTTGCCCTTATGAGCAATAATCATTTTGGAATTAAATGTGGTACAGATTGGCGGGGAAGGAGTGTTCGTCACGATGATGATGCCCGTAAGGAATGTTTCCGTGCATATGATAATGTATCAGAAAGTTATGAGGATCATTCAAAATTCTTGCGTAATAGAGCTCGTTATGCTCAGTTGTTTAAACTGAATATTCGTGATTATAAAGGTTGGGCTCATGGTTTGAAGAGTGCTGGCTATGCGACCAATCCTCAGTATGCAAACCGATTAATAACGCTTATTGAGACTTATCAGCTATATAAGTATGATGACGTTCGATCCTTGCCTGATTTAGGTAAATCAAAGAAGGATGAGCGTCAACTATCTATTGAAAAAACGCTCAGTCCACTTAATCATAGTGTATACTTTTGTAATGATGTGCCTTATGTGTTGGTTAGAAAAGGAGATACACTAAAAAAAGTGGGCCATGAATTTAGAAAAACCGCAAAGAAACTCATAAAATATAATGAGTTGTATGATGGCTATGTCCTTCATGAGAATGAACGTATCTATCTTTCAAAAAAGAAAAAGCATGCTTCAAAACAGGATGGTTACATCTATATAGTACAAAGTGGTGACTCTATGCACTCAATTTCTCAGAAGTTGGGCATTCAGTTGAAGAAACTATATAAGCTGAATGAAAAAAGCGTAGGAAATTCTCCACTGGCTGTGGGTACAATCCTACGCATTCATTAGGTTAGTTATATGTGAGAAGAATTATTTCTTTTCTCTGTTATGAGCTTTGCGCAACTCTATGTTTTGAAAGGATGCTTCAGCTCTTTTTACTAGAAAATATTTTTTATCGCTGATTATTTGACGAAATTTAGCCAGATAATCTTGTTCCAGTTTGTCGATATTTAAGTTTAACTCACAGATTCTTTCGTTCAACTGTCGGAAAGTGGCTTCATTCGTGTTTGCAATATTGGTGCGATGAGTAATTGAACGGACTTCTCTGAATAATACGCGTTGCTTATCTTTCATTTCTTGATACAAAGGATAAAACCTACTTGCCTCATCTTTTGTCAATCCTGCTTGCTCTGAAATATATGATTCCAGATGTTGTCTATATTCTTCGGGAGAAAATCTTTGTGCATAGACAAAGGAGAAGAAGAACAGTAATATGGATGTGAAGAAATAACGTTTCATAATCTTAAGTGTTTTTATTCTCCTGATGCATCAGTAAGATATTGATGAATGGTTAAATAATCCATCATGGTATAATCTACCATTTCATCCATGTATATGGAGTCTTCCAAAGCCATATCGCTCATTCCTGTTGAACTTGAAAAATGATACAGACTTGCCGAGCAAATAATAATTCCTATAAAGACTGCTGCCGCATAGAAGAAAGCATGATACTTCTTGCTCCATGGCTTAATAGTTGTATCTTTCTTTTCAGGAAGATTACTCATAACCCTTGAAGTAAGCGTCTCAAAATACCCTTCAGGGACTTTGAAACAATCTTTCTTTATGTTATCTTCGAGTGTCCAGTTCTGTCTCATATGTTTTGGATGGTTTTAATGATTAAAGGTTTAATCGTGTGAGTTAAAAAAGTCTTCAATTTTTTTTACTGCAAAATGATAGGACGTTTTTAATGCCCCAATAGTAGTGCCGCAAATTTCTGAGATTTCTTCGTACTTTAACTCTTGGTAGTATTTAAGATTAAATACAAATCTTTGCTTTTCCGGAAGGGACTGGATTGCTTCCTGCAACTGAGCTTCAGTTTCATCTCCATCAAAATAATCGTCGGACATCAGTTGATTTACGATGCTACATTCTTCAGAGTCCAATGATATGATCTTCTTTTTTTTCTGTAGGAATTGAAGACATTCATTATAGGAAATACGGTAGAGCCATGTGGAAATCTTAGAATCTCCACGGAAAGAATCTAGACTAGTCCATGCTTTGATATATACTTCTTGAATTATATCGTCTGCATCATCATGATTTAAAACCATTTTTCGGATTAGGGAATAGATTTGTGGCGAGTAGTCATTGACTACCTGTTCAAAAGCCTTACTCCTGGAATCTTGATTCAATAGGGCTTTCTGTAATTCTTCTTCCCGCAATCTCATAGTAATTTAGATGAATTATGAACCAAAAGGTTTAATTATATCGATACACATAGATTCTCTTCAGCTAATATGGTGTTTTCGAAAATGGATTTTGCCTCTTCTAATAATGGTTGCTCATTTTCGTAACGCGCTGAAAAATGTCCAATCATCAATTTCTTAACTTGTGATTGCTTGGCTAATTTTGCAGCGTCAGCTGCAGTAGAGTGTAGGGTCTGACGAGCTCTTTTTGCATCTGCATCCAAGAAAGTAGCTTCATGGTATAGCAAGTCAATCCCTTCGATGAACTGACTTAACGACGGCTTATATAGTGTGTCTGAACAATATGCATATGAACGTGCAGGATCTGATGGCTCCACTAATCGGTTATTGGGTACAATAGTCCCGTCCGATAATATATAATCCGCTCCTTCTTTGATGTTCTGAATGTCGTAATGGGGAATATGATAGAAATTGATCATATCCTTTTTGATATGTGGCAGAACGGGTTCTTCTTTGAATAAAAAACCACAGCAAGGCATCCGGTGAGCTAATGGCAGAGTCCAAATACTCACCGAGTTATCTTTATATATGCACTCATGAATATTTGTTTCTATTTCATGTATGCATACCTCGTATGTCATTCCTTCACAGAAAAAGTCCAACTGTGGCTGCAGAATAGATGCCAGTGGAGCTGGACCGTATATGTGCAACTTTGCCGTTCTTTTTAATAATCCGAAAGTACTGATTAATCCAATAAGTCCCAGACAATGATCGCCATGCAGATGAGAAATGAAAATATGGTTTAACCGTCCAAATCTTAAACGGCTTTTTCGTAATTGTATTTGTGTGCCTTCGCCACAATCTATCATAAATAGTTTCTCGCGGATATTAATTACCTGAGAACTATTGTAATGGCGTAGTGTGGGTAGGGCAGAGCCGCAACCTAATATGTTAATTTCAAATTTTTCCATAGATAAATGAAAAGCACGGAAAGTTTCGGGTTGCCCTTCAACATTCCGTGCTTATATTGTTAGGAAAGGAAAGAATAAGAAGTTTGATTACTTCTTACCTTCCAACTGAGCCTTCAAAGCTGCCAGTGCATCGATGTCACCCAGAGTGGTAGATGCTGCCTGGTTCTGAATAGTAGGAGTCTCCTCGCGACGAGCCTTCTTTGCTGCATTCTGAGCCTTACGCTCTGCACGAGCCTCTGCGCGAGCTGCATCCTCGTGGATACGGCTGTGAGACAGGATGATACGCTTGCTGTCCTTGTTGAACTCGATAACCTTGAATGACAATACCTCGTTCAAAGTTGCCTGAGTACCGTCCTCCTTTACCAAGTGCTTTGGAGTAGCGAAACCTTCGATACCCTCGCCCAAAGAAATAACAGCACCCTTGTCCAATACCTGAACGATCTTACCCTCGTGGATAGAATCTACCTTGTAGTCAGCCTCGTACTGATCCCATGGATTTGCCTCCAGCTGCTTGTGACCCAAGCTCAGGCGACGGTTCTCCTTGTCGATTTCCAGTACAACAACATCGATTGTAGCGCCAATCTGAGTGAACTCTGATGGGTGCTTAACCTTGCGGGTCCAAGACAGGTCAGAAATGTGGATCAGACCATCAACACCTTCCTCGATCTCTACAAATACACCAAAGTTGGTGAAGTTGCGAACCTTAGCAGTGTGCTGAGAACCTACAGGATACTTAGCCTCAATTTCCTCCCATGGATCTGCCTTCAGCTGCTTGATACCCAAAGACATCTTGCGCTCGTCACGATCCAGAGTCAGAACTACAGCCTCGATCTCGTCACCTACCTTCATGAAGTCCTGAGCTGAACGCAAGTGCTGGCTCCAAGACATCTCAGATACGTGGATCAGACCTTCTACACCAGGAGCAATCTCAATGAATGCACCGTAGTCAGCCATAACAACTACCTTACCCTTAACATGGTCACCAACTGCCAGGTTAGCATCCAAAGCATCCCATGGGTGAGGAGTCAGTTGCTTCAAACCTAAAGCGATACGCTTCTTCTCATCATCGAAGTCCAGGATAACAACGTTGATCTTCTGATCCAACTCTACAACCTCCTTTGGATCGCTTACACGGCCCCAAGACAGGTCAGTAATGTGAATCAAACCATCAACACCACCCAAGTCGATAAATACACCATAAGAGGTGATATTCTTAACGGTACCTTCCAGGATCTGACCCTTCTCCAGCTTACCGATAATTTCCTTCTTCTGTGCCTCCAACTCAGCCTCGATCAAAGCCTTGTGAGAAACAACTACATTACGGAACTCCTGATTGATCTTAACAATCTTGAACTCCATGTTCTTACCTACGAATACGTCGTAGTCACGGATAGGCTTAACGTCGATCTGAGAACCTGGCAAGAATGCCTCAATGCCAAATACGTCAACGATCATACCACCCTTAGTGCGGCACTTTACGTAACCCTTTACAATCTCATCCTTTTCCAAAGCCTCATTTACACGGTCCCAAGAACGTGCAGCACGAGCCTTCTTGTGTGACAGAATCAGCTGACCCTTCTTGTCCTCCTGATTCTCAATGAATACCTCAATTACATCACCTACCTTCAGGTCTGGGTTGTAACGGAACTCGCTGGTTGGGATGATACCATCTGACTTGTAGCCGATGTTAACAACAACCTCACGCTTGTTCAGTGAGATAACAGTACCATCAACAACGTCATTGCTGTTTACGCTGTTCAAAGTAGCGTCATAAGCCTTCTCAGCCTCAGCCTTAGAAGCGGTGTTGGTAGAACCATTTTCGTAAGCTTCCCAATCGAAATCCTCGATAGGTGCAATGTTTTTTAAATTAGACATAAATTAATTAATTGAAAAATAAATACTTAATAATGTTAGACATTATGTTGTTACTAAAATCGACGCAAATTTACTTCATTTTTAGCAAACTCACAAATATTCAATGACTTTTATGCCTTTGTTTTGATCTTTTTTTGTACTGTGTTTGTCTATTGCAGAAGTGATTTGTTTTTGTAAAAATGTGAATTCTATTTAAAGTTATATGATATTTATTCCTTATTAAATAAAAAAGTGCTATATTTGCATCTCAAATCGATTTGAAAGAATGAGACAACTTAAGATTAACAGAAGTATTACCAATCGTAACAGTGCTGCATTGGATAAGTATCTTGTTGAGATTGGTCGTGAGGAGTTGATTACTGTTGAAGAAGAAGTGGAACTGGCACAGCGTATCCGTCAGGGTGACGCCAAAGCATTGGAGCGCCTGACAAGAGCAAACCTCCGTTTCGTTGTATCAGTGGCCAAACAATATCAGAATCAAGGACTTACATTGCCTGACTTGGTGAACGAAGGCAATCTGGGTTTGATTAAAGCTGCTCAGAAATTTGATGAAACCCGTGGTTTCAAATTTATTTCTTATGCTGTTTGGTGGATTCGTCAGAGTATCCTTCAGGCATTGGCAGAACAGGCACGTATCGTGCGTCTTCCTTTGAACCAGGTAGGTTCATTAAACAAAATTAACAAAGCATTAGCCCGATTTGAGCAGGAAAATGGCCGACGTCCATCTACTGATGAGTTGGCTGACCAGTTGGGCGAGGATGAAGAGCGCATTCAGTTGGCTATGCGTTCCAGTGGCCGTCACATTTCTATGGATGCACCTTTCCAAGATGGTGATAATGACAACTGTATGATGGATGTGTTGGCTGCAGATACTCCATCAACCGACAACCGTATGGATCAGGAATCGTTAAGCATTGAGCTGGATCGTTCATTGCGTAAGATTTTGACTGACAAAGAGATTGCAGTTATCAAGATGTCATTTGGTATTGGCATGCCTGAACGTTCATTAGAGGAGATCGGTACTCATTTTGACCTAACCCGTGAACGTGTCCGTCAGATTAAGGAAAAGTCTTTGAAGAAGTTGCGTGATGATAACAGCAGCTTTATTCTGAAGAAATTTTTAGGTTAAATGATACTGTATTTTTCAGCAACAGGTAATACAAAGTGGGTAGCTCAACAACTATCCACTTTTATTTCTGATAGCCGTATCTACTCATTGACAAACATTGAGACTGATATATTTGAAACTCTTGAACCTGATGAACCTTTGGGCTTTTGTTTCCCTGTGCATGCTTGGGGTATACCTGAACCGGTAATGAGATTTATCAGTTGCTTTGCCTCCAGATATCACACACCTTATATATATATGGTATGTACATGTGGTGATGATTGTGGAAAAACTCATGTCCAGTTCCGTAAACTGTTACAAAAAAACGGACATGAGCCACGATTCATGGCTTCTGTGCAGATGCCCAATACATATATCAATCTTCCGGGATTTGATGTGGATTCCGTTGAGGTGATAGAGCAGAAAAAACAGAAAGCGGCAGAGTGGGTGAGTACAATTGGCAACTACATCCTTGAACGAAAGCAAGGAGTTCATATTACTGAAGGTGCTTTCCCTGTTTTGAAGAGTTCATTGTTGAAGTCATTCTTTAAGCGTTTTCTGGTTAAAGATTCATATTTCAGAGTGACTGATAAATGTGTGGGATGTGCTACATGTGTTCAACACTGTCCAATGAATAACATGATCATGGAGCTGGATAAACCGATATGGTTGCATAACGGATCGTGTATAACATGTATGGCTTGCTACCATCATTGCCCCAAAAAGGCTATTGAGTTTGGAAAATACACCAAAGAAAAAGGACAATATTTTTATAAATAAGATTACATCATGGCTTTTACAGCAACAAAACGGGAGTGGTCAGAGCTTTGCGCATTTTTTCAGCTACTGAGTCACGGTAGTGTACAGGCAGGCAATGCCAATGGGCAGTGTGCCTATGAGATTCCTATTGCTTATGTCCAGCGTGAGGAGCACGATGGTACCCGCAGATATTATGTAGAGGATAATGAGATTCATATAAAAGGCGAGTCAATTGACAGACATTTTTTACGTGAGGATTTTGGCGTTGTATCCAATTTGATTCTTGAGGCTTTGAAATCTGCTGATTCCGAGGTGGAATCACCAGAAGGTGTTGAAGAGTTTTTGGATGAATTGTCCATCTTCAACTTAGAGGCAAAGACTGAAGACAGAACAGATCTTCATATCGCTTTTTATTCCAAGCAGATGCAACCCATTGGTTTCCGCATTTATTCACGCATCGGAGGTATGAATCCATTGTTGGATGGCGGTCGTGCAGCCAATATTAAATTTGAGCAGAAAGGTATACGTTTCCCAAGTCCTACAGTCAATAAGATTAATGCATTGGAGACTGATAACGAAGTTTTGGACCGTATGCTTATGATTGAACGCTTGGGTGGCGAAATCAAGTTTAATGATGCTGCAGACAAGATTTTCCGCAGCAACTTACATATGATTGATTTGCATTTCCCCAGACTGATTGGAGAGATGGTGCGTACCATGTATTACGACAATGTGACTAAAGTAAGTGAGCTGGTGGATATTGTCAAGGAGCAGAATCCGCTAAAGATTAAAGACGAGTTGATTCGTAAGCATGGATATTATGAGCATAAGGTTAAGGAATTCCTGTTAGCTATTGCTACAGGTATGCGCCCTGCCAAACTGTACAATGGAAAGGAGTCGTCCATAGGTGGCATTTTGATTATGAATGCTGATGGGCAGATTCTGTGCTACTCCAAGTTAGATCGTCAGACATTTGCAGATTTCCTGTTGCTGAATACCCGTTTGGAAAAGGGCAACTTGCAAAAGGACCATTACGGTTATCTGGAAAGAGAGAATAATTTGTTCTACTTTAAGCTAAACCTGAAAGTGGGACTTCTAAAACGATAAAAAAAGCTCTACCAAATGGTAGAGCTTTTTATTTAGAGTTTAAATTTCACGATTACTGCATTGTTGGCTTCCACTTCCACGGTGCATATCTTTTCTGGCAACAGTTGATAGCTGGCAGAAGCTCCAGACAACAGATCAAAACCTTCTATTTCATTGTGTGGCTCCATTTCCAAATACTGGAATGCATGCTCTGGAATTCGAACACCTATTCTGGCATTATTGCTGTCAAAGTTTGCAACAATCAGCAGCAGTTCATCTTCCATCTTACGGAGGAATGCATAATGACGATGATCATTAAGTAACCATCCACCATAGTTTACATACATCAGGTCAAAGGTGTTACCTTCACGGATAGCTTTTTCTGAATTACATAGATTCAAAACCTTGGTGTAGAAATCCAACAGTTCCTTTTCATCATTCTTCAATAGTTTGCCGTCAAACTTACCTTTGTTTCTCCATCTGCGGATGGTGTCCACTGACCAATAATCAAAGATTGTTGTTCGTCCGTCTCTGCCACTGAATCCCTCAGTATCCATTCCCTGCTCACCCAGTTCCTGACCGAAATAAATCATCATTGGGTTGGTATTCAGGCAACTGCTTACCACAAGGGCTGGCTTGCCTTTTGAACCAGAATTGGCAAAGAAATCACTGGCAATTCGCTGCTCGTCATGATTCTCCAGGAAGTTTAGCATGTGATCCTGAATGTCTTGAACTGCTTGCCAGCATCCGGTAATGGCACTTGCCGAATTCTGTCCGCAGGTTACAGAACGAAGAGTGTCGTATAAACCCACCTTATCATAAAGATAGTCAAAATGACCTTCGTAGATGTACTGACGGTACTGACCAGGATTGTAAACCTCAGCAATGAACTTGATGTCCGGATGCTTTTCCTTAACTTGAGGAATCATCCATCCCCAGAATTCACATGGAACCATCTCTGCCATGTCGCAACGGAAACCATCCACATCCATATCTGCCCAATACTTTACGATGTCCAGCATCTTCTTCCATGTATTTGGCACAGGATTAAAGTAACAGCGTCCGTCGGAATAATCCTTTCCGTAGTTCAGCTTTACCGTTTCATACCAGTCGTTACGATTTGGCCATGCGTCAAATCTGTCGTTTCCGGTAGCTTTTGCAGGATTCTCCACATAAGGCTTAGCCTCGTCACCCTGCAAATCGATATTACCAACCAATGGCTGCCCCGGAAGATAGTAGAAATTATTGGTAGGCAGGAAACCGAATTCCTTGTTGTCCTCCTCACCGAGATCGATTACACCTGCCGGTTTGGCATCTGAACAGTATTGACGTGCCACATGGTTAGGGACGAAGTCGATGATGACTTTCAATCCTGCTTTATGTGAACGCTTGACCAGTAATTTAAATTCTTTGATTCTGTCCTCTACATTGACTGCCAGGTCAGGATCTACATCATAGTAGTCCTTGATGGCATATGCAGAACCAGCTTTTCCTTTCACCACGGCAGAATGATCCCGCTTAATACCGTAAGCGGAATAATCTGTCTGGGTGGCATGTTCAATTATGCCAGTATACCAGACATGTGTGGCACCCAGCTTCTTGATTTCTTCAAGAGCCTTAGTGGTGAAATCGGCCATCTTGCCACAACCGTTTTCGGCATAGCTGCCGTTGGTGTGACATGCAGTCTTATCATTGCCAAAAAGTCTTGTAAAGACTTGATAGATAATGACTTTCTCCATGCTCTTCACAATATGGACTTATTAAGCTACTCCGTTTACAGTTACGTTGCGGTCAATCTTTGCAATCATACCCTGCAAAGCCTTACCAGGACCACACTCTGTGAAGTCGTCAGCACCGTCAGCAACCATGTTCTGAACAGTCTGAGTCCAGCGTACAGAAGCAGTCAGCTGTGCTACCAGGTTGGCCTTAATCTCAGCTGGATCAGTGTGAGGCTTAGCATCTACATTCTGATAAACAGGGAACTTAGGTGCCTTGATTTCAGTAGCCTCGATAGCAGCCTGCAACTCTACGCGAGCTGGCTCCATCAGTGGAGAGTGGAATGCACCACCAACCTTCAGTGGAAGAGCGCGCTTTGCACCTGCTGCCTTCAACTTCTCACAAGCCTCATTGATAGCCTCAATGTTACCGCTGATTACCAACTGGCCTGGGCAGTTGTAGTTAGCTGGAACTACTACATTACCTGGTTTGCTAACCTCTGCACAGATAGTCTCGATAGTCTCATCTGGCAATGCGATGATTGCAGCCATGGTAGAAGGAGCAGCCTCGCAAGCCTTCTGCATAGCCATTGCACGTGCGTAAACCAGCTTCAAGCCATCCTCGAAACTGATAGCACCTGCAGCTACCAGAGCAGAGAACTCACCCAAAGAGTGACCTGCGGTCATTGATGGGTTGAACTCATCACCCAGGCAGATAGCCTTGATTACTGAGTGCAGGAATACTGCAGGCTGTGTAACCTTGGTCTGCTTCAATTCCTCATCAGTACCGTTAAACATGATATCGGTAATTCTATATCCTAAGATTTCATTAGCTTTCTCAAAGAGTTCCTTTGCCTTAGGGTTATTCTCATACAAATCCTTGCCCATTCCTACAAACTGGGCACCCTGTCCTGGGAATACGAATGCTTTCATTTCTTGTTTATTTTAATGATTGATATTCTTATTTCTTAAAATACGTGCAAATTTACGAAAAAAGAAACAAAAACACTTATTGGCGGTAGTCAAAAAAGACAAAAATCATATATTTAAAGCAAAATTGAATGTTTTGTTTGTAATATTCCCTGTTTAGTTATATATTTGTGTGAAAATTGCTTGTTATGAATGAACTTCGATCAACCGAATCAAGCGTCGGTCTGGACTTTGAGTGGTCCCAATTTAAGATCCTTATCGTAGATGATGTACTTAGCAATATTTTGTTGCTGAAAGCTATGTTGTCCCTTAAGAAATTCCAGATTGTTTCTGCCAATTCCGGCAAGTCTTGTCTGGAACAGGTAAAAACAGAGAATCCAGATTTGATATTGCTGGATGTCATGATGCCTGATATGAATGGTTTTGATGTGGCAACCATCCTAAAAACGTCAGAGGAATATGCTCCTTACCGTGATATTCCTATCATCTTCCTTACTGCCTTAAATTCACCTAACGATATCGTAAAAGGTTTTCGTTCCGGTGCCAATGATTTTGTTCAGAAGCCATTCAATAAGGATGAGCTGATGATTCGTGTCCAGCATCAGATTTCACTGGTGGCTGCTAAGCGTATCATTGCCGAGAAGACTCTCGCTTTGGAAGCCAGCATCCGAAATCGGGATAAGATGTATTCCGTTATTGCTCATGATTTGCGTGCTCCGATTGGAACCGTAAAGATGATGCTGGAGATGATGATGAGCATCATGGATCCGGCTGTGGTGGGTAATGAGATTATCGAACTGATTAATCAGACTTATGAGCAGACCGATGAGACATTTTCTCTCTTGGACAACTTGCTTAAGTGGACAAAGAGCCAGACTGGACGTCTGAATGTGGTTTACCAGCAGTTCAAGGCCGAGGAAATCTTGCCGGCATTGGTAGATATCTATCGTCATTCTGCGCAGGTTAAGGGTTTGAAACTGACATATATACCTACACCTACATCTCAGGAACTGATCTATGCAGATATTGAAATGCTAAAGACAATTGTCCGTAATTTCATCAGCAATGCTTTGAAATTTACCCCGTCAGGCGGTGAAATAAAAGTGTATACCACAAAAGATGTCAATCCGGATTATATTGTATTTAATGTACAGGATAACGGATGCGGTCTCAGTGAGGAGGAGAAGCAGAAACTGTTCAATACCAAGACTCATTTCACCAAATATGGAACCAATTCGGAAGAGGGCAGTGGCTTAGGCCTGTTGCTATGTCTGGACTTTGCCCGAAAGAATGGCGGCGACTTGTTCCTCGAGTCTAAGGTCGATGTAGGTTCAACCTTCAGTTTCACTGTACCTTTGTGGTCGGAGGAACGGGAAAAGATCCAGCAGAAGATCGTAAAGGATGATGAATGAAACTATTAAGATAGAATAAATGAGGGCGGTAATTTAACCGCCCTCATTTATTTAATTTCCTGCTCTTCCTTCATGTCTATTTCTTCACCCTTGCTGTCTACAATCTTGTATTGCAGGAAAGCCATAGACTGGTCGGGAACAACTTTCAGTCCTAATCCGTATTTCATCTGCCATCTCAGTTTCAGAGAAATCATACCCTGATTGATGAAAGCAGCTACATACGGGTGAACATACAGCTTGAAACTCTTGATTCCTAACTTATTTACCAAATGGTCAATTTTGTTTTCCAAGGTGTCTGTAAACAGAATAGAGGATTTGATTGTGCCCTTTCCAAAGCAGGTTGGACAAACTTCCTCAACTACCACATCCATTGCTGGCCTTACGCGCTGTCTGGTAATCTGCATCAGACCGAATTTGCTCAGTGGCAGAATGTTGTGCCTTGCACGGTCCTTCTGCATGTTCTGGCACATGCGCTCATACAGTGCCTGACGGCTCTCGGCCTTGACCATATCAATAAAATCAACCACAATGATACCGCCCATATCACGTAGACGCAACTGGCGTGCCAACTCATCTGCTGCACCCAGGTTTACCTCCAGGGCATTCTCTTCCTGCCCGTTCTCCTTGTTCGCTCTGTTGCCGCTATTTACATCCACCACATGCATGGCTTCGGTATGTTCGATTATCAGGTACGATCCGTGTCTGTAGGATACAGTCTTACCGAATGAAGCCTTGATTTGCTTGGTGACAGCAAAATTGTCAAATATAGGCAACTGGCCGTTGTAGAGTTTTACAATTGGAACACGTTCTGGGGCAATCAGTGCCACATAATCCTTGATCAGATTATATTCCTGTTCATCATTCACATAAATGTTTTCATAAGACGGATTGAACAGGTCTCTCAGCAGTCCAACTGTACGGCTGGTCTCTTCGTAACACAATTTGGGCAACTTGCTCGCTTGCTGAGCATTGACCAGAGTATCATTCCAGTGTTTGAGTAAGATCTTCAGCTCGGCATCCAGTTCGGCAACTTTCTTTCCCTCAGCCACTGTGCGTACTATCACGCCTACATTCTTTGGCTTGATGCTTTGGATGAGTTGCTTCAGTCGGGTGCGCTCCTCAGCTGATTTAATTTTTCCAGATACAGAAACTTTGTTATTAAAAGGCATCAACACCAGGTATCGTCCTGCAAACGATAACTCACTAGTCAAACGTGGGCCTTTGGTCGAAATGGGTTCCTTCACAATCTGAACCAGCACTTCCTGACCTTGCTGCAAAGTGTTCTGTACACTACCGTTTTTATCCAGTTCGGGCAATACGTTTGCCTTCTCGAACGGATAGAGCTTTTTCTTATCACTCAACACCTGTTTCAGATACTTCTGATAGGAGGCGAATTGTGGTCCTAAGTCTAAATAATGTAGGAATGCATCGCGTTCATAACCGACGTCCACAAAACATGCATTCAGGCCTGGCATCAGCTTTTTGATCCTGCCCAAATAAATGTTGCCTACAGAGAACGATTCTGTTCGTCCTTCTTTCTGAAGCTCTACCAGATTCTTGTCTTCCAGAAGAGCGATAGAGACTTCTTTAGGCTGAACATCTACAATTAACTCGCTTGTCATTTCACAACCCTATAAATTTAAACTATAAAAAACAAACCCGCCTAAACGGGTTTGTTTTATGAACAGTCAAGCTTATTTGCTCTTATGTCTGTTCTTTCTCAGTCTTTTTTTACGCTTATGCGTCGCCATCTTGTGGCGCTTATGCTTCTTTCCGTTTGGCATAGCTTAAAAATTATAATGTTAATAATACTTTTACCTTAATTTGTTTTCCTTTCCTTTCCTAAAACAATATTTTGGGTGTGCAAATTTATAACAATTTCAGCAGTTAGTGAAATATTCTCAAAATAAAATTAGAAAAAATCAGAGATATTCGATGAATCGATGTATTTTTGCATCACGATGAAGAGAAAAGAGAGTGTTTTTACCGAAAAAATAGTTGAATGGTACGTTCTGAACGGACGCGATTTGCCATGGAGACGCACCAGTGATCCCTACATCATCTGGATATCTGAAATCATCCTTCAGCAGACGCGTGTAGCTCAGGGTTTGGAGTATTTTCTCCGTTTCACCGCACGTTTTCCCGATGCCTTTTCCTTGGCTAACGCACCCGAGGATGAGGTGATGCGCTATTGGCAGGGATTGGGTTACTACAGCCGTGCGCGCAACCTTCACGAGGCTGCCAGGACGATTGCTGAAAAGGGCGAGTTTCCAAAGGATTATCCATCGGTCCTGAAGCTGAAGGGAGTAGGGGAATATACTGCGGCAGCCATCTGCAGCATCGCTTATGGATTGCCGCATGCTGTGGTGGATGGCAATGTGTACCGTGTCCTTTCCCGCTATTTCTGCATTGATACTCCTATCGACTCCACGCAAGGCAAGAAAGATTTCAACTGGTTGGCAAATGAGATGTTGGATCATCAGAATCCGGGCCGGTATAATCAGGCTATCATGGATTTTGGGGCAACGGTATGTACCCCTAAATCTCCAGCATGCGAGTCCTGTCCCCTGAATGAAACCTGTATGGCTTATAATAGTCATAGGATGGGAGAGTTGCCTGTCAAAAGCCACAAGACTAAGGTCACCGACCGCTACTTTACTTACGTGTTGGTGAGAATGGGCGATTCCTTTCTGCTGCACCAGCGCACCGGAAAGGACATCTGGCAGAATCTGTACGAATTTCCGCTTATCGAAACCCCCGATGGTTTATTGTCTGACAGTCAGTTGGTAAATACCAGCGAATGGCAGGATATTATGCGCCTGTTTCAGGAAGTCAAGGCCGAGCCTCACTGGCAGTCGCTTTGCGAGGAAACCACCCATGTGTTGTCGCACAGAAAGATACATGCCCGTTTTGTGGCCGTACAGGCAGATTCTGCCGTTTTGCCATTGGCACCGGAGGGATTTTTATGGGTGAAACGCCAGAATTTGCATCAGTATGCCGTTTCCCGACTGGTGTCTGTACTCTTCGACATTTTTTTTCAAATTAATGACTAAAATATTGCTTAGGTAGAAAAAAGTCTATACCTTTGTGATGTTTAAAACTAAATATAGTATTAATGTCAGTAAACAAGGTTATTTTGATTGGTAACGTAGGAAAAGATCCGGAAATCCGTTACACAGACAACCACGTGGCTGTTGCCCAGTTCCCATTGGCAACAACCGAGAGGGGTTATACCCTTCAGAACGGCACTCAGGTGCCAGACCGTACAGAATGGCACAACATCGTGCTTTGGAGAGGCTTAGCCGAAACCGTAGAGAAGTATGTACACAAAGGGGACAGACTTTACATTGAAGGAAAACTTCGAACCCGCAGTTACGACGACCAGAGCGGCCAGCGTCGTTACGTTACAGAGATTGTGGCTGACAACATGGAAATGTTAAGTTCGCCAAACCGCTCGCAAACCGCCAGTTCACAGAATGCAGCAGCTGCTCCAGCGCAACCTGAAGAAAATCTGCCATTCTAATTGTCTAACTTAAAATCTGAGTTTTGGACTCGTCGTTTCCCGAAGGTATAATTACCTATTTACAAGATCATATAGTGATGAGTGCTCCTTCCACAGGAGCAGTCATCGCTATTATTTTAGCTATAGTTTTATTAGGGGCATCTGCTTTTGTCTCAGGTTCTGAAATCGCTTTCTTCTCATTAAGCCCCAATGATCTGAGAGATATCGAGGAAAGCGAGAAGTCTGTAGACACCAAGATCAGCCAGTTGCTGGAATTCAAGGACAGACTGTTGGCAACCATATTGATTTCCAATAATTTTGTCAACGTCACCATCATCATGCTTTGCAACTACTTTTTCGGTTCTGTCGTCCGTTTCCTGGATGCCGAGTGGCTGGAATTTGTGTTGATTTCTGTCATTCTGACTTTCCTGTTGCTGCTTTTTGGTGAGATTATGCCTAAAATCTTCTCCGCTCAGGCACCGTTGCGGTTCTGTCGCGTGGCAGCCCCATACATCATGATCCTGAGAAGAATCTTCTGGCATTTGGAAACCCTTCTGATGCGTTCCACTACCATTACCACTAAGGTGGTGCCAAAGGAGCATCATGCCATCTCTGTGGATGAATTGGAACAGGCCCTGGAACTGACCGATAAGAATGAGATCAGTGAGGAGCGCAACATGCTTCAGGGCATTATCCGTTTTGGTGATGAGTCGGTTAAGGATGTCATGACATCCCGTTTGGATGTGGTGGATTTGGATATCCGTACCCCATATTCACAGGTGTTGAAATGTATTATTGATAATGTGTATTCCCGAATTCCTATTTATCAGGGTACCCGTGATAATGTGAAGGGAATCTTGTATATTAAGGATCTGTTGCCTCACTTGAACAAGGGTGATAATTTCCGCTGGCAGTCGCTTATCCGTCCTCCATATTTTGTTCCTGAAACCAAGAAGATTGATGATCTGTTGCGTGATTTCCAGCACAATAAGGTGCATATTGCCATTGTGGTGGATGAGTTTGGCGGTAATTCCGGTATCATCACCTTGGAGGATATTATTGAGGAGATTGTAGGCGAGATCAACGATGAGTTTGATGACGAGGAAAAGGCATTCGTCCGTCTCAGTCCTGATTCATTCATGTTCGAGGCCAAGACCACCATTGCCGATTTTACCCGTTTGCTTCACCTGGATGCCGAGACTTTCGAGGAGGTGGAAGGAGAGGCCGATACCCTTGCTGGCTTGCTGCTGGAATTGAAGGGCGAGTTCCCTAAGCTTCACGAATGCTTGGATTACAACAATTTCACGTTCGAGGTTATGGAACGTGACGAGCGTAGAATCCTTAAGGTAAAAGTGACAATCAGACAGTAATCTCTCCAGCCAGAGAGGTTTGCATCAATTTACGGATAGCCTTATTATTGTAGCCTTCACCGATCAGGAACATCAGTTTGGTCAGTGCAGCCTCTACGGTTATGTCATGACCGCAGATCACACCGATGTTGCTCAGGTGAACACCGGTTTCATAGCGTTGCATCTCCACGGCACCGGTAGAGCACTGGGTTACATTCACCACGCTCAGTCCATTGTCAA
Source organism: Bacteroidaceae bacterium (assembly GCA_024401115.1). Taxonomy (GTDB): domain Bacteria; phylum Bacteroidota; class Bacteroidia; order Bacteroidales; family Bacteroidaceae; genus Minthousia. The sequence continues at coordinate 23,263 of JAKSLP010000002.1, read as the reverse complement.
TGGCCTCCTTCAGGCAGTCCAGCAGCCATTTCTTCTGTGGGGCGTTACCGGAACCGAAAGTTCTCATTACCACACCTTTCAGTCTTGGTGTATTAAACAACTGTCTTACCTGAGTTTCCTGAATACCAGGGAAAAGTGAGAAGATGAACACGTCACGGCTCATGTTCAGATGCACGTTCAGCGGTTTCTCGGGAGTCTTCAGGAAATGATCTTCCGAGGCATAGCGGATATGAATGTTGGCATGAGCCAGGCTGGGGTAGTTGTTGCTGGCAAAAGCCTGGAAATATTCCGCACTGATCTTTGTCGTACGGTTGCCTCGCATCAGCTGGGAGTCAAAGAATACACAAACCTCCGGCACTTTGGCCAAACCGTTAGGCAGGTAGTCCGATGCAATCTCAATGGCGGTAATCAGGTTTTCCTTTCCATCGGTTCTCAGCGTTCCGATAGGCAACTGGCTACCAGTCAGTATGACAGGCTTGGCCAGATTTTCCAGCATAAAGCTCAGAGCCGATGCTGTATATGCCATGGTGTCTGTTCCGTGCAGCACCACAAAACCATCGTAACGCTGGTAGTTGTAGTTGATGATACGGGCAATCTTCACCCAATGGTCCGGTACCATGTCTGAAGAGTCGATAGGAGGGTTGAACTGGTAGGTACCGATATTCAGATTGAACTGCTGCAGCTCGGGAACCTCATTCAGTAAGTGGTCAAAATCAAAGGGTTCCAGCGTACCGGTCTCCTTGTTCTCAACCATACCTATAGTACCACCCGTATAAATCAGCAATACGGAACGTTTCTTTAACATATAATTCATTTCTTCAGTTTTACACAGGCCCAGTTATCATCCTCCAGCTTGTCGATGAAGGAAAGTCCCAATTCTTCGCCTTTCCCCTGAATCAGCGGAATGTCCTCGGTATAGAAACCGCTCATGTACAGGGTGCCGCCGGCATTCAGGCAATTCACATATCGCTCCATATCAGCCAACAGGATATTGCGGTTGATATTGGCTAAAATCAGATCAAAATGCATATCGTTCAGTAGGGTAGAGTCACCCAGTAGAACCTCTGCATTTTGCTGAATATCATTTAGTTTTAAGTTCTCAATACTGTTTTCTACACTCCATTCGTCAATATCGATGGCTACCAGGCTCTCGGCACCTCTCATTAGGGCCAGGATACCTAATATGCAGGTGCCGCAACCCATGTCGAGCACTTTTTTTTGCTGGATATCGTCGGTCAGCAACCGTTTCATCATCATGCCTGTAGTTTGGTGATGACCGCTGCCGAATGCCAGTCGAGGATTGATCTTGATGTCGTATTTGGCTTCTGGAACGTCGGTATGGCCGGTACCGTGAACCACACATTCATTGCCGATAATGATAGGCTGGAAGGAATTTTCTTCCCATTCCTGATTCCAGTCCTTGTTCTCAGCTTCCTTGCAGGAATATTCCACCGTTACATTCTCGATGGGGAAAAACTCGAGATAACTTTTCAGTACATCCTCATCAAATAATTTCTGTTGTGCGTAGGCTGTCAGTCCTTCGTCGTTGGGGATGAAACTCTCGCAGCCGGCTTCACCTGCCAGTGCGCAAAGCACATCATTGATGGTTTCCGATGTTGGTGTGGTTTTAAATGTTATTTCGTAATATTCCATAGAAAGGGAACATATAAATATTATCTATTAAACATAATCGTCATTATTTCGCAATAAGGACAATCTTTGGTTGTCATATTTTGCATGCAAAAATAAGGCTTTTTTCTCAACTGACTGAACATTTCATGAATTTGTTTTATGGATTGACATTTTATTTCCTTAATTTTGCATTATGAATAAGAGAGTAAATCATATTGCATCCTTTTTTGTTTTTGTTTTATCAACTCCAGGATGCCTTGCACAGTCTTTTACGGGTTCACTTGTTGACGAAAATAAGCAACCTGTTTCCTTTGCCAATCTGGTGATGATGTCGCTTCCTGACTCCACGTTTGTGGATGGTTTTGTGAGCGACGAGAACGGAAAATACGAGATTAAGCGTTCTGGCCGCGCTGATCTGTTGCGTGTTTCTGCTGTAGGTTTTCATAGCCGTTTCATTCCCTTGAATTCGTTTCAAGGCGGAAATATTGTGCTGAATTCCGACAGCCAGACGTTGTCTGAGGTTACTGTCAAGGGTAATCTTCCTCACACTCAAATTAAGAACGATGCCCTGGTCACTGTAGTTCAGGGTTCCATTCTGGAACGTGCGGGTACGTTGATTCAGGTGCTGGAGAAGATTCCTAATGTGTCGGTAACCAATGATCAGGTGAATGTGTTTGGCCGTGGCGTGCCTGAGATTTATGTCAACGGCCGTAAGATTCGTGACAACGAGGAACTTCAGCAGATTACGGCCGATAATGTGCATTCTGTTGACGTGGTGTCTAATCCGGGTGCTCAGTACGATGCTTCTGTCCCTGCAGTTATCCGTATCCGCACCAAGAAGGCTGCCGGTGATGGTTTTGCATTCTCCGATCGTTCTTATGTTCGCTATAATATGAAGAAATTCAGCGTTTTGAATCAGTTCGACTTCAATTATCGCAAGAATGGATTCGACCTTTCGGGAATGCTGGATCTGCATCGTACCAATACGCGTGAGGAAAGTAATGATCCTATTTATATGTACTTGAATGACAAGGTTTGGAAGCAGGATCAGTACACCATGGGCAACTATCCCAGCGAGGCTGTGAATGGCCGTGTCTCTATGAACCATACGTTCTCTCCTACTCAGTCTCTCGGTATCCGCTATGACTTTATGCGAAATGATTATGCACCATGGATTGGTACCATGGAGTCCGCATTGTATGAGGATGGCAAGTTTATTGACTATACGTTGGATAATAACCGTGTGGTATTCCCCGAGAAGCGTCACTCTTTGAATGCTTATTATACCGGACAGATTGGTAATGTAAGCATTGACTGGAACACCGATGCATTCTACCGGAACCGTGAACGTAACCAAACCATCAATGAGCATTTCTATGACAATACCGGTTATGTGGAGGATATCCTGATCGAGTCACTTACCAAGACCGAGAACCGGTTGTTTGCTTCCAAACTGGTTGCCGGTGTACCTGTAGGACCTGGAAGTTTCTCATTCGGAGGCGAGTTCGCGTACAGTGACCAACAGAATGATTTCCGTAATCCTCAGCAGATTATGCAGAGCAATTACACCGAATTGTACGAGCGTTCATGGTCGGTATTTGCTGAATATGGCATAAAGGCGGGAAAATTGAACGTACAGGCGGGTCTTCGTTATGAGAATATCAACAGTGATTATTATCAGGATCACAAGCGTAATACCGAGTCCAGCCGTAATTACAGCAACCTCTTCCCAACTGTCTCGCTCTCTGCTCCATTGGGTGACGTGCAGTGGCAGTTGCGTTATTCTGCTGGCATCAAGCGACCCAGTTACAGTCAGTTGCGCGGTTCCATTACTTATATGGGACGATACGCTTACGAGACGGGCAACCCTATGTTGCTGCCTACCTTCTCTACCGATATCAGTACCAGTCTCAGTTACAAGTGGCTGCAGGCCGAAGTGGCATTCAGCCATTATAAGGATCCGGTGTTCTACACCAGCAAGATGCTGAATGACGACGACCTGATCACCTATGTTTATTACGAGAATGAACCGGCGTACAACCGTGTCACTGCTTCTGTCAATGCCAGTCCTGTGGTGGATATCTGGCAGCCTCGTTTCGGTGTGGCTGTCTATAAGCAGTGGATTGACATGGATACTCCTTTCGGACACTGGAATCTGAATACTCCTTACTGGACATTCACCTGGCAGAACAATTTGGATTTGCCTCACGGATGGTTGTTCAACACCAACATGCTGCTGGAGACTAAGGGTTACCAGAAGAGTGCCTATCTGTTCCGTAACAATTTCAGACTGAACTTTTCCATCATCAAGAACTTTTCGGGCGACCGATTTACCTTGCAACTCGATGGAAACAATATACTTAGCACCTACCAGAATGATCCGTGTATCCAGTACTGCGGACCGAAGATTATCTTGGAACTGGGTCGAAACCGTATGAGTTCCGTAACCTTGACGGCCCGTTATAAGTTCAATGTATCTGCCAGCAAGTATAAAGGTACCGGTGCAGGACAAACCCAAAGAAGCCGAATGTAATGAAACAGAAAATTTGCTATCTCATCGCCCTTTTCGTGGCGTTCTCGTTCTGCAGTTGCCTGGATGAGAACCAGAAATACATCGAGTCGTTCTATGACCAGTTGGACATGAAGACCGATGCTTCGAATTTTGTCATGGCTCATAAGGGCGATGGCATCAGGCTCTTCAACAACCCTGTCGATCAGCAGTTTGTGATTCTGGCCGATAAGAAATACGACGGTGTACTGAAGGGTCAGCGTGTCCTGGCATTCAGCAACGAGGCTGCTTGGGGCGAAGGATTGCCAATGGATAAGTTCTTTGCTTATTACGAGCAGACGCTGCAGCTGGCTTATCAGCAGAAGATAAAGATACCGAATACGGATTTCAGTCGCAAGGTGGAGACGCTGATTCAGACTCAGTGGGGACAGACCGCACCTTATAATGAACAGTGTCCGGATAAGATGCTGGCGGGATGTGTGCCGGTGGCTATGGGACAGATTATGAATTACTATCACGCTTCCAGTGATCCGGCGCAGATGGTGGCTGTCATCGGAGGACGCGCACAGACGCATTACTCTCCTCGTAACTCCGTGACCAACACGCTTCAGATTAAGCCTACCTTTATTGATATGGGCATGTATGCGCATTGCCGCTACCTCAGTGCGTTCTCATGCGAGGAACTCCAGCAAATTTGCGACAGGGATTTGCAGCAGGGGCATCCTCTGCTGTTCAGTAACGGCGGACACGCCTTCGTGTGCGACGGACAGATAGATGATTACCTGCATTTCAACTTGGGGTGGATGGGTCCTTTCAACGGCTATTACCGCAGTCTCCCTGCCAGTGATCTGGCCTGGGAACCTACCATCAACTCCAGTCTGGTGTGTGGCATTCATCCCAATGAGAAAGACCCTATGCACCGTGAAATCCGTCTTCAGCAGCCTGGAAAACTGGGCGAGATACTTGGCGCAGACAGTCTGAACATCAATACCTTAGTGGTTCACGGACCTATCAACGGAGCCGATATGGCGCTGATTCGCAGAATGGCCGGATTTGCAGCCACAAATCTGGAACCGATTGGCAACCTTACTGCGGTAGACTTGAGGGACACGCAACTGAAGCGGGGTGATTCCTACCGCACCATGGATGCCAAGGCTTCGGGATTTGCGTATAATAAGAACGGTGAGAAGTTTGATTTCACACAGATGTCGGAAAAGCGCTGGCAGCGGTTCTGCAAACTGGGCTACGATAAGAATATGGAGGGCTTTACGGTTGAAAAGACCGATGACGGTCGCTATCTGGTGCATTTCGTCCTCTCCGATTTTAAGGACAAATACCTGTTCACCGGTTGCAGCAATTTATATTGATAAAAAAAGGGAGCGAAGAAAATCATCTTCGCTCCTTTTTGATTTATTCAGCGTCAGGCTGCTGACCGTCGTGAGCCTTCCACATACATTCGGTTACCTTCATGTCGGTGAAGACAGCCTTGAATGACGACTCCTCAGGAGAGCAGGCATAAATACCAAACTTGATAGCGTCGGTAGCTACAGCCATGTGGCATACACGCATCTGGCTGAAGTTCACACCGTCGGTTGAGCACTCGATGCAGAAATCATCCGCACGTCTTGACAGGCGGTACCACATCGACTTTACATTGGCAGGAATAGCGGTGGTAGCCCAGTCGCTGTAACCGCCGTTGGTACAAACGCTTCCCAGGTGCTGGAACTCCTCGTTCTCATACTCTACACTACCCTTCAGCCAGTTCTCGCTGTCCAGGTACATCACCACGCCACACTGGTCAAAACGGTGATGGCTCTCGGTAAAGTCGGTTCTTACGGTAAAGCTGAAGTACTGCTCCTGGGTAGGAATCTGCAGTACAGGTGCGTTATCATTTTGGAAATGATAGTAAGTGCGCTGCCACAGGTCGGTCTGCTGCTTGGTTACAATCTCGATGGTGTCACCGTTAATGGTGCAGCTCTCAGGCTCGCGGGTCCACTTGAATGCATTCAGATCCAGCGATGCGTTCTCGTTCAGAATGGCCTTAACCATATCTGTTCCTTCCATCTCTATGGCCAGAGTCTTAGTCTCTTCCACTGCTTCTTCAGTCTTGGGAGCATTGGCACAAGCCACAAAGCCGGTTGCCAGGATGCCCATTGCCATTACATTAAATAAATTGTTCATATTTGTATTTAGTATTAACCGATAATCCATTTGCTTCCCGGAATCAGGGAGATCAGTTTCGAGGTCACTGCACAGCAGATAAAGGTCAGCACAGCGATGCAAGGGATTGCCAGATAGACTGGAATCAGCGGATTGGCCTGATCGCCGTTTACGAATACCGGAGCAATGTTGCTCAGGAAGAACAGGTGCATCAGGTACATGCCAAACGACAGCTTTGCCAGTGTGGTAATCCAGCCTGGAGCCTCTTTCTTCTCGATGCAGGTGAACATCAGGAAGGCGCCGTAGGTGGTCAGCAGCACGTTAGGTGTGCAGAACTCCCATGACCATTCCAGCATTGGGGTCTCAATCAGCTGTCCAGGAACACCAGCCCACCAGAATGCCCACGCGGTGAATGCGGCACCCAGCAAGAAACAGATAAGGCCTACGTTGAAGCGCTTGCTGCGGTCCCATTTCAGGTGGAAACGGATGTAGTGTGCCAGTACCAGATAGCCTAAGTAGCCCGAGCAGTAGTACAGCATGCCGAAATATGGATTCCAGAAGCACCATCCCCACAGGTCGGCGTTTACGAAACGTACCAGCCATGGAACAAAGGTGGACAGTACAAAGAACACCAGGAACAGCTTCTCCTCCTTGGCTGCCGATTTCTCCAACCATGGGGATACTACAGGAATAATCAGATACAGTGAGATCAGCGGATACATAAACCAGAAGTGTCCGCACATCGACGGGAAGGTGAACGGCATCATCTTCAGGTCATTCAGGCTCTGCTCCCAGGTCATCTGTCCCCAAAGCAGCGGCAGGAAGGTGTACAGGAACATGAAGATAATCATCGGAGGCAGGATTCTCAGGAATCTGCGCTTGTAGAACGAGAACATGGTCTCGCCGCTCTTCAGTGGAACCAGCAGGAATGCACTTACAATCATGAAGATAGGCACACTGATTCTGCCCAGAAAACCGTCATAGAAAGCCACCGATACGCGGTTGGCCTCATTGGCCAGCATGGATACGTTACCTGCCAATCCCGATGAATCGGCACCATAGAAATTCTCACTGGCATGCACCAGCATTACCAGGAAACAGGCGATGACGCGGATGTAGTCTACAAAGACTATTCTTTTGTTGTCTTTCATTGAAATGATATTTTTTTTATTTGGGGTGCAAAGTTACTGTATTTGGACGAATTAGCCAATAGTGAAAAATAACTGTTTTACAGAATGCCCAGTTTCATGGCCACACTGTATGCCTCGGATGAATTGGCCACATGCAGTTTCTGCATCAGGTTCTGCCGGTGGCCGTTGACGGTATGCACGCTGATCGACAGTGTATCCGCAATCATCTTGCTCGACAGTCCCTTGCCTATCAGTTGCAGTACTTCCTTTTCGCGTTCCGACAGGATGTTGGAAATCATGGTACCGTTCAGGATCTCGCGTTTGCCAGTCAGCGTATTCACGATTCCTGTGATGAAGTCATTGGCTGAGCGGCTGTTGTACAGACAGAGTGCCAGTTGCACATGCCCGTTACCGTCATAATCCAGATACATCACCCTGTGCTGCATGTACTGATATTCGCCCCCTGCCATTCTCATCCGTACCGGATGCTGAAGCATATAATTCCTCTTCTCCTCCAGGGGAACGCTTTCCAGAAAAGTCAGGAAACGGAGTTCCCACGCATATTTCTCCAACTGGTCGTCCTCGTGTATCAGATTCAGGATCTTCTGTTCCCAGATGCTTGAAACCTCCTCTTCACCGGTACAGTCCAGTGCCGTCTGCCCACCCAGTTGGCCGTAGCAAATAAAGCTCCTGTCCCTGACCATATCACTCAGCACCGCTATGGAATTTTCCAGGCTACAGTAAGTCCTGGCTATCATGATTCCTTTCTGATAGCTGTCCTCGCTCGAACTGTTATTCGGTGAAACCGGTGATTTCAGCCGGTTGGTCAGGTAGTCGAATGATTGTTGAGTGCTCATTTAAAATACTTATCCATAATTTTCCGCGCCTCCTGAAGGGTATTTCCCTCCGGATTTGCCGGATATCGTTTCACTTCCCGTTCCGTGGTCACTCCCTCACGGCCGAAATCCACCTTCAGGTTGTGTGCCCACTCCCATTCTCCATAGAACCAGCTGCCGGCAGCGGCCTGCATGTCGTGGTCAAAGTAATATTTCCAGCGCGGATAATAGAAATCCTTCAGCATGCCCTGCCACTGGCGGTAGGAATAATCGCGCAAGCCGCCCTTGTCGCTGTTCTCCTTGTCTCCCCAGGTGGTTATCAGCATGCGTGCGTTCATCTCCAGCCATTCCCTGTCTGCATCGGTAGTGGCAGCCGATTCATTGGCTATGTCACGGGCCCGCTCTGTCCAGTGTCCCAACCGGAAATTCGAATTGGTGGCCAACAGCTTGTCGGTATCCAGTATCAGTTCCATAAATCTGTTCTTCAATGTGTTGAACACATTTATATCACCTTTTTCTTTAAACTCTTTCAGTTGTCCGAGCAACTCCAGTGAATAGTCCGAAAGTACCTGTCGGGTCATGTCGCACAGGTCGTAGCTGTAGTTGGGATGAGCAGGATTCACCCCCGATTCCATCAGCAGGCGCACCGCCTTGCGCAAGTCTTCCGGCTGGTAGAAGATACGTGTCCCGCCCCAGGTGCTCACACTCTTCACCTCCAGCGACGGACGTGCACACATCACCGCCTCGTGTGCGCCCTGCAGCCCGTCGGTATTGTTCAGCACTGTTTGCAGGATCAGTTGCCAGGCCTCATTGGCCTTGGCATCCTTCATGCCGTAACGGGCCTCTGCATAGCCGCTCATCCACGCTCCGGAATCCGGTTCCTTACCCATCCAGGGCAGTTCAAACAGGAAGTCATACACCACCGGCGTCTGCTCGATAGCCTCGGGAGCCGCACCGATGCCCTTGATTTGCGGATACTTTGATTTATACTGGAAATACTCCCTTCCCATGCGCGGGATACGGCCAAAAAAGCCCGTTCTACCGCCAAAATTAGGGATGCTGCAGTACACCGCATGCTGCTGGCCGTAGCCCTTGTACTGGTCGAAGCAAGGCTTTCCGTCACTGAACAGATCCAGTACAATCAGTCGTCCTGCAGGCACCGCCTCCAGTGATAGAGCCTGATAATCCTCCCACTGCCACTGCTGAATCACCCATTTCGTTTGGGGACCGCAGTACTGATTCATGGCATTGAAGATGGTCTGATAGCCCTCGCGGTACTGTCCCGACTGTATTCTTCCGCCCTCATGGAACGGATCCATCGAGTAATAGTCGCTCTTGCCCATCACCTCATGCAGGCGGTTGTAGTATTTCTCAGCCACTTGGGCATACGATGCCGATGTGGGATCCAGAATCTTCGGGCGCACAAAACCGGCCCAAGTACCCTGATCCTGGCACGCAATGCCTGTCTTCTCCTCAAAGTTGCTCGGAACCATGCCGCTGAATCCGGGAAGTACCGGCATCATGCCCAGTTCCTTCTCGCGACGGATAATCTTCTGTGCCAGTCCCAGCTGGCGCTCATACCACCATTCCGGATTAGGTCCGCCCCATCCTTCCAGGTTGTTCATGCCCCACCATGCCTGAAACGCCGGACCAGCCACAAACGCATTGGCCTCGACGCGGCTGTAGCCGAAATCCTTCTCCAGCATCGCCTTCCACACCACATCCAGACCGATGAGCTGCAGCGGCATGTTGATACCGTGCATGGCCATCCAGTCTATCTCCTGCTCCCAGCGCTGCCATGTCCATGTGGCCATCGAGTAACTGAACGTGCAGTAATTCAGGTAATAGCGGTAATCCGCGTCGCAGGTGTGACGCTCGGCATGTGCCGGAACAGGCAGCACCACCTCCGATAAATCTATCGAAAGTCGGTTCCACGACAGGTTGACCTTAGCATAATGATTCAGGTACCAGTTCACGCCCGTAGTCAGAGCCGAAACGCTGGTGCCCTTAATCTGCGGCTTGCCCTGACGGGCAGCAATCTCAAACACCGCCTCGCCATCCGCTGCCAGATGCGTATCCAGCACCGCCTCTATGCGTGCCGATGTGCCGCTGCCGCCTATGCGGTCCATCCATTCATCCACCGCCTTCACTCGGTCCTGTGCCTGAATGCTTACCGCTAAAATCAGATAAAATAAGGTAATTATGGTATGTCTCATGAGCCTATGAATTACAATATTGCAAAGATACAATTTTATTAGCCTCATTTGTTCTCATCCCGATTATAATTTTGTCATATATAATTTTTTCCTTAAATTTGCCAAAAATCTGTATACATGAAACACGCTTTACTCTTCTCTACGGCTCTGTTGACGGCCTCTGCAGCCTGGGCCCAGAAACCCAATATCATCTACATCATGTGCGATGACATGGGCTATGGCGATTTGGGTTGCTATGGCCAGAAATACATTCATACGCCACATATCGATGCCATGGCAGCGCAGGGCATGCGCTTCACGCAGGCCTATGCCGGCAGCCCCGTGAGTGCGCCTTCGCGTGCCTCCCTGATGACAGGACAGCACACGGGCCATTGCGAGGTTCGCGGCAACAAGGAGTACTGGCGTGATGTGCCCATGATGATGTATGGCCAGAACCAGGAGTTCACCCGTGTGGGCCAGCATCCCTACGACCCCGATCATGTCATCCTGCCCGAGATTATGAAGGACAACGGCTATACCACCGGTATGTTCGGCAAGTGGGCAGGCGGCTATGAAGGATCGGTGTCCACGCCCGATAAGCGGGGAATTGACGAATATTATGGGTACATCTGCCAGTTCCAGGCTCATCTGTACTACCCCAACTTCCTGAACCGCTACAGCCGTTCTCTTGGGGATAAGGAGGTGGTGCGTGTCACCATGGAGGAGAACATCAAGTATCCCATGTTCGGCCCGGATTACCTGAAACGTCCGCAGTATTCGGCCGATATGATTCATCAGGAGGCCCTGAAATGGCTGGACAGCCAGGACGGTACCCAACCGTTCTTTGGTATCCTTACCTATACCTTGCCGCATGCCGAGCTGGTTCAGCCCGAGGACAGCATCGTGAAGGACTATAAGAAGGAGTTTTTTACCGATCATACCTGGGGAGGCCAGGAAGGTTCACGCTACAACCCATCCGAACACACCCACGCGCAGTTTGCCGGAATGATCACCCGATTGGACAAGTATGTGGGCGAAGTGCTGGATAAACTGAAGGAGAAAGGATTGGATGACAATACGATAGTCATCTTTACCAGCGATAACGGCCCTCACGAGGAAGGAGGAGCCGACCCTACTTTCTTTGGCCGTGACGGTAAGCTCAGGGGACTGAAGCGCCAGTGCTACGAGGGTGGCATCCGTGTGCCTTTCATCGTGCGGTGGCCAGGTCATGTGCAGGCCGGAAGCGTCAACCCTCATCAGTTGGCCTTTTACGATGTCATGCCTACCTTTGCCGAATTGGCAGGGGTGAAAAACTGGGTGAAGAAGTACGCCAACAAGAAGAAAGAGGTGGATTATTTCGATGGAATCTCGTTTTTGCCTACCCTTTTAGGGCGGGAAGGCCAGCAGACACACGACTATCTGTATTGGGAGTTCGAGGAGACGGATCAGATAGGTGTGCGCATGGGCGACTGGAAGATGGTGTGCAAATCGGGCACTCCGCTGCTGTACAACCTGGCCGATGACATCCACGAGGATAACGATGTGGCTGCAGCTCATCCCGATATCGTATCGCGGATGCTCCAGGTGGTTCGCGAACAGCATATTGATAATCCGAATTTTAAAGTGACTTTACCAAACTTTTAATTTCATATATTACCATGAAGAAACATCTGTTGACATTAGGCCTGTTGCTGGCAGCTTCATCCATGAGTGCCCAGCGCCTGATTGTGAGAATGGACGATATCGGTGCCACACACTCCGAGAATCTGGCTGTTATTCACTGCTACCAGAACGGTATCGGCCGCAGTGCCGAGGTTATGCCGGTTTGCCCCTGGTTCCTGGAGGCATCGCGCATGCTGAACGACAATCCGGGTCTGGACGTGGGTGTACATATCGCTTTCCAGAGCGAGTGGGCAGGCTATAAGTGGAAACCGCTCACCAACTGCCCATCCTTGTGTGATGAGGACGGTTACCTGTGCGAGCGTCTGATGTTCCCTAATCCTGCCGAGGTTGAGGCTGAGATGAGAGCCCAGATTAAGTTGGCGCTGAAGTACTGCAAGAATGTCACCCACATCACCGACCACTGCATGTGGACATTCCAGCCCGATTTTCACGACATGGCTGTCAGAGTAGCCGCTGAGTTCGGTTTGCGCTATCAGGGACAGACTGTTGACGATGAGGCCATCGGCATCTATGCCCTGCCCGTTCCTTTCGGCGGTGCGCCAAGAGCCGGCCGAATGCTGGATGCCATCAAGAAGATGGAGAAGGGTAAGACCTACTGGACCATCGAGCACCCTGCCTTCGATAACGAGGAGATGAAGGGAATCACCCAGATAGGCCGTGACGGCAAGATTGGTCCAAGCCAGGGCCCTGACCGTCAGGATGTTACCGATACCTTCACCAACCCTGAAATCATGAAATACATCAAGGAGAACGGTATCGAGCTCGTTTCCTTCGGTGATGTGATGCGCGAGAAGGGTGTGATTAAATAAGACAATAAATAATGTCATCCTGAGCGACAGCGAAGGATCTTTCTGAATAAGTAGTGGAAACTTTAATCACTAGCCAGGAAAGATCTTTCGCTTTGCTCAGGATGACTTTTTTTTATATTCCTATTTTGTATAAATCACAGTGGAGAGTTTGTCGGCTTTACGTAACAAGGATGTCCATTTTTTACATATCTCTTCATCAAGAATGCCATACATTTGTACTCACAATCAATTAATGAAAAGTATAGAGATGATCAGATTCAATAGACAAAACATCACGAAGGTATTATCCATGGGTGTTATACTTATGGGCATTGTACATGTAATAGCGACATTCACTCCAATGATAGCCGACAAACTCGCCATGCTACCAGAAGGAACACAAGGTGCATTTACTTATTTCAGCCTCATGTGCGGAGCATTGCTCGTTTTGGGTGGCGGAGTGCTCTACTCTCTGTCAGGAAAGACGGCAGAATATCCCTTCGTTCGTACACCATTCTTGCTCGCCCTTGTTATTTCATGCCTAGATGGGTTGCTTGCTGTTTATTTCATGCCACACAATCCTTTTGCGAGGACTATTTTTGCTTTGGTAATGGGACTGATACTTGCAAATGCGAAGAGATTTCAAGCATGAAAAATCTTGATAACCTCACAGTTTACATTGTGCAAGGGTGAAATGTGAATCCTTTGTGATTGATACACAAATTCCGCCAAAAGATTCACATATTTACGAAAAATATCTTTTGAAAGGACAAAAAGCAGTACCCTTGCACTTGTACACTATTTGTTGTTTTGTCAATTTATGGCTTTTACATCGGTTTGGTTTGCTTGGGAAAAATAAATGATGTAGATTTGCAGTATGATGTGTAACTTTAAAAACTAAAATTGGAAGCAATGAAAAAACTGAATTTCTTCTTTGCAGCTGCTGCCGTGGCACTGACTGCCTGCCAGCAGGCTCCTGCTCCACAGGCTGAGGCTGAATGTGCCGACTGTAAGGCCATGTTGCAACTTATCGAGGATATCCCTACCACTCAGGCTTTCCTGACTGATGCAGTGGATGAGGCCGACCTGCAGCGCATCGTTAATGCGGGTGTGAATGCTCCCAGCGCATTGAACCAGCAGCCTTGGCACTTTTCCGTGGTGACCAATGCGGATGAGATCAAGCAGATGGGTGAAGCCATGAAGGCGGCTATGCAGAACGGCCCTGCTCCTGCTCCTAAGGGCGACGGAAAGGACGATGCTCCAAAGCCTCCTACCGCCAGCGGTCCTCACTCGGGATTGGGTGATTCTCCTGTAGTGATTGTCATCTCGTGCAAGCCAGGTAATGAACTGGATGCGGGATTGGCTGTACAGAACATGAATGCCATGGCGCATCTGCTGGGTTACGGCACCAAGATTGCCAGCTCGGTGAATATGCTGTTTAACGGTGAGAACAAGGATGAGTATTATGCCAAGTTCCAGGTTCCGGAAGGTATGAACATTACCACTGCCCTGCTGGTGGGCAAGATGGATACGGAAAAGTGGGATGCCACCACATCGGCTACTCCACGTAAGCCTCAGACTGAGACCGTAACCACCGTGAAGTGATAAAAAACCTCCCGAATTTTCTCGGGAGGTTCTTTTTTGTCTTATTTCTCAAAATCCGGCATCTTGCGCACGTAGATGTCGCGCTGTGGGAATGGGATTTCAATACCGTTGTCGTTGAAGGTCTTATAGACCACTTCCTTCATCTGCGATACGGCAGCCAGCTTCTTCTCTACAGCCACCCAGCACACCAGAATCAGGTCTACGCTGTTGTCACCAAAATTGTCGAACAGAATCTGCATGCCCTTCTTCTGGTTCCAGCAGTCCAGTTTGCCCAGATTGGTGTAGAGCATCTTGCGCACCTGCTCCACATTGGTGCCGTAAGCCACGCCGATAGGAATCTTCACCAGCTCGTTGCCGTGGTTCTTGGTCAGGTTCTTGAAGTTCTTGGTAAACAGCTGTGCGTTCTGGAAGGCTATGATGGAACCGTCGATGGTCTCCACCATGGTGCTCTGGTAGTTGATGTTGCTCACCTTACCGCGTACACCGTCCAGTTCCACGATATCGCCCACCTTTACACGTCCCGTCATCAGCGAGATACCGTAGAACAGGTTCTCGATCAGGTCCTTCAAGGCGAGACCGATACCGGTAGACATACCTGCCAAGACAGCGATGATACCGGTGTTGTCCACATGCAGAATCTTCATCACGATGATGAGGTAGAAGCCCCACACCAGGATGGTGACGATGTTCATACCCAGGGCCATCACATTCTTGTCGCCCTCCTTCAGGCGGTGCTGGCGCAGGTAGAGCTCGCGGCCCAGGAACAGGCTGTACTTCACGATGAAGAACATCGAGAGGATGATGGTAAGCGATACAAGCGACAGACGAAGGGTGCCCTGGATATCCACCAGGTTCATGCGCACGATGTCAATCACCAGGTCGGAAAGGTCGAACACGTTGGCTGCCCAGTAGATGCTGAAAATCACCGAATAAACGGCAAAGATAGGAATCAGCGCCTTATAGATGAACTCGTAGAACCAGGTCTTGGTGATATCCAGCTTGTAGACATCGTTGCCCTTGGCATCCTTGGACTTGATGATGCTGCGCTGGTCCACCTTCTTGTCATCCTTGTCCAGATAGCGGCTCACGTATTTCTTCAGGCGGTAAGCCTGGTACATGTGCAGCAGGGTGTACACGCAGGTAATGCTCTGTATGATGGACAGCTGCATGTACCACCAGATCAGAATCTGAACGGCCAGCAGGGTGTAGCCTCTCCACGAGCATACGGCACAGATGCCGATAACGGCCAGGGAGGTCCACGCATAGATAGAGTCCCATTTGCTGATCTTTCCCTCATCGGTGTCGTTATGACGGCTGATGCTGATGTACTGCCAGATGAGGCAAATAATCAGGATAGGTGGGAATATCAGGTTGACCGTATCGTTAGGAATGAAGATGATACGGAACGCGATGACGATGAATCCCAGTACGAATACCGGCTGGTAGATGCGCATGGCACGCTTGATGCGCTCGGGATGCTCCCACAGACGGATGAGCAGCGAGATGAGGATGACGCCCAGCAGCCAGGCATACTGGATGAGCAGCTCGGTGGACATCTGGAAGAATCCGTGGCTGGCATAGACCTGGCGCAGAATCATCACGGCAATGGCAAAGGTGATCATGGTCATGGTGAAGATCAATGCCGGCTTGCGCTCGTGGTACTTCTCGTCCTGGAAGCGTTTCGGCACGGCCTTGCGGATCACCAGGTTGCTGAGTCCCGCGGCTATGGCCATCCACAGGAACACGAAGACGAAGCAGAACATAATCACCGACCCTCGCCAGTCGGAATCGGATTCGTGCATGCTGATGAACTTGTTCTGGAAGGCGGTGACAGCCAGATAGAAATGCTGCTTAAAGTTACGCAGAATAACCGGATAGCGGTCGCCTCCGTTCACAAAGATGGTGCGCTGAATGGCGGCATAGCGCTCCTTGGCGTAGTCGTTCAGTTCCTTCAGGCGCTTCTCCACCCTGTCGTGACGGTCCTGCAACTCGGTGACTTTCCCGCGGTTGGTAATCATCTGTGTGCGGATCAGGTTGGCAAACAGGATACACGAGTCTCGGTCTCCCAGATGGTGCTCATCCAGCAGATAGTCCGGCATCTTGTTCAGCGAATTGATCAGACGGTCGTAACGCGCAATCTCGATGTTCATGCGCTCCACCCACTTGGTGTAAGGCTGCAGCTGGTCGCGGAACGTGCGGTACTGCTCGGTGGCCTCGTGGCACGCATAGGTCAGGTCGAAGATGTTCTCGTTCTGCTGCGAGTACAGCATCAGCGATGTCTGGTTGGCCTGCTGCATGACGCGGCGCATCTGGTCCTCCATCTGGCGGAAGCGCATATCGAAGTTGACCGTATTGGTTTCCTGCACACGGATGTACTGCTCCAGTTCGGAAAGCAGCACGCACAGGGTCTCTTCCAGGTTCTTCTCCTTCAGCACGGCATGTGCCGGCATCAGCTGGAAAAGAGCCAATAATAGAATTAGAATCTGCTTTTTCATCGTTTGTTCAATAAATTCTCGGCAAAGATAGTGGAAAAAACGGTTGATTGTGCCGAAATTTCCGATAATTTAAACGGTTTAGAAACTTAATTTGGTACTGAACTCCACGGTCAGCGGACGGATGTAGGATCCGCTGGTCAGATAGTTGCGGTAAGGAGTGACATCGGTAGCCAGCGATGCCTCCTGAATGCCGGCCGCTGCACCGGTCTGATTCAGGAAGTTGACCACATTGACCGAGAAACTGACATGATCATTCCACGCATAGTCCACACCGCCGAAGGTTTCCCACCGTGGCTTCAGGTACAGGCTGTTGGTGATGTTGATGTATTTCTTGCCGTAATAGCGGGCACTTACCCAGAAGCGCCACTTGTCCAACTGGTACGATGGTTCCAGCTCAATCTCCACCTGACTGCTGCCCTCGATGGTCTTTCCGGTAAAGTCGTACTGCTCGGAATAGCCGTCGCTGAAGGTGGGCTGGAACGTATAGTCGCGGTATCGGGGCTGGCGGAAGGTGAACAGGCCGTGGAAACTGAAGCCACGGAACGGTGTCAGCACCATGTCAGTGGTCCATCCCAGCACTTCCATGTTGTATTTGGAGCCGATGTAGACGGTCTCGTTATAGCCTGCGGGATAGCCGCCTCCGGCCTGCGTCAGCTCGTGTGTCCACATGCTGGTGCTGTAGTTGTTGTCCTTACGCAGATAGGTAATCAGCGACTGCAGGTCCAGCCAGCTGTTCTTGAAGTTGATGCCTCCGCGCAGCAGGTAGTTGGGCTGTGCCTTGTCGGAAGGCAACTCGGATTCGCCGTACTGCCACAGGTCGGTATGCGCCAGGGTGGCTACGGCATTGGCCTCCACGCCCCAGTTCTTGTTGAATTTATAATACGCCAGTAAGGTGGCGGCACCGTTCAGATGGTCTTTCTGGAAATGCGTGATGGTCACGCCGGGTGATTTCAGCGACCATCCGTTGTAGCGGGAGTTGTTGTCCTTACCGTTCAGGTTGTGTGCCGCATTACCGCTCAGTCCGCTGTATTCGGCACGGAGTCCGTAGTGCAGGCTGAAGCGCGACGACACATTCCAGCGGTCCTGCGCAAACAGGGCCAGACGCGTCTGATGGCCGTCGTGATACAGGGCTCCGGTATTGTTCACATAATACATCTCTCCGTTGTAGAGCAGATGCTGCGGGTCTTTCTTGGCCTCATAGCTGAAGTTGGTGGACATGATGGGCGTATCGCTCCAGTGGAACCACGCATTGGCACCGGCAGTCCAGGAATGGCGCCCCGAAGTCTTCTTGAGTTGGGCGGTGTTCATCCATTCGGTACAGGTGTCGTCATAGTACAGCATGACGCGGCTCTGCACGTCTCCCTCATACGGCTCTCCGTCCAGATAGGTGTATCCGTCGTCAGCCTTAACTTTACTTATACCACTCAGATAGGTCTCTTTGATTACAGCTTTGGATAAACGCAGTCGTGAGGCCACTTTCAGCTCCATGCCGTGAGGCAACTGATAGTCCAGTCCTGCCGAAAGGTTGTGTGTTGGCACGCCCAAATCCTCGTTGTACCGCTTGGTTTGCTTCTCGCCTGTCTTCAGGTCGATGATGTCGAAAGTGGTGGTTCCCGGCATGTACTGGTCCTTGCCCAACCGGAAATCCTGGAACGGCTTCACACTGCCGTCGCCTACAAAGATAAACGGACCGTAAGGATCACTCAGGTCGCGCAGGTGCGCATACTGGTAAGTGGCCCAAACCTTACCCTTGTCATCGGCCAGTTGCCTGGATGCTCCCACCTTATAAAACTGCACGCGTTCCTGCATGTTGGCATAGTCCAGATGATTGGAACCGGGGTTGAAATTCTGGTACACGTTCAGGTCCAGTCCCCACCCCTTGCCTAACGGGGCAGCCACATGCGCCTCTACCTCGTGACGGCCGTGAATATCGGTCAGATACTGCACCTGACCCTCCAGCTTATCGGCACCGGTACAGGACAGCGACACCGGATAGAAACCGATGGCACCCAACTGGATAGCCGATTCATCCAGGCGTGTGAGTTGCATGTCCTTGGTGGCCAATCCGCTTCGCCACGACCAGTATCCGGGGAAGAAATCCTTGAAAACGGCACTGGGCAGTCCGTCCTCCATGATGTGTGTTCCCCACTCGGGAATACCCAGCGAGATGGTTCGCGGCATGGTGGTGGACGACGCATTCAGCAGCACGTTCTGGTTGCTGCGGCGCTCCTCATCGGTGCCTATGGAATCTTTCTTTTCGGTCTGTGCAAATACAGGGCTGCTGCAGAACAGCAACAGGGTTATTGGTAAAACGGTATGGTTCATTTTGCTTCGTTGTAAATTATGTTTGCAAATATAGTGAAAATATATTCCGGTGGCAAATTATCTTTTATAAATAAGTATTTCTTAGTTTCGGGAAAAAGGCTTAAATTTGCGCCTCGAAATTGAGAATTGACAACCAACGGTAAAAGGCTTATAACCAAATATGAAAAAGACACTACTCTTCGCCTGTATGCTGCCCATGGCCGCAACAGTGATGGCTGATGAGGACGACAAAGACAAAAGCTGGCTGCACACGGCCCAAGTGGAGATGCGTACCGACTGGCAGCGCGACTGGATAGACGGTACCCGAAATGCGGACAACAGTGGTTTCTACGGCCGCTATCTGCAGGTTATCCTGAAAGGTAACATATCGGACAAGGTTTCGTATGCTTATCGCCAGCGTTTCAGCAAGAGTTTTGAGGGCAGCGGATTGTTTAATGCTACCGATTGGGTGTATCTGACCTACAGCCCCAACGAGAAATGGCAGTTCTCGGGAGGTAAGCAGACTGTAGCCATTGGCGGTTACGAGTGGGATTACGCTCCTATCGATATCTATCAGTATTCCGAGTATTGCAATAATGTGCTGTGCTATCAGATTGGTGCCAGCGCCATCTACCTCCTGGATAAGAATAATTACCTGCAGGCTCAGGTGTGCCAGACTCCGTTCCGCACAAATGCTCCCGATATGTACGGTTATAGCCTGAAATGGGAAGGCGACCACGGGGTGTATAACAACATCTGGTCGGTGAACATGTTTGAGTATCTGCCGGGTAAATTCATCAATTACATCGCTTTAGGCAATAAGCTGAAGTTTAACGGCGGTCATTTCCTGTTCGACTTTACCAACCGCTATTCGGGTGGTTACGGCAACGGGTTCCTGGATGATTTCACCATTACCAGCGAGTTGCATGTCCAGCCTGTAAAGGAACTGAACATCTTTGCCAAGTACGGTTACGACGGCAATAAGGGCAACGGTGGCGACTATCTGGTGTTTGACGGTACCGAGCAGCATCATGCCGGTGTGGGCGTGGAATACTTCCCGCTGCACGGACGCAAGGACCTGCGACTGCATGCCAATGTGTTCCATACCTGGGGCGAGAATGCCAATCCTGACGGCGGCGTGCTGCAGGACAAGCAGACTACCTTTAATATAGGTATGACCCTGCGTGCCGATTTACTGAACATTAAACTAAAGAAATAAAATACATGAAAAAGTATATTCCGGAAGGCGTGCCTTGCCTTGTCATCTTAGGCATTATCTTCGGCTATCTGGGCAGCACCATGGGTGTGGCCAATCTGATGAACACCATCATGCACACCGCTTTCGACCTGCTGGTGAACACCTGTTTCTTCCTGATGGCGGTTTGTGTCATCACCGGTGCATTGGGTAAAATCCTGTCCAAGTTTGGCGTAGTGGGACTGGTGGAAAAGATGCTGCGTCCGCTGATGAGACCGCTGTTTAATCTTCCCGGAACCGCCTCTTTGGGCGCTGTGCTGACATTCCTGAGCGATAATCCTGCCATCATCACACTGGCACATGACAATAAGTTTGCCAAGTATTTCCGTAAGTATCAGCTCATTTAGCTGAACAATTTCGGTACGGCCAACGGTATGGGTCTGCTGGGTATCGTATATATGGTGGGACAGGGATTCTCCACTGCCCCATTCGTGGGACTGCTGGGATCGTTCTTCGGTTGCATGGTTTCCACCCGTCTGATGCAGTTCTTCACTTGCAAGGCTTATCCTTCTTATAAAGAGGAAATGGCTATCGAGGTGTATACCGAGGAGCAGGTGAAGGCAACCAAGAACCCCGAGCCTAAGTCGCTGTTTATGCGCATTCTGGATGCCATTCTGGATGGCGGCAAGGAAGGTGTGAACATCGGTATGGCCATCATTCCGGGAGTGCTGGTAATCAGTACCACCGTGATGATCCTTACCTTCGGCGCATCGGCCAACGGCGAGTTTACCGGAGCTGCCTATGAAGGCGTGGAACTGTTGCCATGGCTTGCTGACAAGTTGAGCGTGATATTCAAGTGGCTGTTCGGTTTCGAGGATCCCCATCTGGTAGCCTTCCCTATCACCGCCCTGGGTGCCGTAGGTGCTGCCCTGAGTCTGGTGCCTAATTTCCTGCAGCAGGGATGGATTAACGACAATGCCATCGCTGTATTTACCGCCATCGGCATGTGCTGGAGCGGTTACCTGAGCACACACACCGCCATGCTGGATTCCTTAGGCTATCGCCAGTTGACCAGCAAGGCCATCACCGCACATACCATCGGTGGTTTGGTAGCTGGTATCGTGGCACACTGGGTTTGGGTCTTAGTGGCTATGATGTAAGACTTCTCTTTGATAAAAATAATATTGTCATTCTGAGCGTAGCGAAGCGCTCGAGCTCTGCTCGCTTGCGTAACAAAGTGGAGCAAGAATCTTTCTAAGCAAGTATGAATTACTAGCCATGAAAGATCCTTCGCTACACTTTGTTTCGTTCAGGATGACAAGAAGGAAGACAGGATGACAAGAGGGAAATTAGGATGACATTTTTTCTCCTATTTTCCTCCCTCAACTTTCAATTCGCAATAAAATCCCCCACTTTTTACTATCAATTTATCCATATATATAAGGTATATTATTTCGATAGTAACATAATTACGCATTTATCTAAAAAATTCTATCATATTTCTTGCTGTGTTCGCACAAAGTGTGTAATTTTGCAACAAGAAACAAGAAAATATAGGAATTATGTTACTTTTGTTAATGATTTTGGCCTTCGAAACGATTGCAGCATGTGCTATTTCAGGCACATGTTCCATTAGCCACCGAAGCCTCCATCTTCTTAGCATTAGTCCCATTACCCCCATATAGGCAGCAATCCCCACCATCGGTTAGCTGCCTTTTTTAATGTATTTACGTATTTAAAGTATAAGAGATTATGTCAGAAGTTAGATTCAGAGTTGTGGAGAAGGCTTTCAGCAAGAAGGCTGCTCCAGTAGAGGCTCCTGCAGAGCGTATGGACCGTTTGTATGGCAAGCATGTGTTCGACCGCGTGAAGATGTTCCAGTATCTTCCAAAGGAAACTTACGATGCCATGGTGGATGTGATTGACAATGGTGCTCCATTGGATCGTAACATTGCCAAGTCGGTTGCTGCCGGTATGAAGCAGTGGGCCACTGAATTGGGTGTCACCCATTACACTCACTGGTTCCAGCCATTGACAGGCGGTACCGCAGAGAAGCACGAGTCGTTTATCGAGTACAACGGCAAGGGTGGCGTTTTGGAAGAGTTTTCAGGCAAAGTATTAGTTCAGCAAGAGCCAGATGCATCCAGTTTCCCTAACGGTGGTATCCGTAACACCTTCGAGGCACGCGGATATACTGCCTGGGATGCATCTTCTCCTGTGTTTGTCATGGACGATACACTTTGTATTCCTACTATTTTCATCAGCTACACCGGTGAGTCTCTGGACTATAAGGCTCCTCTGCTGCGTGCACTGACCGCAGTGAACAAGGCTGCCACCGATGTTTGCCATTATTTCGATGCTAAGGTTAAGAAGGTAAATGCTTACTTGGGTATCGAGCAGGAGTACTTCCTGGTAGATGAGGATATTGCCAACGCTCGTCCTGACCTGCTGCTTACCGGCCGTACCCTGATGGGTCATGAGGCTGCCAAGAACCAGCAGTTGGAGGACCACTACTTCGGTGCTATTCCTGAGCGTGTTATGGCCTTCATGAAGGACCTGGAGATTGAGGCTGTCAAGCTGGGTATTCCTGTAAAGACCCGCCACAACGAGGTGGCTCCTGGTCAGTTTGAGCTGGCTCCTATCTATGAGGAGTGCAACCTGGCCGTAGACCATAACATGATTCTGATGTCACTGATGACCAATATCGGTGCACGCCACGGTTTCAAGGTGC
>JAKSLP010000019.1 GCA_024401115.1 Bacteroidaceae bacterium | reverse complement strand
TCTCCTGGACTCTACAGAGGGCAGTTGCAGGATCTGCTCGACCGTGTGGAGCGCGGGGAGAAGATTACCGTTAAGGCTAATGTGAAGACTACTACCGAGCAGACCGATAATGAGGTTCCTACATGCGTTATCAAGGGTACTGACCCTAACGCTGATGAGATGATCTTCGTGGCTCACCTGTTCGAGGGTTATGTAAAGTTGGGCGCTAACGATAACATCTCGGGTGCTTCCGTGCTGTTGGAGGTGGCTCGTACCCTGCAGGCCCTGATTGACAGCGGCCAGATTGCACGTCCTAAGCGTAACATCCGCTTCATCTGGGTGAACGAGTTCTCAGGTACCACTCCTTGGGTACAGAAACATAAGGATATCATGGACAAGACCATCTGTGGTGTGAACCTGGATATGGTGGGCTTGTGGCTGTCAAAGGACGGTTCGATGTACTGCGGTCACCGTACCCTGTTCGGCAACCCTCACTTCGTAAACGATGTACAGGAGTCGTTCTTCCACTACATGGGTGCTACCAACAAGGGTTTCGTAGGTACCGGTATGGGTCGTCCAGATGCGCTGAAGCCAGTTTACAGTGCTACCGGTTCACGTGATCCATTCTACTATTCTATCAGCCACCACTACGGTTCTTCCGACCATGAGGTATTCAACGACTGGGGCGTTCAGGTACCATGTACCATCCAGAACACCTGGCCTGATTCATACTATCACACCTCAATGGACCGTCCTGAGGTTTGTGACCCAACCCAGTTGCACCGTTCAGCTGTCATCTGCGCTGCTATGGCTTACACCATTGCCAATGCTGATGAGAAGGGCGCTATCTCTATCGCTTCCGAGGTGGCTTCAAATGCCTCAAAGCGTATGTCCGTACGTCTGGCTGACGACCTGAGCGGTCTGAACAAGGCTACTGCTGAGACTTTCGCTGCTCAGTACAAGCATGCTCACTTCAACCAGGATGCTGTGTTGAGCAATGAGAAGGCTACCCTGAACAGCGTTCTGCGCCTGTTGCCTGACAACGCTAACCTGAAGAGCTACGTGGCTGCTCTGACTGCATCACTGCAGGAGAAGTCGGCTGCTTTCAACAAGGAAATAGATGCTGCTGCCAAGGCTATCGCTCCAGCACTGGGTACTACCGCTCCTAAGGCTGTGGTGCTGACCGATGTGGAGAAGAAGGCTGCCAAGATTTATCCTACCACCACCGCTAAGGTGAAGGAGACAGGTTACGGTGTGGTTCGCTCTATCTCAACCGACCTGCTGAAGAAGTACAACCTGGTGAATGCTCAGGGCCGCTCGGTTATGGCTCACGGTGACGATATCGCCAAGTTGACCGTAGGTGGTGTGAACAGCATCCTCGATATTAAGAAGATGCAGGATGCACAGTTCCCAGATGCTGACTCTCTGGAGAACATCATGAGCTATCTGGATGCCCTGAAGGAGGCTGGATTGGTAGCGTTCTAATAGCTAATAAAGAATGTCATTCTGAGGACTTATCCTCACCCTGTCATTCAATTAATGTCATTCTGAGCGAAGCGAAGAATCTTTCTAAATAAGTAGTGGTAACTTTTTAAAGTATGTTTCCTCGCTAGGAAAGATTCTTGCTCCACTTTGTTACGCAAGCGAGCAGAGCTCGAGCGCTTCGCTTCACTTTGTTCCGCTCAGAATGACAAGAGTGGGAGACCCAGGACGACAAGAGTGGGAAACTCAGAATGACAAATATGAAATTAAAAAGTCCCTGAACATTCCGTTCGGGGATTTTTTTTTTGCTATATTTGCAGAAACTGAAAATCCGGATACTATGAATAAAGGAAAATGGGCCATTATGGGCATGTTATCACTGTGTTCCCTGCTAGCGTCTGCCCAGACACATCTCACGAAACAGGAGCGGAAAGTGGCCGAAGCCGAGGCTACTGCCGTGATCAACCGCTTCACGGGCGGGCAGTTGCCGGTGCAGGTGCAACTGACATTGGCTAAGGACGCTCAGGGGCATGATTCCTATACCTATCAGGTGAAGAACAATACGCTGGTCATCCAGGCCAGTGACGGTGTGGCTGCCTGCCGCGGTTTCTACGACTATGTCAAGGCCAAGGGTGCGGGCATCAGTACCTGGAGCGGCAACCGCTTTTCTCTGCCTGCCGATCTGCAGATTGCTCCGAAATCATTTACCTCGCCTTACCGGGACCATCAGTACATGAATGTGGTGACCTATGGCTATACGGCTCCCTACTGGGACCAGGAACGCTGGGACAGGGAACTGGACTGGATGGCGCTTCACGGCATAGACATGCCGCTGCTGCTCCTTGCCCAGGAACAGGTGTACCGCGAGGTGTTCTATGACATGGGACTGACCAAGGAGGAGATTGACGAGTGGGAGGTGGGTCCGGCTCATCTGCCGTGGATGCGCATGGGCAACCTGTCGGGTAATTCGTTCGATGGCCCCTTAGGGGAGGACTGGAACCAAAAGCAGGTGGAGCTGTGCAAGCATGTCATTACCCGTATGCGGAATTTAGGCATGAAACCTATCTGTCCGGCTTTTGGCGGTTTTGTGCCCAAGGCTTTTGTGAACCATTACGAGGGCAAGCTGGACCTTACCGGATGGGACTGGGTGCCGCAGGATACGCGCAACTATCGTCTGAATCCGGGTAGTGAGGCGTTTGTGGAGGTGGGTACCCGCTTTATCCGCAAGTGGGAGGAGAAGTTTGGCAAGTGCCAGTACTACCTCTCTGATTCGTTCAACGAGATGGAGATTCCGCACGACCATGCCCTGATGACGGCCTATGGCGATGCTATCTATAAGAGTATACGCGATGCCAACCCTGATGCGGTTTGGACCATGCAGGGATGGACACTGGGCTACCAGCGCAGTTCCTGGGGTGACGGTATCCTCAAGGCTCTGCTGAAGAATGTGCCTGATGACAAGTTCATGGCGCTGGACATGGCTACCGATTACAACCGCTGTTTCTGGAATGCGCCATACGACTGGGATACCTACGAGGGCTTCTACGGCAAGGAATGGGTGTGGTCGGTCATCCCGAACATGGGTGGCAAGACGGCTTTCACGGGTTTCATTGACTATTATGCCAATGCGCGCCTGGATGCCCAGAACTCGCCCAACCGAGGTAACCTGACGGGTTACGGCATGGCTCCCGAGGGTGTGGAGAACAATGAGATGCTGTACGAGCTCATCACGGACGGTGGCTGGGTAGGTGCCCGTGACAGTATCGATGTTTCCCGTTGGATGGAGCAGTATGCCACCTGTCGCTACGGTTCCATCAGCGCTTCAGAAAGTGCTTATTATAAAGGCTTGCGCCAGTCGGTCTACAACTCGTTCCAGGATCATCCGCAGTTTGGCTGGCAGGTGCGCAATAACATCACCGGTACCGGAAACGTGAACCTGAATGCGGCATTCTGCCAAGGGGTGGAGCAACTGTTTGCCGATGCCTCGTCCCTGAAATCGCGCATGCATTCGCTGGATGCCCAGGGTGCCCGCATGTATCAGTATGATATGATAGAAACCGCAGCCATGTACACCAGCGGCAAGCTGGAGAAACTGAGCGAGCGTATCCGTAAGGCGGTGGATGCCGGACAGGTGGAGCATGCCCGTGAGTTGCTGAATGAACTGAAGGACCTGATGCTGCGTCTGGACAGAGCCCTGGCTGCCCATCCTTTATATAATCTGGAGGCTTGGGAGAACAAGGCCATGAAGATGGCTGGCAATGCCGCAGACCGCAAGCGCAATGCCGTGAATGCCCGCAGGATAGTGAGTGTGTGGTACGGCAATCACGAGAAGGACGAACCGGTGAACGACTATGCCTGCCGCATGTGGGCGGGACTGATAAGGGATTACTACCTGCCTCGTCTGGTGGGTACCTGGCAGAAGAAGATAGACGGTACGGCCTTTGACCAGATAGCCTTTGAGAACAGCTTTGTCAATAAGGCTCCGGATTTGTCGCCTCAGCCGGCACTTCAGGAACGGGAGATTATGGATTTTCTGGTGGCTCTGGTGCGTGATGCCCGGGTGGCCGGTGATGTGGCCGTGGAACTGGTGGACACCTATGAACTGTCGGATGGCATGAAGAACCATTGGTATCTGATTCATGGCGACAAGACGGCTATGGAGAATGTGCTGACGGTAGAAAGAACCGGTGGTATCGGCGTGAAACCCGACACCAAGGCCGGGGAGCAGTTCTGGCGTGTGGTGAAGATAAAGGATAAGGCAGTGCTGGAAAACCGGTGGGGCAGTACCTGTAGCCTGGAAGAAGCCGCCAGCCTGATGGGTAAATTCAGCTATGAACCGGCTCCGGTGGCTATGGTGCCCGAGGTTATCAGCAACGATTGCGACCGCTACCTGGCACAGCTCGATGCCCTGGAGGCAGGAACCAAAAAGTTGAATGCGGCCCAGAAAGCAGCCATAACCGAGGCCCGCACACTGCTCAACCAATGGCAGAGTAACATTGCCCATGCCTCATATAACAGTTTCCTGCAGGCCCTGACCCCCGTCTGGAATCAGGTTCAGGCCGTTTTCTGACCTATAGGAATAAGTTGAAAAATTTCGGTAAACTCCCTTGTTTTTCGTATCGGAACAGGGGAGTTTACTGCGTTTTTACCCGTTTCCGGTGATTTTTACAATGGATTCGGGCGTTTTGACAAGAACTTGTAAAAAAAATAAGTAAAATTACAATAGCCCGGGCCCCCGCTATGCCTAACTTTGCAGTAACAAAAAACAAATATAATGATGAAACAGATAGATAAGTTAAGGCTAAGCCGATACTTTCAGATAGCATCATTCTTGCTGTTAGGTTTAGCCATCGTGGCATGGGTGACCGGCATGGTTTTGGAAATAACGAACATATACTAAATATATGTCCTTCATAGGTACAAGTGACAAGACGCAAAACTCATAAAAATGGTTATACAAAACTAAGAACTCAACTCTCTTAATGAATGTGATTAAAATGAGGCAAGCGTGCCTTCAAACAGATTTTTTTAGAAAAAGTCCAAAAAATCCTGATGCTGTGAAGTAGCGGGATTTTTTGGTTTACTTCACCTCCACGATTCCCGCTTCATCCAGCGTGGCATTCAGTTGCTCCAGGAAGTAGACCAGTTTCTCGAACGACATCTTCAGCTTGGCCCCGAAATCCAGTTGGATACGGTAACCCTCCTCATCCGAATAAGTGAGCCGTTCCTTGCAGTGGAACTTGATGCCGCATTCGCTGATCTTGCTGCGGAACAGTCCGAACCAATACAGGTTCTCGGGCGACAGGCTCCTGTTCTTATCCATCAGTTCGATGGTGACATCATGCTTGCAGTTGGTTCCCTCCTTAGGAGGATAGATGCACAGAATGGGAAAGTTCTCCATCTGCGGCTCGTTGAATACCAGGATAATCTTACGCCAGTCGGTGGGTGTACCGTCAATATCCTCGTGCATGTTCAGCACGCGCATTTCCACACTGGCCAGCAGACTCTCACGGAAACGGTACCATTGATCCAGCCTTTCCAGAATATAGCATTCAATCCGGGAAGCGGACTGAATCAGCTTCTGGGCTTTTCTGATTTGTCTCTCTGATAATTCTGCTGTCTCCATGGCTTGTATGTTTTTGCAAATTTAGATAATTTCCGTCTATATTGCAATCTCTTTCTGCAATTTTATGCCAAATCGTAAATAATGAGTATATTTGCTGTACCTAAAATCTATAAAATATGAGAAGAATACTGTTGACGGCCTGCCTGGCTGCAGGTCTTTGTGCTACCGCTCAGACGGTTAAGACTCACACGGTAGAGGGTGGAGGTACCGGCCCTTATAAGGCTCAGGTGGTTTCGGATGCATCCCTGCCTACACACACCATCTATTGCCCCAAGGACATTAAGGGTGCCGTAAACGCCCAGGGAAAGTTGCCTGTACTGCTTTATGCCAACGGTGCCTGTGCCAATAACAACGTAGAGATGCGCCTGCTGCTCACCGAGGTAGCCTCGCACGGTTACATTGCCATTGCCATCGGTCCTTATGACGAGAACGACCCCTCAGCCAAGTGGAAAGAGGTGCTGACAGGTGCCTATCCTGAAGAGAAGGGCGATGTGGTTCTGGCCAACGGGGAGAAACTGCCCAAGCCTACTGCTGCCGAGGTGGAGGCTATCAACAAGGCCCGTGCCGAGATGATTGCTGCCATGAAGATAGCCGAGGAGGCTGCCCAGAAGAAAGGCAAGAAGGGCGAGCAGGCTCCGGCTCAGTTCCGCACCTATTCCCGCCAGTTGCTCGAGGCTATGGACTGGATTACCACCCAGAATGCCGATCCAAAGTCCGACTACTACCATCAGATAGACTTGGACAAGGTGGCAGCCATGGGACAGTCGTGCGGTGGTGCCCAGGTGCTGGGTGTGAGCCATGACCCACGCATCAAGACCTGTATCCTGCTGAACTCCGGTATCGGACAGATGGAGATGAGCGGTACCAGCAAGGAAAACCTGAACAGCGTGCATACCCCAATGTTCTACCTGATAGGCGGAAAGACCGATGTGGCCTACCTGAATGCTGCAGACGACTTTGCCGCGCTGAACCATGTGCCAGTGGTGATGTACAACACCAAGGACGGACACAGCGGTACCTATTACGAGAAGCACGGAGGCAGCTATGCCGTGGCAGTCACCCGCTGGCTGGACTGGCAGCTGAAGGGCCAGCAGGCCAAGTGCGCCATGTTCCTGGACGATGACTATGCATCGAAACTGTTCCCCGACTGGACATTCCAGCGCAAAGGATTCTAAATAGCAAAAGAAAAGCCCTTCCAAACCGGAGGGGCTTTCTTCTTTTTACCCATGAAAAACCCTCCCAGTTGGGGAGGGCTTTTCGTTTTATTTCTTCAGTAAGACGGTGTTCAGACTCTGAGGATCGAGAGTGACGTTCTGTACCTGCTCGCCGATGGTCAATGCCAGGGTGACAGGCTCATCGGTAGCATTTCCTGCCAGAACCACCACGCTTCCATCGGTATTCAGGAAGGCCATCATATCGGCATACTCACTACCCAGATTTAACTTCTTTGCTCCAGGCAGCACATAATGGCTGGCGTGCTTCAGGGTGTAGTAGTCTGGAGTGAATGTCCAGGTGTGCTTATCCTTGTCCACGGTTACCAGCGAGTTCTGGAACCATCCCCAGGTGCTGGAAACATTGTCGAACAATGAGGTGTTCCAGTAGAAGTAACTGTTTACACCGTTACCCAGGTAATGCTTCATCAGGTCCCATGCATGCATGGCACCCTCCCAGTTGTTCAGGCCGTTGCCGCATTCCTGCTCGCTCTGAACCAGCTTCAGCTCAGGGTGCTCCTTATAGATAGTAGGCAGCGCATCCTTGCCGGCCCACTGGAATGACACACCCTTGATGTACTTCTTGCTGTCTGGATCGTTCAGCAAGGTATCCACCTTCAAAGGATCAGCACGCTCCACGGTACCGAAGTATACATCTACGCCTCTCTTCTCCATCTCAGGACCCAGGTACTTGCCCACAAAGGTGTTCAGGTCTTCCGATGTCCAGCAGCAAGAAGGGAAGTTCTGCGCTGAGTTCATCTCGTTCTGAGGCATGACCATGAACACATTGATACCCTCGGCACGGTAAGCATCCACATACTTGCCGAAGTAGCGTGCATAGGCATCCAGGTATTCAGGCTCCATAATGAACGAGGTGACATTCTCATGACCTTCCTTGCCCACGATACCGTCATTCACCTTGCGCTCCATGCGGAAAGCCAGAGGACCCTGTGAGAAGAAACCGCTGGTTGCAGATACGCTACCTGCCTCACCCGGCTTAATCTGCTTCTCAGCCTCTTCCTTTCTCTTGGCCATGAAGGCGTTGAACTGGTCTACCATCTCCTGGGTGACAGGATTCTCGCAATAGGTGCCGTTCTTCTTCATCCAGCGTGGAGGACACCATGGCGAACCCCAGATCTTCAGGTCCGGATAGTACTGCATGGCCTTCTTAATCATAGGTATGATGGTGGCACGGTCATGGTCGATGGTGAAATCCTTCAACTCAAAGTCGCCTGGGGTCTCATCAAAAGAATACCAGTCGATGGCAAAGTCGTTGGCACCGATACCCATACGACCCATGATGAAGTTGGCACCCTTTCCTGGCTGGAACAGCTCGGCAAAGATCTCGTCCATCTCGCTGTCCTTCAGCGTAGAAAGCGACTGCCATGCCAGTTCATTGAAACAGGTACCGAAACCGTCCAACGTCTGTGCGGTATTATTCAAATCGATAGTTACGGCAATGGCGCCCTCGGCAGCAGGAGTGGTAACCTCCTGTACTTGCCAATAGTTGTCACGCTCTGATTTGACCATCTCGGCTACCTGGTAGCTTTTAGGTCCGCTGCACGATGCCAGCATCATACCGGCCAAGCCTGCAGCAAATAACTTAGTGTAGAGTCTCATATATAAAGGTTTGTTTAAATTTTCATGCAAAGGTACAGTTTTTTTCATTATCTTTGTAACCGAACGTTAACTAATAAATCTTTTTGACATGATTCAGAGACTGATAGACTTCCTGAATGCATCGCCGGTGAACTTTCTGGCGGTTCAGGCACTGAGTGATATCCTGGAGGCCAACGGTTTCCAGAAGTTGGACCCTACATCGGCCATGGCGGAACTGCAACCCGGAGACCAGGTGTATGTGACCAAGAACGACAGTTCGCTGTATGCTTTCCGTATCGGTAATAAACCCCTGGCAGAGAACGGT
This sequence comes from Bacteroidaceae bacterium, assembly GCA_024401115.1. Taxonomy (GTDB): domain Bacteria; phylum Bacteroidota; class Bacteroidia; order Bacteroidales; family Bacteroidaceae; genus Minthousia. The sequence goes on along the minus strand of JAKSLP010000019.1, from coordinate 39,291 downwards.
TTCCATGTGATTTGCGCACATTGCGACTCGCCAACCTTCCGCATCAAGCCTAACGCTGAGTTGATAGGACAGGGAGGTATCGTGCGACTGAACACCGAGGTGTATGGCGGTGCTATCCTGAGTACCTGGTTCGACCGCCCATTGAGTCTGGCTGGCCGTGTGATTCTGCGTACCGACAACCCTATGCAGCCCGAGACACGACTGCTGCACGTGAAGCGTCCGCTGATGCAGATCAGCAACCTGGCCATTCATTTCAACCGTCAGGTGAACGATGGCGTGAAACTGAGCAAGCAAAAGGATACATTGCCTATTATGGGTATGCTGGATCCTACCGAGGACCCGGAGGTTCTGCTGAATCTGATTTGTGATGAACTGGAGGTGGAGAAGCAGGATATCCTGGACTTCGACCTGTACCTGTACGATACCACTCCTGCCTGTACCTTTGGTCTGCACAATGAACTGATTTCCAGCGGACGACTGGACGACCTGAGTATGGTGCATGCCGGACTGGAGGCTCTGCTGGCTGCCAACCATGATCCTGAGACCACCCAGGTACTGGCTATCTTTGATAATGAGGAGACCGGCTCACAGACCAAGCAGGGTGCCGGCAGCCCATTCCTGAGCCATATCATCCAGCGCATGGTTCTGGCACAGGGCGGTACCATGGACGATTACTACCGTGCCGTGGAGAATGCCTTTATGGTTTCGGCAGATAATGCCCATGCATGGCATCCTAACTATAATGAGAAGTTCGACCCAAGCAATCATCCGGTATTGGGCGGAGGACCTGTTATCAAGTTCAATGCGGCTCAGAAATATGCCAGCGATGCAGCATCTGCAGCTGTATTTGCCAGCATCTGCGAGAAGGCCGGTGTGCCTTGCCAGCGTTTCGTGAACCACAGCGATGTGGCAGGTGGCAGTACCCTGGGTAATATCCTGGCTTCATCCCTGCCATTGAGAGGTGTGGATATGGGTAATCCGGTCCTGGCTATGCACAGTGCCCGCGAGACTGCCAGCGTGGATGACCATATTTATTGCGTGGGAGCGTTTACGCAATTCTTTAATCTACGATGACTACAGATAACGGACAACGGACAACAGACTGGGCTTCGCTTCCCTAAGTCCGCATGGCGTCTGTTGTCTGTTGACTGTTGACCGTAGACAATAAAAAATGGGGTAACGATTGGTTACCCCATTTTTTATTAATCTTCTAATGCTTGCTGTAAATCGGCAATCAAATCGGCTTTATTTTCCAAACCGCAAGAGATGCGAACCAGACCGGCAGGAATACCGGCTTCGAGCAACTGCTCCTCGCTCATCTGTCGGTGAGTACTGGTGGCTGGGTTCAGGCAGCAGGTGCGTGCATCGGCTACATGAGTCTCGATGGCAGCCAGCTTCAGGCGCTTCATGAAGGCCTCGGCTCCGGCACGTCCGCCCTTAACCACGAAACTAACCACACCGCAACCGCCATTAGGCATATACTTCTGTGCCAGTGCATAATATGGGTCGCTTGGCAATCCAGGGTAATTAACCTGCTCTACCTTTGGATGAGTGCTCAGGAACTCGGCTACAGCCTGACCGTTCTCTACATGCTTTGGCATGCGCACGTGCAAGGACTCCAGACCCAGGTTCAGGATGAAGGCATGCTGAGGTGACTGGATGCAACCGAAATCGCGCATCAGCTGCGAGGTGCACTTGGTGATGAAGGCACCCTCCTTGCCAAACTTCTCGGCATAGGTAATACCGTGGTAGCTCTCATCCGGAGTACACAGGCCGGGGAACTTGTCGGCATGTGCCATCCAATCGAACTTACCGCTGTCTACAATGGCACCACCCACAGCAGCACCATGGCCATCCATATATTTAGTGGTGGAATGAGTCACGATATCAGCACCCCATTCGATAGGACGGCAGTTGACTGGAGTAGGGAAGGTATTGTCCACAATCAATGGCACACCGTGACGATGAGCCACACGGGCAAACTTCTCGATGTCCAGCACGGTCAATGCAGGATTGGCGATAGTCTCACCGAACATGGCACGGGTGTTGTCCTGGAAGGCAGCATCCAACTCCTCCTCAGAAGCGGTAGGAGATACGAAGGTGACACCGATACCCATCTTGGCCATGGTAACCGAGATAAGGTTGAAGGTACCGCCATAGATACTGCTGCTGGCAACAATGTGACTGCCGCACTCGCAGATATTAAAGAGCGCAAAGAAATTAGCAGCCTGACCCGAAGAAGTCAGCATAGCTGCACAACCGCCTTCCAAAGCGGCAATCTTTGCGGCTACATAATCATTGGTAGGGTTCTGCAGGCGGGTATAGAAATAGCCCGAAGCCTCCAGATCAAACAGCTTTCCCATATCCTCAGAGGTGTCATACTTGAATGTAGTGCTCTGAACGATAGGAATTTGGCGAGGCTCACCGTTCTTTGGGGTGTAACCTGCCTGAACGCACAAAGTATCAATACTTGCCATAATCTTTTTTTATTTTGACAACAGACAACGGACAACGGACAACGGACGAAAATATCCGGATGGCGACTGTTGACTGTAGACTGTTGTCTGTTGACAGCGCAAAGCGCTAATTATTGATTCATACTCATCAGGAACTCCTCGTTGGTACGCGACTGCTCCAGACGGTCGTGTACAAAGTTCATGGCCTCGATAGAATTCATATCGGTCAGGAACTTACGCAGAATCCACATCTTATCCAGGGTGAACTGGTCGTGCAGCAGGTCATCACGGCGAGTGCTACTTGCCACAATGTTAACTGCAGGGAAGATACGCTTGTTGGCCAGACCACGGTCCAGCTGAAGCTCCATGTTACCTGTACCCTTGAACTCCTCGAAGATGACATCATCCATCTTGCTTCCGGTATCGGTCAGGGCGGTAGCGATGATAGTCAGCGAACCACCGTTTTCGATGTTACGGGCAGCACCGAAGAAACGCTTTGGCTTCTGCAGGGCATTGGCATCCACACCACCGGAAAGAACCTTACCGCTGGCAGGAGAGACGGTGTTATAGGCACGGGCCAGACGGGTGATGCTATCCAGGAAGATAACCACATCATGACCGCACTCTACCAGGCGCTTAGCCTTCTCCAAAACGATATTGGCAATCTTCACGTGGCGCTCGGCAGGCTCATCAAAGGTAGATGCGATAACCTCGGCATTCACGGTACGTGCCATATCGGTAACCTCCTCAGGGCGCTCATCAATCAGCAGCATAATCAGGTATGCCTCAGGATGATTGGCAGCAATGGCATTGGCAATGTCCTTCATCAGGATGGTCTTACCGGTCTTTGGCTGAGCCACAATCAAACCACGCTGTCCCTTACCGATAGGCGAGAACAGGTCAACCACACGGGCTGAAAGGTTTGGACGGGGATATACGCACAGATTGAACTTCTCCTCAGGGAACAATGGAGTAAGATGCTCGAATGGAATACGGTCGCGCACACGTTCTGGGTTCAGTCCGTTAATACGCTCCACCTTAACCAGTGGGAAGTACTTCTCACCATCACGTGGAGGACGGATGGCACCCTCTACCACGTCACCGGTCTTCAAACCGTACAGCTTGATTTGTGAAGGGCTTACATAGATATCATCAGGAGAACTGAGGTAATTGTAATCGCTGGAACGCAGGAAACCGTAACCCTCGTTCAGGGCTTCCAGTACACCCTTACCGCTGATAATGCCACTAAAGTCGTATACTTTCTTCTCCTCCTTAACTGGCTTCTGCTCTGGCTTAGGCTCGGCCTTTGGCTCCACCTTCTCGGCTCTCTGCTCAGCACGCTGGTGAGCAGCCTCGGTAGCCATGGCAAACTTGCGGTTGAACCGGTTGATCATCTCACGGTTCTGGATGGCCTTCTCTGGAGTAACGCGAATCTCCTCGATAGGAATAAAGTCCACATCCTTCAAATCCTCAGCAGGCTCAGCCGGTTTTACGGCCTGTTCTGCAGGAACCTCAACTGGCTTTTCCTCTACCGGAGCTTCAACAGGTGCCTCTACAGCAACTGGCTCGGCAACCGGCTCAGCCTGAACAGGGGCCTCTGTCATAATCTCAGCAACGCTTGCTGTCAAATCCTCCTCCTTGGTCTTCTTAGCCTTCGAGGTGCGCTTGGCAGGAGCAGCCTTTGTGGTTTTCTTCTCAGCCTTAGGCTTTTCTGATTCCTCAGTTTTCTCTTTCTTGGCACGGGTTGGCTTTGCTGGAACCGGTTCTTCGGCAGGCTGTTCGGCAACCGGAGCAGCCTTAGGAGCAGTTTTTTCCACTGGCTTGGCAGCAGCAATGGTGGTTCCCTGGGCATTTACGGTTCTTACTTTCTCGCTGGTCTTGACGATACGCTTGCGACGGGTAGGAGCCGGAGCAGCAGCCGTGTTTGAAGCCGCCTTCTCTGCCTGGGCATCCAGAATCTGGTAAACCAGTGAACCTTTCTCTACAGAATTAGAGAAAGAAACATTCAGTTCCTTTGCCACTTCCTGTACCTGTTCTAGAGTCATGTTTTCCAACTCTATTTTGGTGTAATTTGTCATGCAGATAATATTGTGCACTCATAACAGTATCTGGTATGCCCTATACGGACACAGTTTCTGCCTGTGGTGCTTAGTTAAAAATGAATTTACTTGAACTTGAATCGAATAGATTCGAATTATTGAATCTTGGACTGTCTTGTTGAATTTTTCAGCCCGTGTTTTTAATTTAGCGATGCAAATATACGCCTTTTTTTGAAACATCCCTCATCGTTTTTCCTCTTTTTTTGCAATTACGGCCTTTTTTTGCCCTAAAATTCAATATTTTTGGCTAACTTTATCCTCGATTTTGAAAAAACGCATGAACCGTAAATTCGCAACATTACTGAACAACATCCGTTTCTGGCAGTACACATCCGCTTTTCTGTTTGTTATACTGCTGGTTGCCGGTGCCTTTTATTACCTGAGGCATAGGCAGCAGACCGATGCTTTTTCGGTTCACAGTACGCTGGGCGGTAACATTTTCCCTTCTGCCATTTATTCCACAGCCACCACCGGTACCCGGGTGATAGATGGGTTCAGCAGTCATGAACTGGGTAATCCGGCCAATGAGTTCGGTATCCGCATTACTGCCCCTCACCGCATGACCAAGGTGCATATCGAGGTGGGTGAGACGCCTTTCTGGGACCGCTCGGTTTCGGATTTTGTCCTTCCGGAGAAGAATGTGGAATATACGCTTTATCCGGATGTGCTGTGGCGGTTCGAGGCGTTGCGATTGAACAATCAGGCTGAGCCTGTGACGGTTCCTATCGAGGTGACCATCGGGCGGGATAAGCCGGTGCTGAAAAATGCCACGTTCTCGGTTCGCAGCATCAATGAGTGCCTGTTGGGCTACCGGGATGATAAGATGAACTTTCACGAGACCAGCATTTTCTTTGCCGCCTATGTCAATGAGGAGCATCCCATGCTGGACCAGTTGCTCCGCGAGGCCCTCAACACCCGTATCGTGAAGCGCTTTGTGGGCCTTCAGCAGGGCGAGTCGCAGGTGGACAAGCAGGTGTATGCCCTGTGGTACATGCTTCAGAAACGGAATTTCTCCTACAGTTCCATCTCGAATACCAGCCTGTCCAGCAATGTGGTGTACAGCCAGCGTGTGCGTACATTGGACGATGCCCTGGATTCCTCGCAGATCAACTGTGTGGACGGTAGTGTGCTGATGGCTTCCCTGCTGCGTGCCATCAACATCGAACCGGTTTTAATCCGCATCCCTGGGCATATGTTCGTGGGTTACTATAGCGATAAGCAGCAGGAGAACCTGCATCTGCTGGAGACTACCATGCTGGGCGATGTGCGTCTGGACGATTATTTCCCGGACGAGAACCTGGATTCCATCAGCGAGGGCAAGAGTCAGAGCGAGATGTCGAAACTGACATTCGAGAAGGCCAAGGAGTATGCCAGCCGCAAGTATGCGGAGCACGAGACGAATATTGAAGAGGATTTACCTAATTATATGTTCTTGAAAATCAGCAAGGAGACAAGAGCTAAGGTGCAATCCATAGGACGTTAATACATAGAACCTTATATAGGAATGAAAGAAACAAAGAAATTCATCTCTCCTGGGGGATGGTTCTCCATCGAGTACCCTGGAGACTTTTTTGAGTTTGAGGATGAGGAAGGCAGCTTCCTGTTTTATAACCCCAACCGCTGGACGGGCAATCTTCGTGCCTCGGCTTCCAAGGATGCTTCTCCCCGTTATGCCGAGAATGTGATGAAGGAGGAGCTTCGTCAGTATCCGGGTGCCAAGAAGGTGCTGATGGGCCGTTGGGAGTGCATTTCTTCTGTAGAGAACTTTACCGAGGAGGGCAAGGATTACGTATGCCAGACTGTGGTGTGCGGCTACCAGAATACGGTGGTGGAACTGTCTTTCACTTCGCCTAAGGGCTTCCCTTACATGGTGTTGGAGCAGGTGGTGGCCAGCCTGGAGATTCGTGACGAGCGCAAGCGTTACCCTAAGGAGTATATCCCTGTCCGTGTGTGGGAGATTCACCAGATTGACGAGGCTTACGATTGGGTGACCAAGACCCTGAAGAAGCAGTACAAGAAGGATTTTACAGGTGTATATCAGGATATTAAGTTGCTCCAGCAATGCATCTCAGACGGCTTGTTTGCTGATGGCCAGCGCGAGACTTGGGAGGCTATCGGCCTGACTTTTGGCGTGATTCTGACCAACGAGATGGATGGTATGGAGTGGGTGACTTGCATCCGTGGCAATAAGGAGTATCCATCGTTGCACTTTAACGGCACCTCTTTCTATATGGATCCTATGATTCTGGTTTGGGACAAGAAGCGCAATGGTGAGCCTTGCGTTCTGGAGGAGGAATTTGCCCGTATCAAGGCAGAAATTGAGGCGTTACTGTAATGGCTGCTGTCAATCCGTATTTGCAGGTTGAGGGATTGAGTAAATCCTTTGGCGACCTGGTCCTGTTCGAGAACCTGTCCTTTGGTATTGCCGAGGGACAGCGGGTGGGCTTGATTGCCAAGAACGGAACGGGTAAGACTACCTTGCTGAATATCCTCTCGGGTAAGGAGGGTAAGGATGGTGGTGACATCATCTATAGGCGTGACTTGTCCGTGGGATATCTGGAGCAGAGTCCCTCGTATCCTGCCGAACTTACTGTATTAGAGGCTTGTTTCCATCACGGTAATGAGGTGACGGAACTGATCCGTGACTATGAGAAATGCATGGAGACTCCGGGCAATCCGGGCTTGGAGAAGTTACTGGACCAGATGGAGCACCTGAAGGCTTGGGATTACGAGCAAAGTGCCAAGCAGATTCTTTCTCAGCTTAAGATTCATGACTTCGACCAACCTATCGGGCAGTTGAGCGGTGGACAGCTGAAGCGTGTGGCCCTGGCCAATGTGCTGATTACCGAACCTCAGTTGCTTATCCTAGACGAGCCTACCAACCACCTGGATTTGGAGATGGTGGAGTGGCTGGAGGATTACCTGCATCGCAGCAACCTGAGTCTGCTTATGGTAACTCACGACCGTTACTTCCTGGATAGGGTGTGCAATGAGATTTACGAACTGGATAACCGGCAGATTTACAGCTACAAGGGTAATTATAGCTTCTACCTGGAGAAGAAGCAGGAGCGTATCGACCAACTGAATGCTGAGATTACCAAGGCCAACAACCTGTATCGTACCGAGTTGGACTGGATGAGACGCATGCCTCAGGCCCGTGGTCATAAGGCCCGTTATCGTGAGGAGGCTTTCTATGAGCTGGAGAAGGTGGCCAAGCAACGGATCAATAATGATAACGTGCAACTGAACATGAAGGGCAGTTACATTGGCAGTAAGATTTTCGAGGCCGACCATCTGTGCAAGCGTTTTGACGACCGCATCATCCTGGATGATTTCAGCTATATCTTTGCCCGTTACGAGAAGATGGGTATCGTGGGTAATAACGGTACCGGAAAATCCACCTTCATCAAGTTGCTCCAGGGCTATATCCAGCCCGATAGCGGTTCGCTAGAGATTGGCGAGACCGTCCGTTTCGGCTATTACTCGCAGGAGGGCTTGCAGTTCGACCAGAGCAAGAAGGTTATCGATATCATTACTGATATTGCTGATTATATTGATTTAGGAAACGGTAAGCGACTCACAGCCATGCAGTTGCTGCAGCATTTCCTGTTCTCGCCCGAGAAGCAGCACAGCTATGTGTATAAGTTGAGTGGTGGTGAGCAGAGACGCCTGTACCTGTGTACCGTTCTGATGAAGAATCCGAATTTCCTGATTCTGGATGAGCCTACCAACGACCTGGATATTGTGACTTTGCAGATTCTGGAGGAATACCTGCAGCAGTTCAAGGGTTGCGTGATTGTGGTAAGTCACGACCGTTACTTTATGGATAAGGTGGTGGATCACATGCTGGTATTCAACGGCCAGGGCGATATCCGTGATTTCCCGGGAAATTATACCGAGTACAGAGGTTGGAAGGATGCCAGTCAGCAGGCCAAGCAACAGCAGGCCAAGAAGCAGGACGATGAATCCGAGAAGACCCAGCGTGTCCGCCTGAACGACAAGCGCAAGATGACCTTTAAGGAGAAGCGCGAGTTTGAGCAACTGGAACTTGACATTGCTGCCCTGGAAGAGGAGAAGAAAAAGATAGAGGATGCCCTCTGTGGCGGTATGGCTGATGTGGATGAGATTACCCGACTCAGCAAACGTCTTCCTGAACTCAATGATGAGTTGGATGAGAAGACCATGCGGTGGTTGGAGTTATCGGAGATAGAATAATTGAAGGGGGCTTTTTCAAGTCCCCTTCATTCATTTCAGACACAAGGTTTTAAAATCACAATACTGGCAATTATGCTCATGAAGTGTTTGCCGGAATGGCACATTCACACTATACATGTCATGGAGCTCCACTTTCAGGCGATCCATGAACTCCTCCTGATACTGCCCGGCAAAATCCAGAACCGGATCACTACCGATGCACACCTCCGGACGATACTCCTCATTCGCCTGAGTGATATAGAAAAGCGATGGCGCCAATGCCAGATGATTAGGATTCAATCCGCTGTCATTCACCTGAATGGCATAATACATCGTCTGCAGGATGTGGTACGGCCTGTGCTCCTTGCTGCTGTCAAACAGCTCCTCCACACTTCGTGCCTTATTAGGGGTGGTGCTGGTCTTGTAATCCACCACCCGGATGGTACGCACACCCTCTTCGGTGGTAAACTCATCCAAGCGGTCGATGTTACCGCCTATGCGGATGGTAACATCCTGGCCGTCAATAGATACGGTAATGGTCGACCTCACGTTCTTCTCCAAACCTAAGATACGGAAGGGAGCAATCTGCTTATCGCTCTCTAAAAGCTTCTTTAAATATTTGAAAATCACCGATTCCACAATGGTCTGCGAACCGTTCAATAAAGGCATCGGAGCCTTCCGGATAAACTCCATATACTCGGGTGAGTTCTCCTTCAGGTCCGTTTCGGCAGCCACCAGAAACAGGTTCTCCTTCAGGGCAATCTGCACGATAGCCATCAATTTGGCCTCATTCTTCAGCACGTCTTCAATATAGCTCGCCCGAATCTCTCCGTTGTCGATACGCATCATGTCCATATACACCAGCTCGCAACAACGGTGGAACAGGGTACCGAACAGGGCCACGTCTATCTCGTCTGTCACCTCTTCCTCCACATTCATCTTAGCCACATACTGGAAATAATACTTCAGCGGGCAGTTGATGTACGTGTTCAGGGCCGATGGCGATAGGGTGTGCAGCTTGTTCGACTCCAGCATCTGATTCACCATCGCCTCGGTCTTCTCCACCTCGAGAGGCGTTACGGTATCGGCTGTCATCGGGGTGTTCAGGGCAATCTGCTGAACGGTATGATTCTCAGGATGTTCGATGAGATACTGCTGCATAAATCGGCTCATCTCACCCTTCTGCAATCCCTGGGTATTGTTGTTATATAATAAGGTAACATGTTCTGCCCGTTGCAGCAGGCGGTAGAAGTAATAGGCATAGACAGCCATCTTCTGCTCGATGAGTGTCATGCCGAACGCCTTACGGAGGTTGTACGGAATGAAACTGGCTTCCGCTCCACTCTTGGGCAGCATACCCTCGTTGACCGACAGCATGATGACATTCTTGAAATCCAGGTTGCGGGTTTCCAGCACACCCATCACCTGCAGACCGATGGCCGGCTCGCCATGGAACGGAATGCTCTGGCTGTTCATCAGCTGGAACAGGAACCGGCATAACGTTTTGGTATTCACGGTTAATAGGCCGTCCTCCACCAGACTGTTCAGGCGGTTGCATAGGGTATAGGTCTTGAACAGAGCCTCCTGATACAGAGGCGAGAAGGTGCTGTCCAGATGCTCCTTCTGCTTTTCCCACTCCTGTGCCACACGCTCCACAGCTTGCAGCACATAGGTGATAGGGGAGCAGTCGCATAGCAGTACCGGGAACAGCGGTTTCAGTCCATCCTCGGTATGCAGTTCCTCGGGCTTGACCAGGAAATGCTTCTTCTTGCGCAGATCATTCAGAATCTCCGTACATTGGGGAGCCAGTATGCGGGTATACGGATGCAGCATCACTTGGGTGACATGCTCCAGACGGTAGCAGTTGGTCTGAATGCTGTAACCCTCTAAGTATAAGTTGCATAATGCCTGAACGAAGCTGAACATCGGGGTGTCGCTCAGCGGGAAACCCATGGTGATGTTAATGCTGCAGTCGGGCAGCACATGCAGAACCGGTTCCAGCAGGTGCTCGTTGCACAACACCACAGCCGTTTCCTTGGCGTTGGCGGTCAGGTTCTGCTGCAGCCAGGGGTTCACATAGCGCACCTGGGCACTCTCGGTAGGAGCCGATACATATTCCACACGCTTAGGGGCACGCATGCTCTGGAAGCATTCCTCGGGTAGGGCATTGCCAAACTTACGCACGTTGCGGGCCAGAAAATGTCCGGCCTCCATGGTATTCACCTTCTTGCTCAGGTCCAGATAGTAGCGGTCGTAATCCCAGTAGAAGCGGGCCTTTCCCTTGGCCTGCAACTTCGAGAAAAGTTCTTCCTCTACCTTATCCAGCACGTTGAATCCCACAAACACATAGCACTTGGCGGTCAGTTGGGTGTCATCCAACTCGTTGAAAACCTTGCGGTAAAGGGCACCTTCGTACTGGATGCCCTGCAACTCCAGTTGGGCGTTATACAGGTCGTACAGCTGGCCCAGCACATTCCATAGGTTGGCAAAGCGTTGCTGCAGGCTGGTCTCGTCAAAGCGGAACTTCTCGAAGAACTGTCCCAGTACTTCCAGTTGCTCTTCACTCAGATAGCTCCGGGTGTCGGCATCCAGTTCCTTCAGCTCCCTCAGATTGCGAAACAGCTGATGGGCATCCACCATGTTCTTGTCCACATCGTCAAAGTCGGCCAGCAGAATCTCGCCCCAGCCGAAGAACTGGTCTAGCGACTCGTCCGTCTCGGTACGTCCGGTCACCTGCAGATAGGTCTGATACAGCAGGCACACCAACTGGATATGGTCACCCACCTGAAGGTTCAAGAAACTGCGGAACAGGTCCGCAATACTCATATAGGTGGGAGCCCAGAGCGGCTGGTCGGCCTTAAGCGCCAGATGCTCGTTCAGGAACAGGTTGGCACGCTTATTGGGGAACACCACCACCAGATCTTGTAGGTTGGTGCCATAGGTGTTCAGTAAATCTTGGGCAACGTATTGCAGAAATGTATTCATCCTTTAACCTCCTCAATTTCATTCTTATAAACATACCACAGATAGCCCTCCACCTGGGGATAGCCCATCTGCTTCATCAGTTGCAGGTAACCCTTCACCTGTTCGTGGTGCTCGGGTTCCGGCTTACCGAACTTAAAGTCCACCACCACCACTTTATCCTGACCAATCATCACTCGGTCGGGTCTTCGCACCACCATTTGGCCGTTCACCTTATATAGAATAGAGCACTCGTTCGAAATCTTCCAGCGGTCGCTGAACCAGTCGCGAATCTGAGGATTGCTCAAACCCCTTTCGATGAGTTTGCGCAACTGCCCGATTCGCTTCTTGCCGATAAGGCCCTCCTGTTCCAGGTCCTTCAGAACCGGCTCCACATCGGCTGTGGTGTGTAGGGTAGAGAAGATGCGATGCAGCAGCAATCCCTGGCGGATGTATTCCTCCTGGGTATCCTCTTCATAGTCCTCCTGCTGGCGGTCCAGATACTGCTGGCTCTGGTTGCTCTGGCGGAACTCCAGTTTAGGGTGAGTCGTGGTCCATACCGCCTCCCGGTTGTCCGGTTGCTGCAGTAGCGGGTTCTTCGACTGCTCCTCCGTCTTCTTCTCCGGCAGGTAGAACTCACCGCACTCGTATACAAAATCCTCGTTGCCCACTTCCTTGGCATTGCCTTCCAGAGCATGAAAAATCAGGCCCGACACGTTCGATTTGGCCACACCCGCACTCTTGGAAACCGACAGGCGGCCCATAATGTACATGTTGCACTTGGGGCGGGTAAAGGCCACATACAGCAGGTTCATGTTATCAATCCACTGTTGCAGTTTCTCGTTCTTGTACTCCTCGCTGAATTGGCTGTCTTTCATGCTCTTGCTGAAGGAGATGGGAGCCACAGGCAATTGGTTCATCGGTTCCTCTGCCGGCTTGCACCACAGCATGTCGCCCGACTGTTCCAGCGGAAAATCGCAGAACGGAATGATGACATGGTTGAACTCCAGACCCTTCGAGGCATGGATAGACATGATGCGGATACCCTTCACCTTGCCCGATGGGATGGTCTTTTCCATCAGGGTCTCCTCCCAATACGTCAGGAAGGTAGGGATATCGTTCGGCTGCTCCTTGGTGAACTGGTTCAGCTCGTCCAGGAACGTATACAGATAAGCCTGCTGGTCGGGAATCTCGTTCACCCGGAAGAGCGAGATGATGCGCTCCACCAACTCATAGAGAGGGAGCAACAGCAGTTTCTCGCGCTCGGGCATGAACCCTTCCGGAAGAACCGTCCACAGCAGGTTTTCCTCCTTATTTAATTGTCCCGTGATGCGCGCAATGGATACCTCCCGGTTCTGCACCTGGTTCAGGTAGCCGTTGATTACCATCACTAATGACAGGTTGTTGTTAGGGTCGAGCAGTAAGGATAAGGCATGGATAATCAATCGGATAGCTTTCGATGCGCCTAACTTGAATGCCTCGTCACTCACCAGAGGGATGTCCGGATAATGCTCCGAGAAATGCTTGGCCACCAATGGCACATTCTTGGTCTTGGCACGCACCAGGATGGCCATGTCGCTATACGGAATGCCCTTCTCGCGCATGCCGGTAATCAGGTCGCCCACACGGTTCAGCGTCTCCTCGGCATAATCCAGTTTCTCGCCATCACCCTTATTGGTATTGATCAGGGTCACATTCACATAACCCAGGTTTCGCTTGCTCTTCAGGATTTTCTGCTCCTCCACCTTCTCGTAAGCCTTGGCTATCTGGTCCACATCCAGTCCTTCTTCGGCAGCCATCGTCAGCATCAGGCTTCGCAAGTTTTCGAAGAACAAGTTGTTGAAATAGATAATGTTACCCATGCTTCGGCGATTGGTGTCGAGGTACTCTTGAACGATGTGACCCGGCAACTGCTCCCGGTCCATATTTGCCAGGATGCTCCAGTCTCCGTTACGCCAGCGGTAGATGCTCTGCTTGATGTCGCCCACAATCAGGCTGCTCTCCTCGGCCGATGACAGGCACTCCACCAGCAACGAGCGGAAATTGTTCCATTGCATGCGGCTCGTGTCCTGAAACTCGTCAATCATCACATGCTTCAGTTGCGTGCCCAGCTTCTCATAAATAAAAGGAGCATCGCTCTCCTGAATCAGGCTGTTCAGCAACTGGTTCGTGTCGGCCAGCAGAAAGCGGTTGGTGCGCTGGTTGATGTCAATCATGCAACTGTGAATCACGTTCAGCAGTCGCAGTTCGTTCATGTTTTTCAGCAGCAGCGAACAGGTGTTGATCTTGTAGTTCAAGCCTTTCAGCCGCTTGAAGCACTCCGTCATCATCGGGTGCCACTCGTTTCTGACAATCTCCATGAAGCGGTTCTTTTCGTCCCCCTTCAATGCCTTGTTCGGCCAGTTGTCCGGAGATTCGAGGAACTTCTGCACCCATTTGCCCGTAATGTCCTCCATATCGGTCACCCCGTTGCCTATCTTGTTGAAGAACGAGAAGAAACCGTTGCTGTTCTTGTTGGCAAACCAGTCGCCTGTCATGCCGTAACCCTCCAGGCTGTCCTTGTAGGCATGGTAGAATTCCATCAGTTCCTCCTTGGCGTTCTGCATCAGGGTGCGCAGGCCTTTCTTGTACTGCTGGGTGAACTCGTTGGTTAATATTTTATCCAGTTGCTGGCTGTTTTTCTGGTACGGCTCGGCAAACAGGTTTAGGGCAAAATCCTTCAGCGGGCGACTGATGTTCCAGTTCTTATTATTGTCAATCTGGTCGGCAATAGCCTCCATAATCCACTCAATCTCAGGCGTTCCCGGAGTCAGTTGCTCCATCATCTCATCCACAGCTTCGGCTATGGCCGCCTTCTGGTCCAGGTCCACGGTCAGGTTGTTCGACAGCTGAAGCTCATGAGCCAGATTGCGCATGACTGTCTGGAAAAACGAGTCGATGGTCTCCACATGGAAAAACGAGTAGTCGTGCAGAATGTTATGCAGAGCCACCCGCGCATTCTCGCGGATAATCATCTCGCCCAGGCCTAAGTCCTGGTCAATCCGCTGGAAGTACGCATCCGAATCCGGCAGCTGGTTGGCTATGCCGTACAGTTGCGACAGGATACGCTCCTTCATCTCGGCAGTCGCCTTGTTGGTAAAGGTCACCGCCAGGATATTCCGGTAGTTGCCGGGGCTCTGGATGAGCAGTTTGATATACTCTACGGCCAGGGTAAACGTCTTGCCCGTTCCGGCCGATGCACGATAGATAACTAAGTTTCCCATGTCTTGTTGTTCTTTATGGCAAAATTAGCCCTAAAGAAAGAGAATTTAAAGGTTTTAAGAACTTTTAACCTATCGATTTGTCACTTCGGATTAGCAAAACACCCCATTTATATCAAGAAACCCTATCTACTTGTAAAAAAGTCAATGCTTTATTCGTCTTATTCAATAAAATTCTGTAATTTTGCACCCGTTTTAACAAGAGGTTAGTTTTTTTAGGATTTATGGATCAGAATTTGTTTGCTCCAGGCTTTATATTCGAATCTAGCTGGGAAGTTTGCAATAAAGTCGGAGGCATATATACCGTACTATCAACGCGAGCAAAGACTTTGCAAGATGCCATGAAGGACCATCTCATCTTTATCGGTCCTGATTTTTGGTTGGATAAGGAGAACCCTCTCTTTATCGAAGATAAATCGCTTTTCACCACTTGGGTTAAGACTGCTAACGAACAGGAGGGATTGAAGGTTCGCATGGGCCGCTGGAACATTCCGGGTCAGCCAATGGTTATCCTGGTTGATTTTCATCCTTTCTTCGAAATCAAGAACGATATTTTTGCATGGGGCTGGGAGAATTACCAGATTGATTCTCTGCATGCCTATGGCGATTATGACGAGGCAACCATGTTCTCTTATGCTGCCGGTCTGGTAGTGGAGAGCTTCTATCGTGCCAACCTGGAAGATGTAGATAAGGTCATCTATCAGGCTCACGAGTGGATGACCGGCCTGGGTGCCCTTTACGTTCAGAAGGCAGTTCCTGAGATTGCCACCATCTTCACTACCCATGCCACCAGCATCGGCCGTAGTATTGCCGGCAATCACAAGCCACTTTACGATTTCCTGTATGCTTACAATGGCGATCAGATGGCAGGTGAGCTGAACATGCAGAGCAAGCATTCCATCGAGAAGCAGACTGCTCACAACGTGGATTGCTTTACTACCGTAAGCCACATTACCGACAACGAGTGCAAGGAGCTGCTCGATATTCCTGCCGGAGTGGTATTGCCAAATGGTTTTGAGAATGATTTCGTACCGGTAGGTGCAGCCTTTACCGCCAAGCGCAAGAAGGCTCGTGCCCGTCTGCTGGAGGTTGCCAACAAGCTGTTGGGCACCCAGTTGGGTGATGACACCCTGATTCTGGCTACCAGCGGCCGTTACGAGTTTAAGAATAAGGGTATCGATGTTTACCTGGAGGCCATGTGCCGCCTGTCGCACGACACCCGCCTGAAGCAGAATGTAGTAGCCTTCGTCAATGTTCCGGGATGGGTGGGTCCTGCCCGTCAGGATTTGCAGGAGCGTCTGGCCAGCAAGGAGCAGTTCGACACTCCTCTGGAATGGCCTATGCTGACCCATTGGCTGAACGACATGAACAACGATAACGTACTGAACAAGCTCAGCAGCTGCGGTATGGACAATAACCCTGACCAGAAGGTGAAGGTTATCTTCGTACCATGCTACCAGGACGGTAAGGACGGTATCCTGAACATGCACTATTACGATCTGATTTTGGGTAACGACCTGAGCGTTTATCCTTCTTATTACGAGCCATGGGGCTACACTCCGCTGGAGAGCGTTGCCTTCAAGGTGCCTACCATCACCACCGACCTGGCCGGCTTCGGCTTGTGGGCCAACGAGGTGTTCGGCAAGCAGGGCGAGATTGAGGATGGCGTAAAGGTTATCCACCGTTCCGACTACAACTTCGATGAGGTGGCCGATGCCATCCGCGATACTGTCATCCGTTACTCGCACATGAGCGACAAGGAGAAGCAGAACACACGCAAGAAGGCAGGCAACCTGGCCAAGAAGGCGTTGTGGTCTGAATTTATCACCTATTATTATATGGCCTATGAGGAAGCTTACCAGCACGCTCAGATGCGCCAGGGAAAAATGAATTAAAAAACACTTTTAAATATTTGAGAGTTATTATGAAGATTAAAGCAAGTTACACAAATGAGGCCAACTGGAAAGAGGTAAGCGTAAACGCTACTTTGCCTGCTCAGTTGGAGAAACTCAATGAATTGGCTCACAATATGTGGTGGTCATGGAATCACAGTGCACGTGACCTGTTCGCTAGTATTGATGAAGCTGCGTGGAAAGCTGCTGAAAAGAATCCAGTTCTGTTCTTGAGCCGTTTGAGCTACGAGAAGATGGAAGAAATGGCAAAGGACAAGGCTCTGGTAGGCCAGATGGACAAGGTTTATGACGAGTTCAAGGCTTACATGGCAGAGAAGCCAAACGAGAAGCGTCCTTCTGTCGCATATCTCTGTATGGAGTATGGTCTTAATCAGGTTTTGAAGATCTATTCAGGCGGTTTGGGAGTACTGGCCGGTGACTATTTGAAAGAAGCTTCCGATTCTAATGTACGCATGTGTGCAGTAGGTTTCCTGTATCGTTTCGGTTACTTTACCCAGACCTTGTCTATGGACGGTCAGCAGATTGCTAACTACGAGGCACAGGACTTCAACTCACTTCCTATCGAGCGCGTTGTTGACGAGAACGGTCATCCACTGGTAATCGATGTTCCTTACATCAACTATCAGGTACACGCTTATGTATGGCGCGTAAACGTTGGTCGTATTCCATTGTATCTGCTGGATACCGACAACGAGATGAACTCTGAGTTCGACCGTCCTATCACTCACTCTCTGTACGGTGGCGACTGGGAGAACCGTATCAAGCAGGAGATCCTGTTGGGTATCGGTGGTACCATCCTGTTGAACCGTCTGGGCATCAAGCCAGACATCTACCATTGTAACGAGGGTCATGCAGCTCTGTGCAACGTACAGCGTCTGGTTGACTTCGTAAAGGAGGGTTACTCATTCAACGAGGCTATGGAGTTGGTACGCGTATCTTCTCTGTATACTGTTCACACTCCAGTTCCTGCAGGTCACGACTACTTCGATGAGGGTCTGTTCAGCAAGTACATGCGTGGTTATGCTGATCAGCTGGGTATCTCTTGGGACGAGTTCATTGGCATGGGCCGTATGAATCCTAACGACCACAGCGAGCGCTTCTGTATGTCTACCTTTGCTTGCAACACCTCACAGGAGGTTAACGGTGTTAGCTGGTTGCACGGCGAGGTTTCTAAGAAGATGTTTGCCGGTATCTGGAACGGTTACTTCCCAGAGGAGAGCCATGTAGGTTATGTTACCAACGGTGTTCACTTCCCAACCTGGAGTGCTACCGAGTGGAAGACTCTGTACGGCAAGTTCTTCGACAAGAAGTACTACAAGGATCAGAGCAACGCTGAGTTGTGGAAGAGCATCTACAATGTACCTGATGAGGTTATTTGGGAGACTCGCGTAGGCTTGAAGAACAAGCTGATCGACTATATCAAGAAGGAGTTCACTGGCAACTGGCTGAAGAACCAGGGTGATCCTAAGCGCATCATCTCTGTTGTTAACCAGATCAATCCTAACGCATTGATCATCGGTTTCGGTCGTCGTTTCGCTACTTACAAGCGTGCACACCTGTTGTTCTCTGACCTGGATCGTCTGGCTAAGATCGTTAACAACCCTAAGTACCCTGTACAGTTCCTGTACACCGGTAAGGCTCACCCACACGATGGTGCCGGCCAGGGTCTGATCAAGAAGATCTTCGAGATTTCACGTCGTCCAGAGTTCCTGGGTAAGATCATCTTCCTGGAGAACTACGATATGCAGCTGGCTCGTCGTCTGGTATCTGGTGTTGATATCTGGATGAACACCCCAACTCGTCCATTGGAGGCATCTGGTACCTCAGGTGAGAAGGCTCTGATGAACGGTGTTGTTAACCTGTCTGTATTGGACGGTTGGTGGTACGAGGGTTACCGTGAGGGTGCAGGTTGGGCATTGACCGACAAGCGCACTTACCAGAACCAGGAGCACCAGGATCAGCTGGATGCTACTACCATTTACAACCTGTTGGAGAACGAGATCCTGCCTCTGTACTACAACAAGAACGAGAAGGGTTACTCAGAGGGTTGGGTAAAGACCATCAAGAACTCTATCGCTCAGATCGCTCCTCACTACACCATGAAGCGTCAGTTGGACGACTACTTCGAGCGTTTCTACTGCCCAATGGCAACCCGCAAGGCTTCCCTGGTAGCAGACAACTGCAAGATGGCTCGCGAGATCGCTCAGTGGAAGGAGACCGTTGCTCAGCGTTGGGACGGCATCCATGTTGTTTCTACTGAGAAGGAAGAGGCTCTGGTTAAGGGTCTGGTTGAGACCGGTAAGAAGTATACCGTTCGCCACATCGTTGACGAGCAGGGCTTGGACAATGCAATCGGTATCGAGTTGGTAACTACTTATGTTGATGAGAAGGGCGAGACCCGCATCAAGAGCGTAGAGCCAATGAACGTAGTGAAGAAGGAGGGCAACCTGTACACCTTCGAGCTGGAGCACGTTATGGATACCGCAGGTTCTTACAAGGTAGCTTACCGTATGTTCCCTAAGAACAGCGATCTGCCTCACCGTCAGGACTTCTGCTATGTAAAGTGGTTTATCTAATAAATCTAAATAAAAAAGAAGGCTTGCAAATCTGCAAGCCTTTTTTTTTGTTTCTAAAAAAATATCCGTAAATTTGTCAGTTCAAAGAAAAGAATCATGGTAACACCTGAATTTCAGAGTTTAAAGATGAAGTATGGTATCGTGGGCAACTCCTACGGCTTGAACCATGCTTTGGACGTGGCACTCCAAGTCGCCCCAACCGATACCTCTGTCCTCATCATCGGAGAGAGTGGTGTGGGTAAGGAGGTCATTCCCCGCATCATCCACGACAACAGCCGCAGAAAGCATGGAAAATACTTTGCGGTCAACTGTGGCTCCATCCCTGAGGGCACCATCGATTCCGAACTCTTCGGACACATGAAAGGCTCATTTACAGGAGCATCCAGCGACCATGCCGGCTATTTCGAGACGGCCAATGGCGGAACCCTCTTCCTGGACGAGGTGGGCGAGTTGCCTATGGCCACCCAGGCCCGCTTGCTCCGTGTGCTGGAGACGGGCGAGTTCATCCGTGTGGGCTCTTCCGAGGTGCGCAAGACCAATGTCCGCATTGTGGCTGCCACCAACGTGAACATGAACCGGGCCATCGTGGAGCGAAGATTCCGCGAGGACCTGTACTACCGTCTGAACACCATTCCTATCAACCTTCCTCCCTTGCGCGAGCGTAAGGAGGATATCCCTATGCTGTTCCTGAAGTTCGCCACCGAGATTTCCGAGAAATACAACATGCCGCCTATCCGTCTGGCCGACAACATGGCCAAGCAGGCGTTGATGAGCTATAAGTGGCCGGGAAACATCCGCCAGCTGAAGAACATCACCGAACAGATGAGCCTGCTGGAGAAGGAGCGTCTGCTGACCGTGGACATCCTGGAGAACTATATCCCGCACGACCGCGAGACTACCGACTTGGCTGTAGTGGGAGGGGGCTCTTTCGATGAGGGCGTGCATTCGTACGAGAAGGATAGGGCCATGCTCTTCAGCATGATTTCCATCCTGACCCAGGACGTGAACGAACTGAAGAAGAAGCTGGCTGCCGCTACCGGCACTCCGGCCGATGCCACCACAGCCGTGGCTCCCGTTCTGCCCCAGTTGGCCACCCCAAAGGCCGACCAGCCTATCTATACCCATACCGATGAGGTGGAGTTCCTGGATGCCGAGGAACTGAAGGGCGATGAGAACGATGCCGCTTCGGGCGAGGCTCTGGCGCCATCCATCCGCGATAACGAGAAACAGTTAATAGCCCGCGTGCTCAACAAGTACAACGGTCGCCGTCATCCGGCAGCCGAGGAACTGGGCATTTCCGAACGTACCCTATACCGTAAAATTCAGAAATATGGCTTGGATTAAGCATTTCATATTTAGCGCTTTATCGTGCATCCTACTGCTTACTTCATGCAGTATTTCGTATCAGTTCAATGGTGCGTCAATCGACTACAATAAGACCAAGTCGATTACCATCGAGCAGTTCCCCATCCGTTCATCGTATGTGTGGGGACCCATGGCCAGCATGTTCAACAATCAGTTGACCGATGTGTATGCGCGTTCCACCCGCCTGCAGCAGGTGAAGCGTAATGGCGACCTTCAGATTGCGGGTGAGATTACCGACTACTCACAGATGAACCAGGCCGTTGGTGCCGATGGTTATTCGGCTCAGGTATCCCTTAAGATGACCGTCAACGTGCGCTTCACCAACAATGCCGACCACAACCAGGACTTCGAGCGTCAGTTCTCGGCAACCACCCAGTACGACAGCCGCCAGCAGCTCTCAGCCGTACAGGAGGAGTTGGTGGAACAGATGTGTAAGGATATTGTAGATCAAATATTTAACGCGACAGTAGCAAACTGGTAATGGCAACTAACGTATACCAATACATCAATCATGCGGAACTCCTGAATCAGGACACGCTCTTCGAACTGAGAGGTCATCTGGCCCGTTTCCCGTTCGACCAGGCAGCCCGTCTGCTTTTCCTCCAGAACCTGTACCTGATGCACGACAGCAGTTTTGGCGATGAGCTTCGCAAGGCCGCCTTCTATGTGGCCGACTGCCGGGCCTTGTTCAACATGATCGAGGGTAAGAATTATGTCATCCAGCCTCACGAGCGTACCGTGGCCGAGGAGAGGGAAGAGTACAATACCGACCGCACGCTCTCGCTCATCGACAATTTCCTGCAGACATTGCCTACCGAGCAGGAGCCCAAGCGCCCTAATGTTCCGGTCAATCCGGCAGTCGATTATGTGGCCTATCTCATGCAGTTGAAAGATGCCGTTCCCGAGCAGGATCAGCCCACACCCGAGTCGTCCCGGACGGTCGATTTGATCGATAATTTCATAAACATTCAGGAGAACGAAGGCATCACTTTGCCCGACAATCCTCAGACCGCACCTGTACTTGAAACACCCGATGAAACGGGCGATTCCAGCTGTTTGACTGAGACTTTGGCCCGAATTTACATCAAACAGGGCAGATATTCCAAAGCAGCAGAAATTATTCAGCGATTAAGTTTGAAAAATCCAAAAAAAAATGCTTACTTTGCAGACCAATTGAGATTTCTCGAAAAATTGATTATAAATAAAAAAAAATAAAAGTAAAGAAATGTTTATTTTATTAGTAACTTTTGCAGTTCTGGCAGCCATTCTGATGATTCTGGTTGTATTGATTCAGAACTCTAAGGGTGGCGGTTTGGCTTCAGCCTTTTCTTCATCAAACGGCCTGTTGGGTGTTCGCAAGACTACTGACGTTTTGGAGAAGACCACTTGGACACTTGCTGCTGTCATCGTAGTATTGAGCATCGCATCTTCTTATACCCTGACAAGCATTAACTCCGGTACAGGAAGTGTGATGGAGCAGGATGCAGCTATCCAGCGTGCTATCAATCCTAACAATGTTCAGGCATTCCCTGCAGCTCAGGATCAGGCTCCTGCAGCCGAGGCTCCAGCTCCAGCTGAAGCACCAGCAGAAACTCCAGCTCCTGCAGCTGAGTAAAGATTCAAAAAACTGTTATTTTGTGATAAGAAAGGAGTGATGAAAATCACTCCTTTTTTTGTGTAGTTCCGCTCTGGCCGCGAGGCCCCACTCAAGCCGTGGGGGCTTTTCATTTCTTTGTCCTGGAACAAAGAAACGAAACAAAGAAAATCCACCGCACGCGTCGTCGCTAAAAAATATTCACAAAAACAGGTCGCTGCGGAACTCGCTCCGCTCAAACAGTCCTCGCTCTGGCCCTGTTTTTCCAAATATTTTTCTTTACGCTCCTTTGGCTAATGCGGGCCTTGCCGTTTCTTCTGTCCCCCTTGTCATTCCGAACGTATGTGAGGCGCTCGAGCTTTGCTCGCTTGCGTAACAAAGTGGAGCAAGAATCTTTCTAAATAAGTAGTGCATACTTTACATACTAGCCTGGAAAGATCCTTCGCTACCGCTCAGGATGACAAATGTAGAGATTTAACTTGAGTACACAAGGGGACCCTTGTGTAGTTTCCTTGTAGTGAGCAAAAAAAAGAGTGATCAAAAACCACTCCTTTTTTAATTATCAATTGTCAATTATCCGCTCGAATCTTTGATTCGCTCTCATAGCGAAGCGGAGAGAGAATTATCAATTATTTTTAGAACCCTCGGTTCTAAAAATCTTGTAACCGAGAAACGCCACCATAATACTCATCACCGGACTGATAATACAAAACAGGCAATACGGGAAATACACCATTGTCGGAATACCCAAGATAGCTGATTGCGTCATACCGCACGTACTCCACGGAATAAGAGGAGAAGTAGCCGTAGCCGAATCCTCAATCGCACGACTCATCAAGCGTCCCTCATAGCCCTGCTCCACATACATCTTCTTAAAGATGTTGCTCGTCAGAATGATACTCAGGAACTGGTCAGCCACCGTACAGTTCATGCAGATACCGGTCGCCACGGTCGAAGCCACCAGACTCGTTCTTCTGCGGGTGAAAGCTGTAAACAGCTTGCCCATATCCTCCAGCATGCCGCTGGCCGACATACAGCCGCCAAAGCACATCGCACACAGAATCAGCCAGATGGTATCCAGCATGCCCGCCATGCCTCGGCTCTCAATCAGGTCGTTGATGGTGGCATTGCCCGAATCGATATGCGTGCTGGTATAGATGCTCTGCAGCACACCACGAAGAATGCTCTCGGCACTTGTCGTCTCCAGGCCCGAAATCTGAGTCAGCACCTCAGGCTGGAAGATGACAGCCGCAATGGCACCCAACAATGTACTCAGGAACAGCACCATGATCGAAGGCATCTTTCGGTAAATCAGCACACCCGTACATACCGGAACCAGCATCAGCCAGGGACTCAGGTTGAACGTCTTGTCCAGCACCTCGGTATATTCGCCCACCTGGGTCACGCTACTCGGCTCGTGCGTAATGCCCACAATGCCGAAAACCGTCAGACAGATGGCTACGGTAGGAACCGTGGTAATCATCATGTAGCGGATATGCTTGAACAGCGGCACGTCACTCATGCTCGATGCCAGGACGGTAGTATCGCTTAGGGGCGACATCTTATCGCCAAAATACGCACCCGAGATGATGGCACCCGCTATCCACCCGTGGCTGAAACCTAAGGCCTCGCCAATACCGATCAGGGCCACACCCACGGTGGCGATGGTGGTCCAGCTACTGCCCACCATCAGCGAGACGATGGCACAGATGATGCACGTGCAAATCAGGAACAGGTTGGGGTTGATGATGTGGATGCCGTAATAGATCAGCTCCGGAACAATGCCGCTCACCATCCACACACCCGAGAGGGCTCCGATGAAAATCAGGATGATGATGGCCGAGCCAATCTTACCGATGTTGTCGCAAACCACCCGCTCGTAATCGGCAAACACCTGCTTGCCGTTCTTCAGTCGCGCCAGCAGAAAGCATACGCCAGACGCCAGCAACAGAGCGGTCTGACTGCCACCCGAAAGGGCATCACTTCCGTACAGTCGGATCACGATGGCCAGGAAACACACCAGCACCAGTACGGGAATAAATGCAAATAATCCTTTTTTAATGTCTTCGTTCATAATACTCTTTTATACTCGTTTCCGCTCCCTCTTTGTCATGTTGAGCGAAGCGAAACATCTTTCCGAGCGAGTATGAAAATCATCACTTATTCAGCAAGATTCTTCGCTGCATTTCATTACGCTCAGAATGACATTGGAAAATCATCTGCAAATTTAACACTTTTGCTCGCATTTTGTCCTATTTATATAAAAAATAGACTAACTTTGTACCTAAAACATTACAAAACACAATCATGAGACAACTATTTACCCTTATTGCATTGACCTTTTGTGTCATGCTTTACGCACAGGACCAGCGTGCGGAGGTGACTTTTCAGACCAACAAAGGTACTATTGTGGTGGAGCTTTACAACGAGACTCCACAGCATCGCGACAACTTTTTGAAGAATGTAAAGGACAAATTCTATAATGGTGTCCTGTTCCATCGTGTCATCAAGGACTTTATGATTCAGGCAGGTGATCCTGACAGCAAGAAGGCTACCAAGGGCCAGTTGCTGGGCGATGGAGCCGAGACCAAGCAGGTGCCTATCGAGGTGCGCATGCCTAAGTACTTCCACAAGCGTGGAGCCCTGGCAGCTGCCCGTGAAGGCGACCGCTCGAACCCGTTGCGCAACAGTTCGCAGTATCAGTTCTATATCGTTTGGGGTAAGACCTATGACGATCAGGCCATCGAGGCTCAGCAGGAGCGCATCACCAAGAGCACCAATGGCGTGTACAAACTCACCAAGGAGCAGAAGGAGGAGTATAAGAACCTGGGCGGAACTCCTCATCTGGACGGCAGCTATACCGTCTTTGGCGAGGTGACCCGCGGCCTGGAGATTGTGGACGTGATTCAGAATGTGGAGACCGATAAGAACGACCGCCCATTGGATGACGTGAAGATTCTGAGTGCCAAGATTACCCGTAAATATAAGGTGGGCAAGAGCGTTAATCCGGTCTTCCCGGGCTGGTATGCCGACCCAGAGGGTGCTTTCTTCGAGGGTCAGTATTGGGTATATCCCACACTTTCATGGCCTTATGGCGATGCTGTCCTGCAGGGCAACGAGGATTTGAACCGTCAGACCATTGCCGGCTGGCGCGAGTATAACATCCAGACCTACCTGGATGCTTTCTCATCTAAGGATTTGAAACATTGGACCAAGCATCCAAAGGTACTGACCATGGAGAACGTGCCTTGGTTGCAGTTCTCGTTGTGGGCTCCAGCCATCATCGAGCGAAACGGCACCTACTACCTGTACTTTGGCGGTAACGATGTGCACGAGGGTGAGATTGGCGGTATCGGAGTGGCTACAGCCGACAATCCTGCCGGTCCTTTCAAGGATGCCCTGGGCAAGCCGCTGATCGGTACCATCGAGAATGGTGCTCAGCCTATCGACCAGTTCGTGTTCCGTGATGACGATGGCCAGTACTACATGTACTATGGCGGTTGGGGTCATTGCAACATCTGCAAGATGGGTGACGACCTGAAGAGCATTGTTCCATTCGAGGACGGCACCATGTTCAAGGAGGTTACTCCGGAGAACTATGTCGAGGGTCCGTTCATGCTGAAGCGCAACGGCAAGTACTACTTCATGTGGAGCGAGGGCGGTTGGACCGGTCCAAACTACTGTGTAGCCTATGCCATAGCCGACAGCCCATTCGGTCCGTTCAAGCGCATCGGAAAGATTCTGCAGCAGGATCCATCCATCGCTACCGGAGCCGGTCACCATTCCGTAATCAATGTTCCAGGAACCGATAAGTACTACATCGTTTACCATCGCCGTCCATTGTGGAGTAACCGCGGTAACGAGCGTGAAGTCTGCATCGATAAGTTGGAGTTTGATAAGGACGGTTTCATCAAACCGGTCAAGATGAGTCGATAATATGAAAAAGATTTTATCATTACTATTCCTACTATTACCCTTGGCAATTAGCGCCCAAACCGCTAAGATCCAAGGAAAAGTAGTAGATGCAGCTACCGGAGCTGCAGTCGAATATGCCGATGTGGTCGTCACCAACCTCAACGATAAAGTGGTGGCCTCGGGCATGGTGAACAACGGAGGCTTCCTGATCGACAAAATCCCCGTTCAGGAAGTCCTGGTCATGGTCCGCATGATCGGCTATGACCCATATGTAAGTGATAAACTCACCCTCCGGGGCGGTCAGACCGTGGATTTGGGAACCATCCAAATCAACCAGCTGGCTGTGGGCCTGAAGGAGGTGACTGTCGTGGGCGAGAAGAACCAGATTGTCTACAAGCTCGACCGCCAGTCCATCAGCGGCTCGTCATCCGTAACCGCCAGTGGCGGTACTGCTGTTGACGTCCTCGCCACCACACCATCCGTCCAGGTCAACTCCGATGGCGGCATGACCTTCCGCGGCTCGAGCAACTTCCTCGTCTATGTCGATGGCCAGCTCAGCCCATTGAGCGGAACCGATGCGCTTCGTGCCATTCCGGCTTCCAGCATTAAGGATGTCGAGCTAATCACCACACCGTCAGCCCGTTACAAGACCGATGGCGATGTGGGTATCATCAATATCACCACCAAGCGTGCCCTCACAGCCGGTTGGAGCGGCTTGCTCAACCTGTCCGGCTCTACCCACGGCACCTGGAATGTGGACGCCATCCTGAACTATCGTGCCGGCCACCACAATTTCTATGTGGGAACCAACCTGCAGGATGTGGCCAGCCGTTCCGATTTCACCCAGGAGAAGATCACCCAGGTCGATGGCATCATCACCCGTTCCCTGGCCGATGGCCTCCGCTGGCGCGACAGCTACACCCGTGTGGCCAAGGCCGGTTGGCAGTTCGTCAAGGATAATCATAACCTCGCACTCGATTTCCAGTACGGCCAGACCAGCAACTGGAAGGGTGGTGACATGGATTATGACGAGACCCGCGAGAAGATTGGCGCAGCAGGAATCAGCCGCAACGTGTTCGATGCGCACGATAAGTACGACCTGCTGAAGAACCTGTTCCAGGCTGCTCTGACCTATACCTGGAAGATCAATGCCAAGAATCAGTTTGATGTCACAAGCCGTTTCCGTTACGACTGGGATGCGCTGGAGTATACCGAGAGTAACATGTTCGTGAAGAACTACCGTTTCGAGGGAACCCGCGGTTATGAGGCTGAGCATCATTGGGATTGCGATGGTTCGCTGGCCTACAAGCACTCGTTCAGCCAGAACGGCAAGTTGGAGCTGGGCTACCAGTACACCACCTATAGCGAGCATGGCGACTACCATATTAAATATTGGGACCGCGACAAGCAGGAGTTTGAGTGGCAGGACGACATGTACACTCCGTTCTATTACCGCAGACAGACCCACTCGGTTTATGGTATGCTGAGCGACCAGATCGGCAAGTTCTCGTACGATGCCGGTGTTCGTGCCGATCATGTGATTGATAAGGTGGACATCGAGGTGAAGGATGCCAGTCGCGACTACAACTACACTCGCCTGTTCCCATCCGCACACCTCAGCTACGACATGGGCAAGGCCGGTACCCTGGCGCTGGGCTACTCGTACCGCACCAACCGTCCGGGAATCTGGAACCTCGAGCCATACATCACCTACGAGGATTATTACACCAAGAAGACTTGCAACCCTGATATCCGTCCCGAGTACATCCACTCCATCGAGCTCAGTTGGCGCAAGTCGCTGGGTGAGGGCAACTCGCTGGCAGTCACCGGTTACTATCGCGACAGACGCGACATTACCGATTGGGTTCGCCGTCCATACGAGCCGGGTGTAACCCTCGACTCCATCGTCAATGCCGGAAACCAGTCCGAGAAGGGAATCGAGATGAGTCTCGTCACCCGTCCAGCCCGCTGGTGGAACAGCACCCTGAACGGAAGCGTGTTCCAGTACGACTTTACCGCCAAGTGTCCGGTTTGTACCGATCGTGACGGAATCTACTACACCATCAACTGGCTGAATACCTTCTCCGTAGCCAAGGAGACCAAGGTCCAGCTCGACACCCATGTGGTAGGTCCCAAGATCCTGACCCAGGGCCGTGAAAAGTCCTATGTCTACTGGGATTTAGCCGCCCGCCAGAACCTCGCCAAGGGCAAGATCACCATCTCAGTTGTCGCCCATGACGTGTTCCATACCGCCCGCTACTACAATATCCGCGAGGCTGCCGGCCTGAAGTCCATCACGAATGTAAAGCCCCGCTACCCGAATATTGTAGCGTCTATCAGCTATAACTTTAATGCGTCATCGCATAAGTCATCAGCGGTTAGCACTCAATTGTTTGAGGGTAGAGACTTCTAAAACATAAAAGGGGATTATTCCCCTTTTATGTTTAGAATTATAGGTTTTTCGCTCAGGCCGCGGTGGCCCCACTCAAGCCGTGGGGGCTTTTCATTTCTTTGTCATGGAACAAAGAAACGAAACAAAGAAAATCCACCGCACGCGTCGTCGCTAAAAAATATTCACAAAAACAGGTCGCTGCGGAACTCGCTTCGTTTCTCTCCGCTCAGACAGTCCTCGCTCTGGCCCTGTTTTTCCAAATATTTTTCTATACGCTCCTTTGGCTAATGCGGGCCTAACGGATTGTAATCTGTAAGAACTGTAAGAGCAACGAGCGAAGCAATGTTGCGAGTAAAATTCCGCGATAGCCAAAGGAAGCGTTAAGAAAATGGTGCAGGAGTGAGGGAACAGCGAGGACTGTCTGAGCGAAGCGAGTTCCGCAGCGCCGAACGAGAAGCCATTTTTAGCTGACGACGCGTGCGGGGTATTTCTTTTGCATCGTTTTCTTTGTACAAGCAAAGAAAATGATGAGCCTCCGCGGCTTGAGCGGATAAATAGTTTTTAAATAAAAACAACATAATGAATTATAGAAAAGTATTATTTTCTGCAATCCTTGCCTCATCAGCAAGCATTGCCTTTGCGGAAACCCCTCTATGGCTCCGCCAAAACGCAATAAGCCCAGACGGAAACACCATCGCCTTCTACTACAAAGGCGATATCTACTCCGTTTCGGTCAATGGAGGTGACGCCCGACAGCTCACCACTAATTCCGCCTATGACACCACTCCCGTTTGGAGCCCGGACGGAACCAAAATCGCCTTCACCAGCGACCGCGAAGGCGTATCGGAAGTCTATGTGATGGACGCCCGAGGTGGCGTTCCCACCCGCCTGACCAACGTGCAGAGCAACAAGAAACTGATCTGCTGGAAGGACAACCAGACCATCCTGTTCCAGAGCGTCATCCGCCCATCCACCACAGATATGGAGTTCCCAGGCGGCCGCTGGAACCAGGTCTACAGCATCAGCCTCCAGGGCGGTCGCCCTCAGATGGTCAGCTCCATGCCGATGGAAAACATCAGCATCGGCCAGGACGGCACATGGCTCTACAACGACTGGAAAGGCTACGAGGACGAGTGGCGTAAGCACCACACCTCATCCATCACCCGCGACATCTGGCAGTACAACCCTCAGGCCAATACCTACACCAAACTCACCTCGTTCGAGGGCGAGGACCGTGACCCGGTTTGGGGCGAGGGCAACACCTATTATTACCTGAGCGAGAAGAGCGGTTCGATGAACGTGTACAAGGGCGAGATTGGCTCGGCAGCCAGCACCCCCGTGACCCAGTTCACCACCCATCCGGTCCGCTTCCTGAGCCGCTCCAACAACGGCACCCTCTGCTTCAGCTACAATGGCGAGCTGTACACTAGCAAGAACGGTGGCGAGGCTAAGAAAGTGAATATCAATGTGGTATCCGACCGACAGGATAAGGATGTCATCCGCTCTATCCGCACCAGTGGCGTGACCGACTTCTCGGTTTCCCCATCCGGCAAGGAGGTGGCCTTCGTCATGCATGGCGATGTGTACGTGACCAGTACCGACTATAAGACCACCGTTCAGATTACCGATACCCCCGACCAGGAGCGAAACGTGCACTTTGCCCCAGACGGCAAATCCATCGTCTATGCAGGCGAGCGCAAGGGTCTGTGGCAGATCTATCAGGCTGAGATTCAGGACAAAGACGCCAAGCAAATGGTCTATGCCAAGAACATTGTGGAGAAGAACATCTCCAAATCCGATCAGACCAGTTTCCAGCCTAAGTTCAGCCCGGACGGCAAGAAGGTGGCGTTCCTGGAGAACCGAACCACCCTTCGCGTCATCGATCTGGCCAGCGGTCGCGTGAATACCGCCATGGACGGCCAGTGGGAGTACAGCTACAGCGATGGCGACCAGGATTTCTCGTGGGCACCCGACAGCAAGTGGCTGCTGAGCGAGTACATCGCAGTAGGCGGCTGGAACAACAAGGACATCGCTCTGGTAAAGGCCGATGGCTCTGAAATTCACAACCTTACACTCAGCGGTTATAGCGATGGTTCAGCCCAGTTCGTGCTCGATGGAAAAGCCATGCTGTGGGAGAGCGACCGTGCCGGTTACCGCAGCCACGGTTCCTGGGGAGCCGAGAGCGACTGGTACCTGATGTTCTTCGACATCGATGCGTACGACAAGTTCACCATGAGCAAGGAGGAGGTGGAACTGCTGGAAGGCGACAAGAAGGACGAGAAGAAGGACGAGCCCGTGAAGGTTTCCGAGAAGACCAACAAGCCTGTTCAGGCGGCCAACGCCAAGAAGGATGAGCCGGTTAAGGACCTGATTTTCAATCTGGAGAATCTGGAAGACCGCATCATCCGCCTCACCAGTTCATCGGCCAGCATGGGTTCGGCCATCATGGACAAGAAAGGCGAGACCTTATACTATACCGCCCCCAGTCAGGACGGCAACCACCTGTGGAAGATCGACCTGAAGAAGCACGATACTGAGCTGCTGGCTGAGAGCATCGGCCGCGGCCTGGAGACCGACAAGGAGCAGAAGAACCTGTTCTTCGTGAGCGGAGGCGGCATCAAGAAAATGGAACTAGGCAAAAGTAGCTCTAAATCAGTCGATTTTGAGGCCATCTTCAACTACCGTCCGGCCGAGGAGCGTGCGTACATCTTCGACCACATCTGGCGCCAGGTGAACGAGAAGTTCTACGACCCCACCATCCGCGGATACGACTGGAATGGCTATCACGACAATTACGAGAAGTTCCTGCCATACATCAACAACAATTACGATTTCCAGGACCTGCTGTCCGAACTCCTGGGCGAGCTGAACGGTTCGCACACCGGAGCCCGTTACAACATCGGACTGACCAGCGGCATCACAGTCGGCAAACTCGGTCTGTTCTATGACGACACCTACACCGGAAAGGGATTGAAAATCAAGGAGATTATGGCCAAGAGCCCACTCGCCCTGAAGAAGAGCGATGTGACCGAAGGCTGCATCATCGAGAGCATCGATGGCGTGGAACTGGACGGCATGGGCAACGAGGAGTTCCTGTTGGGCGGAAAGATAGGCAAGAAGGTTCGCCTGGGCATCAAGAACCCAGCCACCGACAAGACCTTCGAGGTGGAGATGAAGCCTATCAGCACCTCGGCCGAGCGCGACCTGCTGTACCACCGTTGGGTAGAGCGCAACCGCAAGATTGTGGAGGAGAAATCCGGAGGCAAGGTAGGATACATCCACATCCAGGGCATGGACAGCCCAAGTTTCCGCACCCTCTATCACGAGGCCCTGGGCCGTTACCGCAACACCCCGGCCCTGATTGTCGACACCCGTCACAACGGAGGCGGCTGGTTGCATGACGATGTCATCACCCTCCTCAGCGGCAAGGAGTACACCCGCTACACCCCACGCGGCCAGTTCATCGGTCGCGACCCATACAACAAGTACACCGGCAAGAGCTGCATGCTGGTATGCGAGGACAACTACTCCAACGCCCACGGCACCCCATGGCTCTACAAGGAGCTCGGGGTAGGTAAGCTCATCGGAGCCCCCGTTCCCGGCACCATGACAGCCGTATGGTGGGAAACTCAGATCGACAACACCCTTGTCTTCGGAATCCCAATGGTCGGTTCCATGGATAATCGAGGCGAGTACCTTGAGAATCAGCTCCTTGTTCCAGACATTACTGTCTATAACAATCCTGCTGACATCCTTAATGGTAAGGATGCACAGCTGGAAGCAGCTATTGAGCAAATGATGAAAGAAATTCAGTAAACCACATTGTCATTCTGAGCGGAGCGAAGAATCTTTCTAAATAAGTAGTGCATACTTTTCATACTCGCGAGGAAAGATCCATTGCCTACCTCGGCTACGCCTCCTACGGCGACCGTTGGTTCACATACGTTCAGGATGACAAAAAATAATAGAATGACAATACGATACTAAAAATAAAATAACAATATGAAAATAACCTTCATAGGTGCCGGAAACATGGCCGGCAGCATGGCCCGCGGTTTTTACAAAGCCGGAGTCTTTGCGGCAGAAGACATCACAGTAACCGCAAAGACCCAGAAGACCCTGGACAAATTCAAAGTCAGCATCCCCGGATGCAAGACCACCCTTAATAATGCAGAGGCAGTAGTAGGAGCAGACCTCATCGTGATAGGCGTGAAACCCTGGCTCATCGAGGAAGTCGTAGCCGGCATCAAGGACAGCATCGACTACGAGCATACCACCGCCATCATGAGTGTAGTCGCCAGCTGGGACACCCCAAAGTTGGCCGCCCTCTTCCAGAAAGAAGGCCAAACCACTCCACCGTTGTTCTACGTCATCCCAAATACCGCCATCGATGTGATGAGCAGCATGACCTTCTACGTGCCATGTGCAGCCCCACAGGAAACTATACAGCTAGTTGACGAGATGTTCAGTAAGGTAGGAGGAGTGATGCAAGTCACCGACAAGCAGATGCCCGCCTGCATGGCCCTTGCCAGTTGCGGCATAGCTTATGCCTTCCGCTACATCCGTGCCGCCATGGAGGGTGGAGTAGAGATGGGCCTCTATGCCCGCGATGCCCAGTACATCGTCAGCAATACCGTCAAGGGAGCAGCCGAGATGCTCCTCCAGCACAACTCCCATCCTGAACAGGAAATCGATTGCGTCACCACTCCAGGGGGCCTCACCATCAAGGGTCTTAACACCATGGAGGAAAATGGCTTTACCAATGCCGTAATCAAAGGCCTGAAAGCCGGTCGATAAAATAAAAAAAGGTTTCCAAAACAGAAACCTTTTTTTATTTCTTGTGATTCCGAACCGAAGGGAGGAATCTTTCCTGGCTAGTGGAGCATTCTTTTAAAAGTAGGACAGAAGAGCGAAAATCAAAATATCCGTTTTACCCCAATAAACCGTTTCGTATAATACGATTCACTTTGTAACTTCGTTATCGTAACCCCTTGCGAATTCGAAGCATGAATAAACTGCACCTGCCCAGTAAGGGCATTCCGCGACACCACAATCCCCACATGCCCCACGCGAGAACCAACAGCATGACCATTAAAGAAAATCAGATCACCCGGTTCACATTCGTGCAGCTGAATGGGAATCCCCTGCAAATACTGATCCCCCGAGGAATCACCCATGGTGAATCCGAAATTCCGATACACATACCCCACAAAACCCGAGCAATCGAAACGCTTAGGCCCCTTGCCGCCACTCTGATACCGGCAACCCAGGTACTTCCGGGCATACTCTAAGATAGCCTTCGCCAGCTTCTCATTCTCCGGAACCTCAGGCTCCACCTTGGCCGGTTTACCCGGAGCCCAAGCCCGGTTCTCCACCTCCTTCACTAAAGCCGACACATTCGATTTCTTCGGTTTTACCGGCACAGCATCCTGCCCGAACACCTCAGCGGCATTCAGCATCAGCAGGCTCAGTAAAAGAAAAATATAGCGTCTCATGAATTTGGATGAATTGCAAATATACGAAAAAAAAGCCAAAAATCATTATTTTGTAATATTTACACGCCAAAATGGCAAATTGTGCCAATAAAATTCCTAATTTTTAAGTAAAAATCCGTACCTTTGATAACTTATATATTGTGTGAAACATCGTCCTCCGAGGGACTCGGACGAATATACACATCTCGTACCAGAAACTGTGGACTTTCATACGAGAGCCCATAGGAATTTTTTTGGACTTTGGTCCAAAATGATTAGTTGATGAGCGATGAGTGATTATGTCATTTCGAACAAAGCTCACAGATCATAGCAAGAAAAAAAACAAAAACTAAATAACATGAAGAAGACAAAGTTTCTCTTGATGCTCCTGGCCACACTATTCATAGCCAGTTGCAGCACCCCGAAGGACATCACCTACTTCCAGGACACCTGGGAGGGTGACACTTATGCCATTGGCAGGGATTTGGATATCCGTCTGCAGAAAGGCGACAAGCTGACCGTTGTGGTACATAGCCGCGACCCGCAACTCTCGCAGATGTTCAACCTACCTATAGCCAGCCAACGTGTGGGATATACCACTCTCAATAACAGCAACCAGCAGATGTCTGCCTATACCGTTGACGATAACGGTAACATCGATGTGCCAAATGTGGGCATCATCATGGTGGCAGGACTGAACCGTACTCAGGTTGCCCAGACCGTCAAGAACCTCTTGGTTCAGAAAGACCTGGTCAAGGACCCAGTGGTGACCGTTGAGTTCGACAACATGTTCATCAATGTACTGGGCGAGGTGAACCATCCCGGCCGTTATGCCCTGACCAAGGACCGCGTGACCGTCCTCGATGCTTTAGGCATGGCAGGCGATATGACCATCCAGGGCGAGAGACGCTTCGTCAAGGTGATCCGTAACGAGGGTCAGACCCGCAAGGCCTACACCCTCGACTTTACCAAGCTGAATCAGGTGGTTAATTCACCCGCCTATTACCTCCAGCAGGATGATGTGGTCTATGTAGATCCAAACGCCTACCGTAAGCGCCAGACAACAGTCAACGGTAACAATGCCCGCTCTACTGCCACCTACATCTCGCTGGCGTCATTGCTGACTTCCATTGCCGTCTTAATCTTTAAATGATTTTCTTCCTCTTGTCATTCTGAAAGGAGCGAAGCGTATTGAAGAATCTTTCCTGGCTAGTGAAACATTCTTTTAATGTTACCATTACTAATTTAGAAAGATTCTCTCTCTGTTTCACTACGAGAGCGAACAAGTTCGAGCGCCTCACATTCGTTCGGAATGACAAACAAATGAATGACAAATTTCAAATACAATTATGGCCCCTCAAAATAACGTAAGCGTCAATGCCGCCCCCGGCATGACCGTCCGCATTCAGCGACCCAATAACAACGCATTGTCGTTGGGCGATATCTTCCGCATTTGCCTTAGCAACTGGTACTGGTTTGTCCTGTCCGTAGTACTCTGCTGCGGCCTGGCCACCGCCTATCTGTTGCGCACCCCTAAGGTATACACTCGTCAGGCCAGCATTCAGATCAAGGAAAATGGCAAGAACAACCAGTCTCTTGTCAGTCAGCTCAGTAATGCAGGCGACCTGAATATGTTCGATGTAGCCAGTAGTGTGAACAACGAGCTGGTAGCCATCCAGTCGCCAGCCCTCATCCTCGAGGCCGCCAAGCGACTGCACCTGGAATACACCTATCTGGTGGATGGCACCTTCCACAAACTGACCGTCTACGGCCGAACCCTTCCGGTACAGGTAGAGTTCCTGGACCTGAACGACATGAACTCCGCCTCTGCCGAACTGACTCTGAAACCAGACGGTTCGTTCATCCTGAGCGACTTCAAGAAAGACGGCATCGATATGGCTGCCCCAGCCGTAAGCGGCAAACTGGGCGCAACAGTCGAGACCGCCATCGGAAAGGCCGAGGTTAAGACATCCGCTTATCCAGCCAAGTTGTCCGAGAACATGACCATCTATGTGAGTCGCAGTAGTATGCTTGGAGCAATGAGCGCCTGCAAGAGCAAGCTCACAGCCGCCTTGGAGAACAAGAATGCCGACATCATCAACCTGACCTACAACGATGTGAACATCCAGCGTGCCGAGGAGTTCCAGAACACCCTCATCGGAGTGTATAACGACAACTGGATTAAAGACAAGAACCAGATAGCCGTCAGCACCAGTCAGTTCATTGGCGAGCGCTTGGCTGTAATCGAGGACGAGTTGGGTAATGTGGACAGCAACATCTCCACTTTCAAGAGTGAGAACCTGTTGCCCGATGTAGGAGCCGCCAGTTCCATGGCATTGACCCAGGCCGCACAGGCCAGCAACAATATCACTATTCTAAACGCTCAGCTGTACATGGCCCGTCAGGTTCGCAGTTATGTGAACGACCGCAGTAAGCAGAACGACCTATTGCCCGCCAACAGCGGCATCGATGACCCTACCATCGAGAAACAGATCAGCGAGTACAACGCCCAGTTGCTCCAGCGCAACAGCCTGGTAGCCAACTCATCCGAGAAGAACCCCCTGGTACAGGATATGGATGCCAAGCTGAAAGACATGCGTACCACCATCGTGGGCTCTATGGATAACGCCATCAGCAGCATCAACGCCCAGATCCGTGGCCAGCAGAGCACACGCAACCAGAGCACCAGCCAGTTGGCCAGCAACCCAAATCAGGCCAAATACCTGTTGAGTGTAGAGCGCCAGCAGAAAGTAAAGGAAAGTCTGTACCTCTTCCTCCTGCAGAAACGCGAGGAGAACGAGCTCTCCCAGGCCTTTACCGCCTATAACACCCGCCTTATCACTCCACCAATGGGCAGCATGGCTCCAACCGCTCCAGTCAGCAATAAAATAATCCTGATGGCCCTTCTGGCAGGCTTGGCCATCCCATTCGGTATCCTCTACCTGAAGGAAAGCAACAACACCAAGGTACGCAACCGTAAGGACCTGGAACGCATGACCATGCCGTTTGTGGGCGAGATACCGTTCTACCTGAAGAAAGGCGAGAAGAAGGCCAAGAAGCTGAAGAAAGGCGAGCGTGACGAGGAAGTTCGCAAGATTGTGGTGAAGCACGGCAGCCGAAACATCATTAACGAGAGTTTCCGTGTGCTCCGTACCAATCTGGAGTTCATGACCAAAGTAGGCCAGACCCCGGTAATCATGATTGTCAGTTCCCTTCCATATAGTGGTAAAACCTTTATCACCGGAAACTTAGGAGCCGGTTTCGCCCTGAAGAACAAGAAGGTACTGCTCATCGATATGGATATGCGTAAGGCCTCCCTCAGCAATCTGGTAGGCAACCCACAGACCGGTCTGAGCGATTATCTGGCCGGCCGTGTTCCTGAATGGGCCCCACTCATTCAGGCCACCTCGGTAGAGGGCATGGACGTACTGCCTGTAGGAACCCTTCCTCCAAACCCAGCCGAGTTGCTCTTCAGCGAGCGTCTGGATGGCATGATGGCCAGCATCAAGGCCGCCTATGATGTGGTACTCCTCGACTGTCCTCCAGCCGAGCTTGTAGCCGACAGCAGCATCATTGCCCAGTTTGCCAACATGACCTGCTTCATCATCCGCAGCGGTAACCTGGAGCGTGAAGTACTTCCAAGCATTGACAACCTCTACAAGGAAAAGAAATTCCCTAACATGGCTCTCGTCCTTAATGGCACCCAGGCCGGTAAGGGCCGCTACGGCTATTCCTATGGTTACGGTTATGGCTATGGTTACGGCACCTATGGCGGCTACACTAAAGAAGATTAATATTGATTAGGGATTAGTGATTACTCCTAATCATTTAATCATCAGAAGATGAGCAACGCGATATCTTCCATCAAAAAATCAATCACTAATCACTAATCTCTAATCACTAATCAAAAAAAACTCTCTTATTATGGAAACCTTCCTAAAATTCGCTATACCCCCCATTATCAGCATGATAGCTGTAAGATGGGTATTCTTCCGAGTCCTCCGGCTCGCTAAGCAAAAAGGCCTGGTCGATAATCCCGATGCCCGCAAGCTCCAGAAAGAACCCGTTCCCGTCATGGGAGGAATGGCCGTCTTCTTTGGCTTGATAGTAGGCATGATGTTTGCCATCATTACCATAGACTGTACCATCATCAGTCCCATCATACTATGCGGAAGTGTCATGTTCTTTGTGGGCATGCTTGATGATTTCCTATGGATGTCCCCCTGGAGCCGTATAGTCATTGAGATGTTCACCATCACCTGTCTGGTATTGGGAACCTCATTAGGAATTGACACGCTGCAAGGTCTTTGGGGCATATACCAGTTGCCGCAATGGCTCGTCCTACCGATTACCATTTTCGCCGGAGTGGGCATCATCAATGCCATCAACATGATCGATGGCGTCAATGGACTCAGTTCCGGTCTCTGCATCCTGGCCTCGCTCATGTTTGCCCAGCTGTTCTATCTTCGTGAGGATGAAGCCAATTGCATCCTGGCCCTTTGCATGGCAGCCAGTCTGATACCCTTCCTGCTGCACAATGTCTTTGGAAAGTCCAGCAAGATGTACATTGGTGATTCCGGTACCATGCTCATGGGAATCATTGTCGTATGGTTTGTCATCTACTTACTGAACAGCAACTTCAGCGAGCAGCACCTTCTTCTCCGCCCCAATATGAATCTATGTGCCGTGGCGCTGTCTATCGAGAGCGTGCCGATTTTCGATACACTCAGGGTTATGACCACCAGAATTCTGAATGGCCGCAGTCCTTTCTCGCCAGACAAGACCCATCTTCACCACATGTTCATTGGCCTGGGTGTGAGCCATGGAGTGACATCCATCAGCATGATATTGATCAATTGGGTAATAGCCACCATTGCCTATGTCAGCTACCGTATGGGAGCCAGCCTGGAAACCCAGCTCTATCTGGTCATAGCAGCAGGAGTCATTCTGGTTTGGGGCAGCTACTGGTTCCTTCATTACCATACCACCCACGGAACGTGGGACTTGGGTACTATTTAACGTGTTGATAATCAGCTGAACGTAAATGAGAAAAATTGCTGATGTTCCCAACGTGTTCCCGATATTTTGACGT
>JAKSLP010000018.1 GCA_024401115.1 Bacteroidaceae bacterium | reverse complement strand
TATCAGCGTGGTATAGTGAACTATGCCGCTTCGCACAACTCGTATATCGACTGGACAAAGGGCAAGCACCCAGAGCACGGCGACGTGGAAGTGGGCGGTTGGCTGGCTAACGTAGGTCCTAACAATGCCTATCCGGGTGATGCGCTGCGCACCATCTGCGAGCGTCAGTGGCAGTTCGATCGCTTCTGCATCAGCGAGATGCCTCAGATGGCTATCGAGAACCTGACAGCCAAGGTGCAGTCGTCTACCGGCAGCACCAAGATTGTGGAGATCAGTGCGGATATCGTGAACAACGGTCCGCTGCCTTCGGGTCTGGATAAATCGGAGAACATGGCGTTCAACCGCGGTGACGTGGCTTGGATTATCGGTGCATCGGGCAAGATGCAGGTACTGAGCGGCAACGTATGCGAGAAGTTGGGCAACCTGTACGGCACGGAGTCTATCCCGGGTTTCCGCGGACAGAACCGTCAGACCGTGAAATGGGTGGTAGCCGTGGAAGGCAATGAGAACGTGAAAGTGGTGGCATCTTCACTGAAGGGTGGTACCGTAATGCAGAACGTAAAATATTGATCGCCATGAAGAAACTGTTTATGTATGCACTCCTGGCGTGCTGCAGCCTTAGCGCTTCGGCACAGAATAAGGTTCAGACCAATTTCGGTGGCGAGCACGGCGAGAGTGATTTCTATATCAACTGGAAGAGATATTATAACTATGACGAGCTGTCGGACATCATGAAGCGTCTGGCTAAGCAGTATCCTAACTATTGCTCGGTGGAGAGCATCGGCAAGAGCCGCATGGGACGCGAACAGTTGCTGATGACTATCACCAACAAGAACACCGGTAAGGATACCGACAAGCCTGCGGTTTATGTGGACGGTGCAGTGCACGGCAATGAGGTGAACGGTGTTACCGATGCCATGTATCTGGCGTGGTACCTGTGTACCCGTGCGGAGTATGATCCTGAGGTTGCGGGCATTCTGGCACGCAGCACCGTATATATTCTGCCTGCCGTAAACATCGATGCTGTAGACAGTTACGTGCGTTTCCCCAACACCGAGAACAATCCTCGCGAGCCTTTCCGCCCTGTGGATGACGATAAGGACGGCTTGTACGACGAGGATATGACAGAGGATGTGGATGGCGACGGACAGTTGTCGAACATGTATGCCGAGGATGCCAACGGTGACTATCGCCTGACCAAGGACGGTTTGCGTTTCGTGCGCATCGCCAAGGATGACTGGTGGGACGGACAGCGTTTCCGCCTGCTGGGCAGCGAGGGTTTCGACAACGACGGTGACGGACGCATGGCAGAGGATGACCTGGGCGGTATTGACCCTAACCGTGTGTTCCCATTCGACTTCCGCAAGAATCTGGGTAAGTCCTACCCTCTTTCGGAGCCAGTAACCCGCAACATGTGGAAGTTTGTCGCTAACCACAAGAACATTCTGGTGGATGTGAACTACCACAACTACGGACGTGAGATTATGTACATGTTCCCTCCATCGAACGAGGGTCCGGGCGTGGGTGACGTACGTGCGCCAAAGGCAGCTCCGGGCCAGGATCAGTGGGCATTTACCGCTCCATACCGTGCACGTGCCGGTTACCAGCACGATGCTCAGGTGATGACACAAATGGTGAACGATGCCGCTTACATCCTGAAGGATTACACTCCGGTTTCCGGAAACACCTACGGTGAGACCTTAGGCAGCACCTATTATCTGCTGGGAGCCTATTCCATGCTGATTGAGCTGTGGGATCACAATGTGCCTCAGGCAGACACCAATAACGACGGTTATGTGGATGACAACGAGTATAACCGCTGGATCAAGTTGGATTTGGGTGACGACGCCTGGGTTAAGCCTCATGTAGTGGATCACCCACAGTTGGGCAAAATCTGGATTGGCGGTACCCCTAAGAAGCACATCGGACGTACTCCTCCTCCACGCTACATGGAAGACGAGGCTCAGCGTCAGAGCCGCTTTATCATCCAGTGCCTCAAGCAGTTGCCTGAGCTGAAGATGACAAATCCAGTAGTGAAGAAGTTGGGCAGCAACCTGTATCAGGTAGAGGTGGATGTAGTCAACGAGAAGACCTTCCCTACTTCCAGCGACAGAAGCATGCTGATCAAGCGCTACGTTCCGGATGTGATTGAGGCTACCGTCAAGGGCGGTACCCTGGTGGATCCGGGAGAGACCAAGGCTCCGGAAGAAGGCAACGGATACTACCGTGCCAACTATATCAAGCCTGCGTATGTGGCAGGAAAGACTTGTGAGTTCCGCGCCAAGGGCAGCAGCACCAGTACTTTCCGCTATACCATCACCACTACAAATCCGGGCAGCACCACACTGACCCTGAATTTGAAGAGTATAGGTGGTAACGGTAATTTGACAGTGAAATTACAGTGATGATAATTAATCCCCGAAAGTTTTTCTTTCGGGGATTTTTGATTCTATATTGTCATCCTGAGCAGTAGCGAAGGATCTTTCTACATTAGTGGTGCAAACATTTTTTAGTTACCACTACTTATTCAGAAAGATTCCTCCCTTCGGTTCGGAATGACAAACTATTGAATGACTATAGGGACAGAAGAATCCGTTAGGCCCGCATTAGCCAAAGGAGCGTATAGAAAAATATTTGGAAAAACAGGGCCAGAGCGAGGACTGTCTGAGCGGAGAGAAACGAAGCGAGTTCCGCAGCGACCTGTTTTTGTGAATATTTTTTAGCGACGACGCGTGCGGTGGATTTCTTTTTGTTTCGTTTTTCTTTGTCCATGCAAAGAAAAATGAAAAGCCTCGCGGCTTGAGCGAAACACAAAATTAGAGCAATTAATCAAAAAAAGGCCTCTGAAACAGAAGCCTTTTTCTTATATTCGGTAATAGATTATACCTTCTCTTGAGAAGCTTTAATCTGAATATTATACGAAATACACGTCGCCAGGAAATAGACTCCTGTCTGAATCCACAACGCAATATACGGAATCTCGATATCCCCTAACGTACCACCCATGCTGCTGAGCGTAAGGAACCCACGGATACCGAAAGTACCTGGGAACAACCAACTTACACCTTGCCAGAACGGAGGGATGTTACTCAAAGGCCAGGATATTCCACTGAGGAACAGGAAAGGCAACGAGGTAAATACCACGATGAGCATCACATTCTCACGGTAACGGATCAGGCAACTCAGGAACATGCCGAAGAAGATACATGCCAACAGGAACGGCAACAGCAATCCGATAAGGTCTGCGGCAGTGGCTATGGTGGTGAAACCGAAAATCCTCGGTACAATGAGCAACAGATAGGATGTCATGACACTGTAAATCATGAAATAACACAGTGCCTTACCACCCACGATGCGGAACAAACCATTCTGGTGGGTTCGCATCTCAGACAATTTGCTGAAACGGTTCTCCTCACGCGAAGTACCTGCCGAAAGTCCGATACCCAGCAGCAATGTCTGCTGAATAATCAGCACCAGCACACCCGGAAGAATGGAATTACCATATCCCTGAGTGGAATTAAACATAGGAACCTCCTCGAAATCAAGCGGTTTGGTGGTAATCTGCTCGTCACGCTCCGTAGTAGCCATGATGCTGGAACCCTGAATCTGAATCCCCGAATTCATCTCCGAAGACACCGTCATTGCTGTCATGTAGATAGCCTTGTACGTCAGCATCAGACTCATATCGCAATACACACTCACCGAAGAAGACTCCCCACGGTTCAGTCGCACGCCGAAATCATCCGGGAAAAACATCACGCCATTCACCTTCTGGCGACCCATCAGGTCCTTGGCTTCAGCAATATTATTGCAGTAAAATGCCACTTTCGTATCGGCACTGGCATCCACGCGACGGATAAACTCGCGGCTTTCGGCAGAATGACTCAGATCCACCACGGCAACCGGCACATCGCGCACCACCTCATTATTATAAATCCAGGAATACAGCAAAGGATAAGCCAGCGGCACCACAATGAAGAAAATCAGCACGCCCTCATCGCGGATGCACATCTTCATCTCCTCGGCCCAAATATAAGCCAAATCGTGAACGGCTTCCTTGATTCTATTCCATAACTTACTCATATTCATATCGATATACTTATTAAGGAATATACTCGTACTCCAGCATGGCGCGACGGATATTGCGCAGCACCAGCGCAGGAAGGATAAGGAAACACATCAGGCACACCCAGTGAATCCAGGCATAATGCAAACCAAATCCGTTGAATATACACACTTGATAACACTGATAATAATGACGCAATGGGAAAAGCCATGCCACTCCCTGAATGAACGGATCCATGGCAGAAACCGGGAATGTGGCACCCGCAAGACTGAAACTCAGCATGGCCCAAAGCGAGCATACACTCATGGACATGCGCAGCGACGGCATGAGTCCGAAGCAGAAAATTCCGAAAGCCTGTGCCGAAAGTACGGCAAGCCAACCCAGCAGCAAGATAGGAATCACGCCTCCGGGATGCGGGAACTGCAGGATATGATAGATGTAGAACTCGAATCCGTAGAACACCAGCATATGCACCAAGGTCTGTGGCAACATCTTACCGGCAATAGCGATAAGTGGGTTATTTCCAGCCATTTCCATCCACTCCTTACTGTGCCCGAACTTCAGCTCGGTACCGATGGAATACGGAGTGATGAGGAAGATGAACAGCATGAGCAAACCCGGTACCAGACTGGCGCTGAGGTACACATTGTAGTTAGCCCAAGGATTATTCAGCATGTGCAAATCCACCTTGATGGGTTGCAGGAACGTCATGATTTCATCCTCGGTCTTACCCAACATCTCCAGCTTGGTCTTCCCCACTCCAGCGGAACCCAACGTACAAATCGTCTTCAGGTCCTTCATGGTGGTAGAACCTGCCACCATCACCACGGCATTGTAATAGAACGACACCCGGGGCTGAGTGGATGTCATCATGCCAGCGGTAGTCCCCTTGGGAATGTACAGAAAAGCATAAATCTCACCCCGTTGCATTGCCATTCGGGCATCGTTGG
This sequence comes from Bacteroidaceae bacterium, assembly GCA_024401115.1. Taxonomy (GTDB): domain Bacteria; phylum Bacteroidota; class Bacteroidia; order Bacteroidales; family Bacteroidaceae; genus Minthousia. The sequence continues at coordinate 44,423 of JAKSLP010000018.1, read as the reverse complement.
GAGAAGGGTAATGTCCCACTATCGCAGTAGACTGGAACGCATCCAGGTTCTTCACCAACTTGCGTGTAGTGGAGGTATTATCCTGATCCACAATACCGATAGGCAACTGCTGTGGCTGTCCTTCCTGCATGAGCGTGGTGAAGAAAACCATCACGAAGACAGGAAGCAGCAACATGCAGAACAGGTAGATGGGATTCCGGTACATCTGCCGGCACTCACGTCCGGCTATGTTGATAATCTTTCTGAGCATTACTTCTTGATAATGAGACTCATACCCGGACGCAAACCGTCGAATTTCTGGGTAGGCTTAGCCTTAACCTCAAATGTCTTCAAATCATACTGACCATTGGTCTTGGTGGCTTTCCATACGGCATAGGTACCCTCGTCCTTGATGTGAGTAACCTTCAGCTCGATGTCCTGATTGAATGCAGGCAGGAATGCCTTGAACGTATCGCCAATCTTCACGCCGTGCAACTGGTCCTCGCGGACATTGAAGCTGCCCCACATGTCCTTCATGATGCTGATGCTCATGATTGGGGAACCCAAGCCCACCAGCTCGCCTTCCTTTGGATAAATCTCGCCTACCTCACCATCCACAGCAGCAATCTGAACCGTCTCCTTGAGCAGAGAAGACACCACATCCACTGCGCTCTTGGCAGCCTCTGCCTGCTTGTGAGCAGCCTCCTTCTCCTCGTTGCGTGCACCGTTCTTTGCCATTTCCAACTGACTCTTAGCACCTTCCACCTGAGCCTTGGTAGCCTTGAAAGCAGCTTCTGCCTCGTCACGGCGCTGTGCACTTACCACACCCTCGTTGAACAGGTTGGTAATGCGCTGAAAAGTCTTCTCAGCAATCTCATTCGCTGCCATGGCAGCATCCAGCACCTTCTCGGCACCCTCGATGAGTTCCTTACGGGTACCCTTGTCTGCCAGGGAAGTCAGCGCAGCTACGGCACCTTCGGTAGCCTCGGCAACCTTCTGCTGGGCGGTAGCCTCAGGAATCTCCAGGATAGCCAGCGTGTCACCGGCATGCACCATATCGCCCTCCTTTACCAAAATCTTACTCACACGTCCCGGAAGTTTGCAACTGACACGAAATTCCGACACTTCTACCGTTCCCTGGATAATCTCCTCGTTCTTACCCAAGGTGAAGAAACCGATGAGTCCCACGATGACAATCACTGCTACCAAGCCCAATACGGCAAGCAGGATATTATTATGTTGTTGTTTTGCTGACATATATATATTATTTTAAGATACCCAGTGCTTTTTTCAGGTTCACATGGGACAGTTTAACATCAATTTCTGCATCAATCTTAGCAGCCTGTGCTGCCTGCCATGCTGTCTGAGCAGCCATGACTTCGGTAGATTCCATCACGCCCTCGCGGAAACCCACATTGGCGCAGCGCAAGTTCTCCTCGGCATTGGCAAGGTTCTTGATGCTCATCTCCAGACGCTTGGCAGCTTCATCCACCTTGAAACGGCTCTGTGCCACCTGCAAGTCTATCTTCTCGGAAATGTCTGCCATCTCCACCTGTGCGATGGTAGTTGCCACCTTACCTGCTTTGACTCTGTAAACACCCTCGCCCCAGTTCCAAATCGGAATCTGAAGGGTGATGCCGGCATTCCACATACCGCTGAATTTGTTCTGGAAACCGTTGAATACGTTAGGATTAGATACAATGTAACCACCGGTGGCAAACACATGTGGCAGGTAGGCAGCGCGAATCAATTTGGTGCCTTCCTTGCTTAATTCTATAGCCTGCTGCAGCAACTTCAACTCGCTGCGGTTCTCGATAGGCTGCACGTTCTCATAAGCGGAAGAATTTTCGCTAAGCAACAGCGACTCGCTATTCTCATCTGCCAGCACGATATCACTATCCAACGGTAAACCAATAAGTTGACAGAGCAACATCTTAGCCAGCGAATAACCGTCCTCTACCATGGAGAGTGCCATATCTGCCTCGTTCACCTTGACATCCACCGTCAGACCCGCAGCACGGGTGGCAATGCCCTCGTTGATGAGCTTATGCACATCATCATCCAGTTTCTGTACCAAATCGCGGAAACTCTGTGCCAGTTTCAGCTTCTCCTTCAGGGAAACCACCAACCAGTAATTCTCATCAATGGTATAGAGCGTGCCCTGCACAGCACCCTCATACTCGGTAGCTGCCATCTGCTCGGAAATATCTGCCATGCGGTTTGCTGCTGTCAGCGCACCACCCATGTAAATAGGCTGTCGGACCATAACGGAACCCGCCCATATGTTGTGCGTATTGGTGTGGAACGCATCGGTAACTTCCTGACCCAAAGCATTTCCCGCTTCAGCTAATGGTTCCGCAAGTTGACCCAGGACTCCACCCAACTGCTTAGCGGTTTGTGGAGAAATGATACCCTTCGATGCCAATCCGGTAAGAATGTCCGTTGCTTTAGTGGTAATGCCAGTAGCGGCAGTGGTGCCCATATTGTTCAGGGCAAATTTCTGATCATTATTCAGCAGGGAAACCTCCTTGCTGAAATACTCATATCCGCCCAAGGCATCCACCTTAGGAAGATAATGCGTACGAGCGGCTTTTCGTACATTCATGGCAGCCTCCTGTTTCAGTTTGCTGACACTGAGCTGTTTATTATTTCTCAGCGCCATGGCACGGCAACTGTCTAACGACAATGTCTGCTGGGCAGAAAGCGGCAACATAAAGAGTAAAAAAGCCGAAAAGAGTATAGTTCTTCTCATTCTTTTCACTAATTTAATAATCCTTGCAAAAATAGCTAATTCGGTGCAATAGACAAAAAAAAAGCTACCAAGAGGCATAAAAAGAGGTACAATAGGACAATTCGGACAAGTCTGGTGCTCCTGTATATTGTTCATAAGCACTTTAAGGGTCTTTACCTCTCCTCTAAAACGCTTAGTATGCAGTAAACAAAATGCCTCTTGAGCAGCAGCAAAGGTATATAAAACAAATATATATTCATTAAATATTTAGTATGCGAAAATACACCATTTTTTCGGTTGTAAACGTGCACATTTTTTAAGGATTTAGTCAACAAAACAGAATAAAATGAGTAACTTTGCGCCTCGTTAACACATATTATTAATAAGAGAGTATGAAAAAATTGTTTATTGCCGCAATGGCAATGGCTTGTGCCTCGCAGATGAGTGCACAGACTGCACTTTCTGACGAGCTGGCATTCAAGATCAAGAATGAGGCTTTTGCAAATTCCACCATTGATGAACTGGCAGAGTACATGACCGACTTGTTAGGTCCACGTTTGGCAGCATCTCAGGGCAAGTTGCGTTCTGAGGAACTGGTTGCCAAGAAGATGACTGAGATGGGTCTGTCGAATGCCCGTATCGAGCGTGCCACCGACTTTAACAAGGGCGGTTGGGACAACACCAAGAACTATGTAGCAATGACTGCTCCTTACTACTGCAGCTTTGCTGCCAATCCACGTGCATGGTCAGGCAGCACCAAGGGCATGGTAAAGGGTGAAGTAGTATATGTAGATGCGCTGAACAGCGAGGCAGACATCGAGAAATATAAGGGCAAGCTGGCAGGTAAGATTGTGCTGCTGCCTGTTACCCAGACCTATCAGATTTCATTCGCTCCTCTGGCTACCCGTCTGACTGACGAGCAGTTGGCAGAAATGGAACTGGACAGTCGTGCTGCTGTTACCGGCGGTGCCGCACGTCCAGCATACGACCGTGCAGCTATGATGAAGTTGCGCGAGGTTCAGAACAAGTTTACCGCCATGGTAAAGAGCGAAGGCGCGCTGGCAGTAATCCGCACCAGCGGTACCTTTAACGTAACCAGCGGTAACGGCGTAAACTATAAGATTGGCGATCCAGAGCCACTGCCTGAAATCACTCTTCCACTGGAGGACGGTGGACGTATGGCACGTCTGCTGAAGCGTGGCGAGAAGGTGGAGATGGAGCTGGATGTACAGAACGTATTCACCAACAATGCACAGATCAACAACGTAGTAGCAGAAATCCCTGGTACCGATCCTAAGTTGAAGAACGAGGTGGTACTGGTAGGTGCTCACCTGGATTCATGGCATGGCGGTACCGGTGGTGCTGACAACTCATCGGGCTGTATGGTAATGATGGAGGCACTGCGCATCATCAAGGCACTGGGAATCAGTCCTCGCCGCACCATTCGCGTAGCATTGTGGGGTGGCGAAGAGCAGGGTCTGTACGGTTCCCGCGGTTACCTGGAGAACAACCTGTACACCTATGACAAGGATAAGAAGTTGCCTGGCTATGACAACTTTGCGCTGTATCTGAATATGGATAACGGTTCGGGTCGTTTCCGTGGTATCTACCTGGAGCAGAACGACTTGGCAGTACCATACTTCAAGACCTGGGGTAAGGCTATCGAGTCACTGGGCTTCAAGACCGTATCGTTGCGCAAGACCGGTTCTACCGACCACGTAACCTTCGATCAGATTGGTTTGCCTGCATATCAGTTCATTCAGGACCGTCTGGAGTACAGCCGTACCTATCACACCAACATGGATACCTACGAGCGCCTGTCACTGGATGACCTGAAGATTGACGCTGCCATGGTAGCATGGCTGGCACTGAGTGCTGCACAGGATGATGCCCGTGTACCATTCAAGCCAGGTCTGCCAAAGAAGGGCACCAAACCTTTGTATTAATTCTTATTTAAAATAAATCAACATGAAGAAAATGTTTATTGCCGCTATGGCAATGGTATGTGCTTCTCAGATGAGTGCACAGACAGCATTATCGGATGAGCTGGCATTTCGCATCAAGAGCGAGGCTTTCTCGAACTCACAGATCGATGAGTTGTCAGTTTACATGACCGACTTGCTGGGTCCACGTTTGGCAGCTTCACAGGGCAAGTTGCGTTCAGAGGAACTGGTAGTTAAGAAACTGAGCGAGCTGGGCCTGTCGAATGCCCGCATCGAGCGTGCTACCGATTTCGACAAGGGCGGTTGGGATAACCAGAAGAACTATGTAGCGATGACTGCTCCTTATTATTGCAGTTTCGCTGCCAACCCACGTGCATGGTCAGGCAGTACCAACGGTCTGGTAAAGGGCGAAGTGATGTATATCGACGCTCTGAACAGCGAGGCTGACATCGAAAAGTATAAGGGAAAGTGTGCAGGTAAGATTGTGTTACTGCCTGTAACTCAGACCTATCAGATTTCTTTTGATCCATTGGCATCACGTCTGACTGATGAGCAGTTGGCAGAAATGGAGCTGGATAGCCGTGCTGACGTAACCCGTGGCGGTGGTCGTCGCAACTTCGATATCTCTGCTTACATGAAGATGCGCCAGTTGCAGAATAAGCTGACTGAGATGATCAAGAGCGAAGGCGCCCTGGCAGTAATCCGTACCAGCGGTACATTCAATGTAACCAGCGGTAGCGGTGTAAACTACAAGATGGGTGATCCAGAGCCAACCCCAGAAATCACTCTTCCACTGGAGGACGGTGGACGTATGGCGCGTCTGCTGAAGCGTGGTGAGAAGGTAGAGATGGAGCTGGATGTGAAGAACGTATTCAGCAAGAACGGACAGATTAACAACGTAGTAGCTGAGATTCCTGGTACCGATCCTAAGTTGAAGAACGAGGTAGTGCTGATTGGTGCTCACCTGGATTCATGGCACGGTGGTACCGGTGGTGCTGACAACTCATCAGGCTGTATCGTTATGATGGAGGCTCTGCGTATCATCAAGGCAGCAGGTATCAATCCTCGCCGTACCATCCGCATCGCACTGTGGGGTGGCGAAGAGCAGGGTCTGTACGGTTCACGCGGTTACCTGGAGAACAACTTGTACACCTACAAGGAGGATAAGAAGTTGCCTGGCTATGACAACTTCGCACTGTATCTGAACATGGATAACGGTTCAGGTCGCTTCCGTGGTATCTACCTGGAGCAGAACGATTTGGCAGTTCCATACTTCAAGACTTGGGGTAAGGCAATCGAGTCACTGGGCTTCAAGACCCTGACTCTGCGTAAGACCGGTTCTACCGACCACGTAACCTTCGATCAGATTGGTTTGCCAGCATACCAGTTCATTCAGGATGATCTGGAGTACGACCGTACCTATCACACCAACATGGATACCTACGAGCGTCTGTCACTGGATGACCTGAAGATTGACGCTGCCATGACAGCATGGTTGGCTCTGAATGCAGCTAACGACAATGGTCGCATTCCTGTAAAGCCAGGCTATCCAAAGAAGGGTACTAAACCAATGTATTAATTTGCATTATTTTAAATATAGTATGAAGAAAATTTTTGTTGCCGCAATGGCATTCGCATTTGCTTCACAGATGAATGCACAGACCGCTCTTTCTGATGAGTTGGCATTCCGTTTGAAGGCTGAAGCATTTGCAAACTCACAGATCGATGATCTGTCAGAGTACATGACTGATGGACTGGGTCCTCGTTTGGCTGCATCTCAGGGTAAGTTGCGTTCTGAGCAGCTGGTTGTTAAGAAGCTGGGCGAGCTGGGTTTATCAAACCCACGCGCTGAGAAGGCTACCGATTTCACCAAGGGTGGTTGGGATAACGTAAAGAATTACGTTGCCATGACTACTCCATACTACTGCAGTTTCGCTGCAAATCCAAAGGCTTGGTCAGGCAGCACCAAGGGTTTGGTAAAGGGTGAGGTAGTATACGTAGAGCAGATGGCTACCGATGCAGACTTGCAGAAGTACAAGGGCAAGTTGGCAGGTAAGATTGTCCTGATGCCTGTAACTCAGACTTATAAGGTAAGCTTCGATCCATTGGCATTCCGTTGGACCGATGAGGAGTTGGAGACATTTGCTACCGATTCACGTCCAGGTCGTCACAACTACCGTCGTGTACAGGCAGGTGCAGCTCCAGCAGCACAGCCAAGCCGTGAGCAGATGATGAAGCAGCGTGAGGTTCAGGCTAACTTCAGCAAGATGGCTAAGGAAGAGGGCGCTCTGTGTGTTATCACTACCCGTGGTACTTTCAACGTAACCAACGGTACCGGTGTAAATTACAAGATGGGTGATCCAGAGCCACTGCCAGAAATCGTACTGCCTTTGGAGGACGGTGGTCGTATGGCACGTCTGTTGAAGCGCGGTGAGAAGGTTGAGATGGAGTTGGACCTGAAGAATGAGTTCACCAACAACGGTCAGATCAACAACGTAGTAGCTGAGATTCCTGGTACCGATCCTAAGTTGAAGGACGAGGTAGTCCTGATCGGTGCACACTTGGATTCATGGCATGGCGGTACCGGTGGTGCTGACAACTCATCAGGTTGTATCGTTATGATGGAGGCTATGCGTATCATCAAGGCTCTGGGTATCAGTCCAAAGCGTACCATCCGTATCGCTCTGTGGGGCGGTGAGGAGCAGGGTCTGTACGGTTCACGCGGTTACTTGCAGAACTACCTGTGGGACGGTAACAAGAAGTTGGCAGGTTACGATAAGTTCGCTCTTTACTTGAACATGGATAACGGTTCTGGTCGTTTCCGTGGTATCTACCTGGAGCAGAACGACGGTGCAGTACCTTATTTCTCAACATGGGGTAAGGCTATCGAGTCACTGGGCTTCAAGACCCTGTCTCCACGTCAGACCGGTTCTACCGACCACGTAACATTCGATCGTCAGGGTTTGCCAGCATTCCAGTTCATCCAGGATGAGTTGGAGTACGACCGTACCTATCACACCAACATGGATACCTACGAGCGTCTGTCATTGGATGACTTGAAGATTGATGCTGCCATCACCGCATGGTTGGCACTGAGCGCAGCACAGGATAGTGGTCGCGTTCCATTCAAGCCTGGTTATCCAAAGGCAACTCCTGCATTGCGTTAATTTGAACAAAGAATATTGGGAATTGTGGCAATCGCCGCTTTTCCGAATTCTGATACCACTTACAACCGGCGAGGTGGCTGGACTCTGGGCACAAGGCTCAGGATTCAGTCACCTCCTGTTTTGTAAAGGGCTGTTGTTAGGAATAGCAGTGGCCCTCGTTATTTGCCATATTCTCTTGCAGTTTCATCCCCGGAATGGAATATTGCATCTGTTTTTCTCCGTGTTGATTTTCATGGGGTTAGGGGTATTTGGCTTTATGCTATGCTATCGTGATGTGCCAGTATGGCAATGGGATGGGTTTTCTTCCATACACAACCAACTGAAACAGGCGTTGCAGCGTTGCGGTGTTGCGCCACAGGAGGAGCAATTACTTTCCGCTTTACTGTTGGGAGATAAAACTCAAATGGACCCTGGAGTAAAAGACGCATTCCGGAATTCGGGAATCAGTCATGTGCTGGCACTATCGGGACTGCATGTCGGTATGATTGCCGTGCTGGTAAGGCATATCGTTCCACCGTTTGTACCTTTCCGTAAAGTATGGCATCTTTTGCTGCTTTGGAGTTACATCGGTATCGTAGGTTTTCCTGTGTCTGCTGTACGTGCAGCGCTGATGCTAACCATCTGGTGGGTTAATCCATACAGCAAACAACATACCTTCAATCTGGATGTGGTGATGTTGGCTTTTCTTATTCTTGTGAGTTACAATCCACGCAACCTGACGGATGTGGGTTTTCAATTATCTTTCTGTGCCGTTACTTCCATCCTATTCTTCCAACCGTCATGGCGGTATAACGACAATTATTCCCGGACTCCGCAACAATGGTTTTGGGTATGCATCTCGGCACAAATCGGAGTACTACCCCTCACCTTATATTATTTTGGCACGTTCCCTACCTATTTCCTAATCGCCAACTTGCTTATCACACCCGTACTTTTACCGCTTACATTATATATAGGTGTAGCGCTGCTGATGATGGCACTCATTTTTCCGCAAGGGTGTTTCGTTCTTGCCACTCCCCTGCACTATCTGTTTGAGGTCCAGTTTTGGATTGTGGAAAAGGTGAATGAATTACCGTTTTCAGTCATTACATTTTAATCGTTCCTCTGCCCACAGGACTTCTATCTGTTTGCTTAATTCACAGAAAATGATTAATTTTGTACACAAAATTAAATAAAAAGACAATGAAACTGATTTCATGGAATGTGAATGGCATTCGTGCCTGTTGCGATAAGGGTTTTAGAGAAAGTTTTGAGCGTCTGGATGCCGATTTCTTCTGCCTTCAGGAAACCAAAATGCAGGAAGGACAGTTGGATCTGCAATTTCCGGGCTATACTTCCTATTGGAACTATGCGGAGAAGAAGGGATATTCGGGTACCGCTATCTTCACCCGTTACCAACCACTGAATGTGACCTACGGTTTGGGTATTGAGGAGAATGACCACGAAGGACGTGTCATCACGCTGGAGATGGAAAACTTCTATCTGGTAACTTGCTATACGCCTAACTCTCAGGATGGGCTGAAACGACTGGATTACCGCATGGTATGGGAGGATGATTTCCGTGCCTATCTGCTGAAACTGAATGAGAACAAACCTGTTATCGTATGTGGTGACTTGAATGTGGCTCATCAGGAAATCGATCTGAAGAACCCAAAGACCAATCGCATGAATGCCGGTTTCACCGATCAGGAACGCGAAAAGATGACTACCCTATTGGATTCAGGTTTTACCGATACATTCCGTTTCTTCTATCCTGACCAGAAAGACATCTACAGCTGGTGGAGCTACCGCTTCCAGGCACGCCAGAAGAATGCCGGTTGGCGCATTGATTACTTCCTAACTTCTAAATCACTGGATGCTAAACTGCAAGGTGCTCATATCCATACTGATGTTTTCGGTTCGGATCACTGTCCTGTAGAAGTAATTATCGATTTATAACAGACACATGACAGAACTACTACCTTATTTAATAGTATGTCCGCTGGTATTTACCGCAGGTTTCATTGACGCTATCGCTGGTGGTGGTGGATTAATTTCCATTCCTGCCTATATCCTGGCGGGACTTCCACCCCACTTTGCACTGGGAACCAATAAATTCAGCAGTGCCATGGGTACTACAGTTGCTACCTGGCAATACGCTCGTCGCGGATATATCCACTGGCCACAGGCAGTGGTAAGCATCATAGCAGCACTGATTGGTTCGTATATCGGTTCCAATCTAGCACTGCTGGTTCCTGACAACACCTTCAAGGTGGTGATGCTGATTATCCTACCTATCATCGCAGCGTATGTCACCTTCCGTAAGAAACTGACAAGCGACAAACCGGCATTCCCCTTGCCTAAGACTCTGATACTTATTGGGATATTGGGATTCTTCATCGGCATGTACGACGGATTCTACGGTCCTGGAACCGGCACATTCCTAATGTTGGCACTGACGGGAATAGCCCATGTTACCCTAAATGATGCAGCGGGAATTACCAAAACCACCAATCTGACCAGTAATATTGCAGCGCTGTGGGTGTTCCTGCAGAACGATGTGGTGTTGCTGAAACTGGGTATCGTGGCGGCACTGTTCAGCATCGTAGGCAACTATCTGGGTGCACATTTCTTCACTCAGCGCGGAACCGCTATCGTGCGCCCTACAATCTTCATCGTTCTGGTGATTTTCTTTATTAAGGTGTGCTGGGACTTGTGGATGTGAGAAAAATCTGCTATTTTTGCAAAAACCAAATTCTAAACTACCATGTTTGATCAAATAAAAGGACTTTATGTAGCTCACGGCCCTAATGGCCCTATTTCGATAACTGGACGCATGGCTAACCGTCATGGTCTGATTGCCGGTGCTACCGGTACGGGAAAGACTGTCACTCTGCAGGTTATGGCAGAGACTTTCTGCCAGGCAGGTGTTCCTTGTTTTATGGCAGATATGAAGGGTGACCTTTCAGGTATCTCTCAGACCGGTGCGATGAGCGGTTTCATTGAGAAGCGCTGCGCCGAGTTCGGCATTGAAAACCCTCAGTTCCAACCCTGTCCGGTACGTTTCTACGATGTTTTCGGTGAGCAAGGTCACCCTATGCGTTCTACCATCAGTCGCATGGGACCACAGTTGCTGGCACGTCTGATGAACCTGAATGAGACTCAGGCAGGTGTATTAAACATCGTTTTCCATGTAGCTGACGACCGCGGTTTGCTGCTTATCGATACCAAAGACCTGCGTTCGATGCTGGATTATGTAGGCAAGCACGCCAAGGAATACAGCACTACTTACGGTAATGTTTCAGCTGCAAGTATCGGTGCTATTCAGCGTTCATTGCTGAGCCTGGAGAGCGAAGGAGCCGATAAGTTCTTTGCAGAACCTGATTTCGATATCAATGATCTGTTGCAAGTAGAGGGCGGTAAGGGTGTAATGAGTGTATTGGCAGCAGACAAGCTGATGCTTAACCCTAAGTTATACAGCACTTTCCTGTTGTGGTTGCTGTCAGAACTCTATACCCAGTTGCCTGAAGTAGGCGACATGGATCTGCCAAAGCTGGTGTTCTTCTTTGACGAGGCACACATGCTGTTCAACGATACCAGCAAGGCACTGGTAGACAAGATTGAGCAGGTAGTACGACTGATTCGAAGCAAGGGTGTGGGTGTATATTTCGTAACCCAGAGTCCTACCGATATCCCTGAAAATATACTGGGACAGTTGGGTAACCGCGTTCAGCATGCCTTACGCGCATTCACTCCAAAGGACCAGAAAGCCGTAAAGACCGCAGCAGATACATTCCGCGCTAATCCATCATTCAAAACTGACCAGGCAATCATGGAACTGCAAACCGGTGAAGCACTGGTATCTTTCCTGGATGCTAAGGGTGCGCCAAGTATGGTGGAACGTGCTAAGATTCTGTTCCCATTAAGCCAGATTGGTGCAGTAACTGAGAGCCAGCGTGACACCATCATCAAGCAGAGCCGTATCTACGGACGTTATGATAAGATGATAGACCGCGAGAGTGCTTTCGAAGTGTTACTGGCTGAAAATGAGCGAATGCTGCAGGAGGCTCAGCAAGCAGAAGCTGCTGCACAGGCAGAGAAAGAGGCTGCAAAAGCTGAGAAGGAAGCTGCAAAAGAGAGCAAAAGCAACAAGAAGGGCGGTGGTTTGTTTGGCGGTGTGGTTGGTGCTGTGATAGGTGCCGTAGTAACCAGCGTTACCGGCAGTATTGCTACTGAAATGGCAAATAAGGTTACCGGAACCAAGAGTCGCTCCGGTGGTGTTCAGGGTGCAGTAAAGCGTGCTACAAAGACAGCTACCAGCACTGCATTGCGTAAATTGACTCGAGATATCTTGGGTAATTTGATTAGATAAAATAAAAAAGCGATACTTTTCAGTATCGCTTTTTTATTTAATATCTCCAATCCTGGAATCTATATTCCGATTCCAGCTTCTTTTCCAACTTGTCATCCAGTGCGGCAAAGAAATCAAGTCCGGTGATCTCCTCCACTTCATCCACAGAACAGCAGGTCTGACTCATCAATTGGGTATCACTGGTATTCTGATAGATAAAGCCTATAGCTTTCTCATGACCAGGACGAAGGGATAACAGGCAACGGAAAAAGGCATCGGGAACAACAACCTGATGCTGACCAATGGTTTTTGGGTTTGAACTTGTCACAATTGGTCCCACCACCACAAAGATTCCACCTTCGGCATGGGCCCAAAGACGAGTGCGCTGCTCTAAATCGTTCCAAGACCTTGCATTCAGCTCGTGGTTCTGAGGACAGATATTGGTCATAATGAAGGTCTGTTTCTTGGCTTCAGGATCACCACTGAAATCAGCAGCAGGGGCCATGTGTCCGCGGTCGTATCCGCTGCGACTGTAATCGTGAGTGTTCACACGGTACTTTGCCTCTACTTCCATATCCTCGGAAAAATCACGTTCACGCTGGGCATTGCCATCCATATCATCACTCAGCAACTGATAAGCTACCCAATTAGGAATACGATACTCTTTATTATAAGAGATGGTCATAGCCTTCTTGTGCAGAATCTGTTCCCCACTCTTCTTACGCAAGGCAGGGAGGGAATAATCCGTTCCGGTAGGCACGGTTTCTGAAGATTCATCAATGCCAGGAGCTTGAGACACAATGGGTTCGTCGGAAGAAGTCTGACTAGTTCCCGCCGGTTTAGCGGTCTCATCATTCGCCAACACAGAGCGCTGCACCACCCAAATGAGCAGCAATACAGCCAATGAGATTAGTGTTCTTTTCAGTTGATAGCTTTTCATAATTCGTTCTTTTTATCTCTCCATGCAAACCACGATGCCAAAATAGTGCCGGAAATGGAGTGCCAGGCACAGCTCACTGCACAAGGAATGACGGCTAACGGGCAAGTGGCAATGAAGAACTTTCCAGCCAAAACGGTAGCTAAACCAGCGTTCTGCATGCCCACCTCGATGGAAATAGTGCGATTCTTGGCCTTTCCAAAATGAAAGAGCTTACCAACCAGATAACCGGTAAGATAACCCAAAGAGTTGTGGCACAATACCACAGCAAATACGCCAAGGAAGAATAACAAGCCTTCCTGCAGTAACTGGTCATGAACAGCAGCTACAACACCACCTACAATACATGCCAAACCTAATACACTGAAGGCAGGGCAAACGGCCTGCGTTTTCTTGAAACCTTCCTTATGACCGTAAAACATATTGCAGAAGAATCCGATAGCTACAGGTATAATGGTTACAATCAAAATATTTTTGAACATACCGCGATGGCATCAACATCCACCTGCTCACCTGCCAGCCACAACACCAATAAAGGAGTAACAACCGGTGCTAAGAGAGTAGACGCTGTGGTCATACCAACAGAGAATGCCACATCACCCTTGCACAGGAAAGACATGATATTGCTGCTCACACCACCGGGACAACAACCAACGAGAATGATGCCTACAATAATGCTCTTATCCATAGGAATGATATGGCTCAATCCTACAGTTAACGAATAGGCAATCAGTGGCATAAGGGTAAACTGTGCGGTGGTTCCGATAAGGATATCAAACGGACGCGCTGCCAAGACCTTCATATCCTGAACCGTCAGCGTCAATCCCATAGTCAGCATAATAAAACCCAAAATACAGGTCTGCGTATCACCCTTAACCCATGTAAAGAGTTCGGGGAAAAAATAAGTGACGATGGCCACCACGATGATGAAATACGAGGTGTAATTACCCAGCCACTGTGAAACTCTCAATACTACATTATACATATATATCAATCTTTTCTTTTCCAAATGGTAGCTACTTTCTGACGGATAACCAACAAGTTAACCAAAGTAACTACTACAAATATTACAATTCCCACAACAATAGTCTGTCCTAAGCCTGGTACCAACAGATCGGGATAAAGGGTTTCCAGCATGGCCAGATACTGACCACGAAATACGGTGAGAAGGATGAGCGCCAGAATGAAAACCAGCAGGTTGAGTCCTAAGGTAAGCAACTGATACGGTGCTGCTACCTGACGGGGACTATAGCCAATAAGTAACAGGTTCTCTAATTTGGTGGTGTTCTTCTGCACCAACAGGTAGATGCTAAGCATCAGAATATACAACGCCAAACCGGTTATCAATCCTCCTACAGCCATCACCACACCTACCATCAACTTCAGGAACCAGGTGGTTTTACCTTGTGCCAACTTATCGTCCTCAGTCTCGTAACTGTTTTCATCAAAGTACTTTACGATGGCATCATCAGTAGGATTATACACTTCCAGAATCATACGGGAAGGATTCAGTTCCTTTCCTTTGCCGTACTTTTCATTGGCCCAAACCATAAATTTCTCGGGTACCAGAATCGTATTCAGACGATTACTAAATCCCACAATTCGACCCTTATAATGATCCGTATTAAACTCGCCCTTAATGGTAATGTCCAGAGTGATCATGCCTATGACATTCTCGGAAATCTTTGGCAGGCCACGGGTTTGAGCAAAACCAAAGTTGTACAGGTTCAGATAGTTGCGTGGCAGGATAATCGGAATAAACGTATCGCCTTCCTGGAAAGTCCACTGATCAGAGGCATAGTCCACATATTCATCAGGCACGCTCTCGAAAAACATTTCGGTACCAAACTGCAGGCCCAGTTCCTTCATGCCCATATTGCAAGTCACCTGAAAATCAGCTGGCGTAAACACTCCGACAGACTGGGCAAAAGGCTGCAGCTTCAGATCGTTAATCTCGGATTTAGAGAAAGTGCCCGACTTACCGGTGAGGGTAGATGCGGTATTTACCTGCTTGGAAACCACCAGGTAATCCTTCTTCATAAAACTTTCACGAGAGGAGAAAATACTCTGTACATCCTGATAGAACTGAAGGCCCAAGAGGATAATGAGCATGCCCACCAGATTGGCTAAGGTGAAACCGGCAAACTGCCCGATGCTGATATGCTGACGCAATAATTTCCAAACCAGTTTCATAGCTTCAGGACTTTATCGTATGGCAAATCAATATGTTTGCCGATACTGGTTACTATTACGCCTGCACCCTGCTTACGGGCTTCAGACATCATTATCTCTCCCATGATGCGTGAATTCTCATCATCCAAATGGCTGATAGGTTCATCGGCAAACAGAAAATCGAAAGGTTGGCATAACGAACGGACCAGGGCCACACGTTGCTGCTGACCAAAACTCATACGTCCAATCACTGTTTGTTTCTTGTCGGCAATATCCAAAAGATCAAACCATTCATTCAACTGATAGACAGGCTGAAAACCCTTGGTCAGGTTATTCTTGATCATCACATTTTCCCAAGCTGTAAGTTCGGGAAACAGACGCAGTTCCTGCCATAATATGCTCAATGACGACTTGCGGGCATTAACCCAGTCGCTCACTTTCAAGTCATTGATGCTACGGTCATCAAAGGCAATGGTGCCGGAAAAATCCTTGCGATAACCGAAAATGTAACTGCATAACGAGGACTTTCCGGTTCCCGAAGCTGCCTCCACCAGATAGAGTTGGCCTTTCTGGAACTGCAACTGTTGCAACCATACATCGCTGTGCATTTGGGAACGACGTTCCTCAAACACATGCGGAAGCACATTATCCAGTTTTATGGTCTGATACATTGAAGTATAGTTTTTAAGATATTGACATTGTCATCGGTACTAACCAACTGCAGTTCGTATTGTTCTGGGCTTGTAAAACGCACAGACAACTGTTTTACCCATGAGACATTGGGATGATAACCCAAGGAAACATGCTGATTCTGCAGTAATTGCTTTACATCCAGCCATATATATCCGTAACTGCCCGCAATCTGATTATTCAGTGACTGAATATCGACATTATAATCGGAATTTTGTAGTAAAGACATTGAAGTGGTCAGATAAAGGTACTTATCCTGGGCACCAAAATACAGCGACCCATCCTCCATAGCCATACTGTACTGACTGTTCCCGTTAGAACGGATTCCATACTCACGTCCTCTGTCTGTCCAAATCTTTTCATTCTCAAGCAACTGGGTATCATTCATCTGTGCAAAGATTAAGGTGTTTTCACCCGTCATAAAAGCAGCTACATCTCCTTGTTGTGACGTAAGCAACTCATCTACAGGAACTGACTGGCTGACAAGGGTCAACAGCATACCGATGCCCTTATGTTGCTGAATAAGCTTGAGCAATTGCTGGCCATGGGTTCCCAAGGTACAGAAAACGGATGTACCCGCTGGAACACGGTTCACAAAAGTGCCCTGAACCGGTGAAAGAGAAGATTTGAGCAATTCCAATGCCTCAGTTGCTTCTGGGGAACTACCAATCAATTGTATGCCGGAAGTAAGCAGGCCCTTATCAAACTGAAGAGTTAACAGGCAGTTCACATCCTCGAAATCAACATCAGGAAAAGCAGGGAAACTGGTTGTCAGCAAGTTCATCACTAATCCTGCGGGAAAATAGGTTGCCACATCAGTGTTCTTACTCATCAGTTCGGCATATTCCTCAGTAGTAGAAAAACTGCGGTCTTCTTCCTGCTCTAGCTGCTTACGGATGCGTTGACGGAACAGTTTCTCATCACCATAAATCGTGTTGCCCACCAAAACCGAGTTGTTGTATCCCAAAAGATAGCTGCCATTAGAAGCCCAGGTATAATCATCACTCTCAGACACCTTAAAACCAAACTGCATGAGGCACTGCGAGAGTTTCTTATCTGAAGAGACACTGGCTACAAGACCCTGAGTATTATCTGTCATATAAAGGTATAGCGGTGACTTCCAATCAATTCCAGTTTCTGAAGGATTTTCTAGAATGGAACGCCAATCGTCACCCAACTGTCCAAGTAAGGTCTGATCAATCTCAGCTTTCTCATACAAATCTGCCATATGAAGAACAGCCAAGGCATCCACATGACGGGGCAGTGCGCTAGAAGCATCATTCTTGGTACATGAAGTGAGCAGCAATAAAGCAGCAGCGATGAAGAAAAGTATTTTTCTCATGATGGATAGTGATTATGTGTGACTTAAATGCATGAGGTGTACGGCAACCAGTGCAGCGGTCTCGGTGCGCAAACGGCTCTTACCTAATGAAACACCTACAAAGCCATTGGCCTGTGCCAAGGCTACCTCATCCTCACTGAAATCGCCTTCAGGGCCAATCATAACCACAGCATCCTCACTGTCGGACAATACATGACGCAGTTCCGGAAGATTATCCTCATGGCAATGACAGATAAATTTCTTACCTTCAAAAGGCTGTTGCACAAACTTCTTGAAATCAGTCATTTCATTGAGTATCGGCAAACTGGGCTTATGGCTCTGTTTCATGGCAGAAACTAAAATCTTATTCACGCGTTCGGTCTTAATCACCTTACGCTCAGACCATCGGCAGTTCAGGAAAGTAAGTTCATCAAAACCTATCTCGGTAGCTTTCTCGGCAAACCATTCGGTGCGATCCATATTTTTGGTTGGTGCCATGGCCAGATGCAGGTGACCTTTCCACTGCGGATCCTGAGGCATTTCCTCATCAACAGTAAACAGGCACCGCTTATTGGTGGCCGCTGAAACGGTAGCCTTATAGAAGGTTCCACAGCCATCCATCAGCACCATCTCATCGCCTTCAGTCATACGAAGCACACGCACGGCATGCTGCGCCTCTTCCTCGGGAAGCTCATTGGACTTGCGGATATCGGGAGTATAAAAATAACGGATCTCTTTCATAAGTTATTTCGTATCATGTTTGAACTGAAACAGAAAATAGAAGGCCACCAATACCACCAGTGCGTAGGCAGCAAAGATGTACCAGGCACTCTGCCAACCGGCCTGCTGCAGCTCTAAAGGCTGGCTGTAGACCAGGTGATTGACCACAGCACCGGCACACAGTGTTCCGATACTGGCACCTAAACCATTGGTCATCAGCATGAACAGTCCCTGTGCACTGCTTCGTGTAGTAGGGTCGGTCTTCTTATCCACGAACAGAGAGCCGGAAATATTGAAGAAGTCGAATGCCACTCCATAAACCAGCATACTCAAAATGAACAGCCACACGCCATCGCCCGGATTTCCCATTCCAAAGAAACCGAAACGGAGTACCCACGAGAACATGGCAATCATCATTACTATCTTAATGCCGTAGCGCTTCAGGAAGAATGGAATGAGCAGGATGCACAAGGCCTCGCTGGCCTGTGATAAGGAAATCAGGATATTAGCATGCTGAACGCCAAAGGTATGGGCGTATTCCGGAATCTGGGCAAAAGACGAGATGAACGGATTGGCGTATCCATTGGTAATCTGAAGGGCGGCTCCCAAAAGGAAAGCGAAAATGAAGAAGATAGCCATCTGGCGCTGCTTGAAGAGTGTAAATGCCCGCAATCCCAAAACATCCACCAGACCCTTCTTTTTCGGGAACCGGTTGGTAGGACAATTTGGCAAGGTCAGGGCATACAGGCACATCACCAAACTGATGCAACCGGATACGATAAACTGCCCCGAGGTCTTCTGCAAACCGGCCAAATCGACCGCAATCATGGTCAGAATGAATCCGATGGTTCCAAACACGCGGATACGGGGGAATGTCTTGACGGTATCCAGTCCGGATGTGGACAACGCATTATAAGCCACCGCATTAGTCAGGGCTATGGTAGGCATGAAGAAGGCTACATTCACCAGATAAAAACCGAAAAGTGTAGCAAACTGCACCTGGTCACCGGCATAATATCCATAGAAACCGGCACACATCATCGACACGCCCGCAATGAAATGGCACAAGGAAACTAATTTCTGGGCAGGAACCCAACGGTCGGCCACGATACCCATCAAGGCCGGCATGAACAGAGAGACAAAACCCTGCACAGAATAAAAATAGCTGATATTGGGACCCATTCCGGCACTTGCCAAATATGAACCCATTGAGGTAAGATAAGAACCCCAAATGGCAAATTCCAAGAAGTTTAAGACTATTAGTCTTATCTTAAGATTCATGATAGAAGTGATTTTTTATAATTTGAGCGCAAATTTACGATTAAATTCCTATATTTGCAATCTAATACAGAATTTACCAAATAGAAAACACACCTATCATTATTTATGAAACGTTTATATTTTAGCGCAGCGCTCTTAGGTTTTGCCATGAGCATGAGCGCACAGAGCAGTAAGGTGGAAATGGACCGATTCATTACCGACCTTATGGTTAAGATGTCCCTGGAGGAGAAAATTGGTCAGCTGAATCTGGCTTCCAACTGGACATACGTGACTAACGCTACTTTATCTGAGGAGGATAAGGCTATTCAGCAACTGAAAGATGGCCAAATGGGTGCATTCTACGGATTTACCAACCAGGAAATGATCCGCCAGTTGCAGGAAATTGCCATGAAGGGTAAGCACAAGATTCCATTGATGTTCGGTAACGACGTGATCCATGGTTTCGAGACCACCTATCCTATTCCATTGGCTATCTCTACCACCTGGAACATGGACTTGGTGGAAGAGAGTGCACGAATGGCTGCCAGAGAGGCTACTTCAGTGGGTATCAACTGGGTATTCAGTCCTATGGTGGATATTTGCCGCGATGCGCGTTGGGGACGTATCAGTGAAGGCGGTGGCGAGGATCCTTATTTAGGAGGTGAGATTGCCAAAGCCTATACCCGTGGTTATCAGGGCGATGACCTGAGTGCAGACAATACGGCCATGGTTTGTGTTAAGCACTATGCGCTGTATGGTGGTGCTGAAGCCGGACGTGACTACAACTCGGTATTCCTGAGCCGTCAGGAAGCGCTGAACGGTTACATGAACCCTTATAAGCAGGCTGCCAAGGAAGGTGCCGGCAGTTACATGAGTTCATTCAATGAATTTGAAGGTGTTCCTGCCACAGCCAACCATTACTTACTGACCGAGGTGCTGCGTGACCAGTGGGGCTTTGACGGTTTCGTGGTATCGGATGCCACTGCAGTAAATGAAATAGTAGCACACGGATTAGGTGATCAGCAGGAAGTATCACGCCGCGCCTTGCAGGCCGGTTTGGATATGGATATGGGTTCCAATGCTTTCGTATCAACCCTGAAGAAGAGTGTGGAGGAAGGTAAGGTTTCCATGGTGGACATCGATTTGGCTTGCCGCCGTATTCTGGAGGCGAAGTGGAAGTTGGGTCTGTTCCAGGATCCATACAAGTACATCGTACCTGATCGCGACAAGAAGGAGATCTTTAATAAGGAGCAGTTGGAGTTTGCCCGCCGCATTGCTCAGGAAAGCCAGGTATTGCTGAAGAATGACAATAACATCCTGCCGCTGAAGAAGGATGCTAAGATTGCTGTCGTAGGTCCATTTGCCAATGTAGCCAGCGAAATGCAGGGCGCATGGTCAATGTCAAAGCACGCCAACCAGTTTGTGACCATCCTGCAGGGTATCAAGGAAGCTGTCAAGGGTGGTACCGTTACCACTTGCGAGGGCTCATGGGTACTGAATGATAAGAACCTGGAAGAGAGCGTACGCTACGGTTTGATGAAGATGTTTGCTCCTAACATGCCTACTCCTCCTATTCACACCACTCCTCAGGAAGACCTGATTGCCGAGGCTGTCAAGTTGGCCAAAGAGGCTGATGTAGTAGTAGCCTGTGTGGGTGAGTTGAACAACATGACCGGTGAAGGTGCCAGTCGCGTGGACATTACCATGCCTGATGCTCAGCAGGATATGCTGAAGGCACTGAAGGCTACCGGTAAGCCAATCGTTGTGGTTCTGACTACCGGACGTCCACTGGTTCTGAATTGGGAAAAGGAGAATGTGGATGCCATCCTGAATACTTGGGCTTTGGGTGCAGAGGCTGGACATGCCATTGCTGATGTACTGTTTGGTGATGTGAACCCATCGGGTAAGCTGACCACCAGTTTCCCACGCCACGTGGGCCAGTTGCCTTTGTATTACAACCACAAGAATACCGGTCGTCCTCATCCAGATTATGAGCCATACCGCAAATTTGTCAGCACCTATATGGATGTGGTAAACGGCCCTCTGTTCCCATTCGGATACGGTTTGAGTTACACCACCTTCGAGTACAGTGATGTGAAACTGTCGGCTAATCAGATGAATCAGGACGGTAAGGTAACCGCCAGCGTAACGGTCAAGAATACCGGTAGCCGTCAGGGTAAGGAGACTGTACAGCTGTACATTCACGATGTATACAGCACCAGCACCCGTCCAGTCAAGGAGCTGAAGGGATTCCGCAAGATTGACCTGCAGCCTGGTGAAAGCAAAACCGTAGAATTTGAGTTAACCGCAGATGATCTGAAGTACTACGATCACGACTTGAACTTTGTTTGTGAGCCTGGTGATTACGAAATCATGGTAGGTCCTGACTGCGAGAAACTGTCAAAGGCTGTGCTGAACGTGAAATAATACCCCCATCCATTGGAATAAAAAAAACAGGGAGCTCCATCTGGAGTTCCCTTTTCTTTTGTTGAAAAAAAAAGATGCTTGTCTCACGACAAGCAATCTTCAAACCTTATAAATCTAATACCATGAAAAACACAATGCAAAGGTATGGCTTTTCACCATTCCCTCCAAAAAAAAATGCTGTTATCGCACACAATTTTACATCTTTTAACAAAAGGGTCGTTTTTTTGACCAATTTGTTGGAATAAAAGGACTATTTACTCCACGTAAAGCACCAATCCTTTCAGATACTCACCCTCGGGATGATAGATGTTGATAGGATGATCGGGAGGCTGATGCAACTGATGCAGAATCTTCACATTTCGGCCACTCTGGGCAGCTGCAGTAAACACCGCCAGACGGAACTGGTCCTTATTGACCGCCTGAGAGCAACTGAAGGTAAACAGGATTCCACCCGGCTTAATCTTCTCAAAAGCCTTGGCATTGATACGGGTATAACCTTTCAACGCATTACGCAGGGCATCACGGTGCTTGGCAAATGCTGGCGGGTCCAGAATAATCAGATCATACTGGTCGCCCATTCTATCCAGGTACTTAAACGCATCCTCGGCATAAGCCGCATGACGCGGATCGCCAGGGAAGTTCAACTGTACATTCTCATTCGTTAAATCAATGGCACGCTGACTGGCATCAACCGAGTGAACCAACTTGGCTCCACCGCGCATGGCATAGAAAGAGAAGCCGCCAGTATAGCAGAACATGTTCAGAACGGAACGGCCCTTGGAGAACTTTTCCAGCAAGGAACGGTTTTCACGCTGATCGACAAAGAAACCGGTTTTCTGTCCCTGCAACCAGTCCACATGAAACTTCAGGCCATTTTCCAAGGCAATGCACTCCTCGCCTCCTCCAATGATATATCCGTCTTCCTGACCTAAATTGGCCTTATAAGGAAGTGTCGTCTCACTCTTATAATAAATATTATCAATCACGCCCGCCATCACCTGCTGCAACGCTTCAGCAATCTGCATGCGACTGACGTGCATGCCCACCGAATGAGCCTGCATAACTGCGGTACGGTCATATACATCTATAATCAGACCCGGAAGGTTGTCGCCCTCGCCATGAACCAGGCGGTAGCAGTTGGTATCGGTACTTCCTGCCAGACCAATACTCCGTCTTAAATCGTAAGCAACCTCCAGACGATGACGCCAGAAATCAGTATTAATAGGCTCATTCTTAAAGGTTAATACACGCACGGCTATACTACCTATCTGTGCATGTCCAATGGCAATGAACTTATTCTCGGAATTGATAACCTGTACCAGTTCACCCTCCTCAATTTGTTCATCGGCGCGGGCAATAGCACCGGAAAAGACCCATGGATGAAAGCGCTTCAGCGATTCATCCTTGCCCTTCTTCAGAAAGATTCTCTTCATCATCTTCAACAATATAATCGTGCGTTCTACGCAAATATTCTAAGTGTTCATAAATACGGATACAAGCCCAGGCATCGGTGGCGGCATAAATTTTCTGCTTATCCGTCAGAATCTCTGCCTCCCAGTTGCTGAGCTGTTGCGCCTTGGAAATACGCTCATGGAAAAGATTTGCGTAAATCTTGGCTAAGCTCTGGTCCTCCACACCAAATTCCTTAATCAGTTTCTGCAGTTCCACATAATTTTTGGGAGTGAACTTACTACGGGCATGCAAGGCCATAAAGTCATCATGCAGCGACAGGCCAATCTTAGGAATACGCTCGTCTTCCATCAAACGGCACAGAGCCGGTGGGAAACCTATCTGATTCAGACGGAAAAGGAAACAGGTATCGTAGGTAGAAACCTGAAGCAGGGCCACCTTATTATGTCTTCCACCCTTACCGAAACAAGGACGTGTCTCGGTATCCAAACCTAGAACAGGGAACGTCTGGAGATAGTTTACCGCCATCTCTGTTTCCCCCGGAGTGCGTATGGTAATGATTCGGCCCTTAAACTGCGAAATTGGCAATTCAGGAATAGTTTTCTTATCAGTCTTCTTCTTTAATATCTGCATTATTCAAAATCGGTTTGTAATGAAGAGTCTTCCTCTTCATCTGCACGCTGATTATAGCACACATCGTGCAGTGCTCTCATGGTGTTAACTAAGGTTTGTCCCCAATATAATTCAAAATTCTGCTGTACTTGAGCAAGGGAATCGTGCATAGTAGTCTCAAGTCCTAATTTAAAAATAGACAGAAAATTACTAATATCCTGATAGATATCCGCTAAATCTTCGGAAATGGTTTTCAGGACGGGTTTATCACTGTACTTCATTTCCTGAACAAAAACATCCAGATAATCATCCTGCTCGCCTAAGATACCCGCTATCGTGATTCGCATCACATTATATGTATCTTCAGTAACAGTATCTTCCAGTTCCATCTCATCCTCAATTTCCATCGGTTCCAACATCGATGCCTTAAGGTAAAGTAACGGTAGAATTTTCAACGCAACAGCTACGAAATCCTTACGGGAACGGCTTTCAGAATGTTCCAAAAAATTGCAGAATTCCACCGCAACAGTGGCAAACTCCACGACATTCTTATTCATTAAAACTGATTTTACCTCGGTTCCCATAACTGCTTTTGCTTAATTTTTTGCAAAGTTAACAAAACAAATCTTGTTCTCCAATTTTTTATGATGATTTATCGGAATGGAACCATTTTTTTATGTATCTTTGCTCTCTCAAAAAAGGATTGAAGAAATGGCTAAGAAAAATACAAAAAGATATACTCCCAAAGACGATGATGTAGATAAATTGGACGGATTCACGGCCAAGGTGCTTAAAGCACCCGGTGCCATGATGCAAGCGTTCAAGGCAGACACCTTTCAGGTGGTGTTAGGTGTAATCAGCATCATGTTTGCCATCTACATGATATATATTTTCATCTCATTCCTATGGGCAGGTGCTCAGGATCAAAGTTTGGTTCAGCACCCTATTGTATTTGGAATGGCTAATTTGAACAATGAGATAAGCAACCATGGTGGTACTTTAGGTGCGCGCATGTCGGAATTCTGGATTAACGGATGTTTCGGTGTGGCAGCTTTCTGCATTCCTGTATTTCTGTTTGTGCTGGGTCTAAAACTGGTGCGTGCATATTCGGTAAGCCTTATCAAATGGTTCGTGTGTCTTTCGGTAGTGATGTACTGGTTCTCAATTGCCCTGTCCTTTTTCTGCCTGACCACCGGTTTGTTCCAAAATTCATTCCTGCGTCTAGGCGGTAATCACGGATTATTTGTCAGCCAATGGTTAAATAGCCAGATAGGTTATCCAGGCGTCATCATCGGTTTGGCCACTATAGCATTGATTTTCTTTATTTATGTGAGCAGCGAGACCATTCGCATAATACGCAATGTTCTCAATCCTGCCAACATTAAGAAGATACCATTTACATTCTCTACTCCTCATAATGATCAGGAAGAACCAACCCCATCAGAGAGTGAAAACATTACAACAACTCCTGAAATAAATGACACTCCCGCTTCTGAAGCAGAGACAACGGAAATTCCGCAAGACGAACCTATTCAGCAACCAATAGAGGAGGATCCCGTAGTTATTTCATTGGATCCAACAGTAACAGAAGAAGAGAATGAGACGGAAGAGGAAAATGCTGCAGTCATCAAAAAACCTTCCCGTAAGCCTCTGCTTACTGATCCCGATTTTGTAGAGATCAAGGTTGCCGAGCAAGAAGAAAAGGCCGGCACAATAGATTTAAAGCCTTACGATCCTCGTTTGGATTTGGAAAATTATAAGTTCCCTACCTTGAACCTATTGAAGGATTTCGGCAACCAAACTGTTAGCATCGACTATTCCGAGCAAAATGCGAACAAAGACCGAATCATTAAGGTGCTCCGCAGTTTCGGCGTAGAGATTGACAGCATCAATGCTACCGTTGGTCCTACCATCACACTGTATGAAATTACTCCTGCAGAAGGTGTTCGCATATCAAAGATCCGTAATTTGGAAGATGATATTGCACTTAGTCTGGCTGCTTTGGGTATCCGCATCATCGCTCCTATTCCGGGAAAAGGAACTATCGGTATTGAGGTGCCAAACAAGAAATCGCAAATTGTACCGATGCGTGACATTGTAAACAGCCGTAAGTTCCAGGAAAGTAATTACGAACTACCTGTAGCTATCGGTAAGACCATTACCAACGAAGTCTTTATGGTGGATTTGGCTAAGGCTCCACATATGCTGGTAGCAGGCGCAACCGGTATGGGTAAGTCTGTAGGTTTGAATGCCATTGTCACTTCATTGCTGTACAAGAAACATCCAGCAGAGTTGAAGTTTGTCATCATCGACCCTAAAAAGGTGGAATTTGGTATTTATGCACCTATTGAAAAGCATTTCCTGGCTAAACTTCCTGATAACGAAGAGGCTATTATCACTGATGTAGACAAAGTAGTAGCCACTCTGAAGAGTTTGTGTCAAGAGATGGACGACCGTTACGACTTGCTGAAGAATGCAGGTGTGCGTAATATTAAGGAATATAATGCCAAATTTATTGCTCGCAAACTGCGTCCAGACATTGAGGTTCCTATGACCCACAAACGCGATTATCCTGTATATCACCATTACATGCCTTACATCGTGACCATCATTGATGAGTTCGGTGATCTGATCATGACAGCAGGTAAAGAGATAGAAACACCTATCTGTCGTTTGGCACAGTTGGCACGAGCTATTGGCATTCACTGTATTATCGCCACACAGCGACCTACCACCAGTATCATTACCGGTAACATTAAGGCTAACTTCCCTGCCCGTGTATCGTTCCGTGTTTCTGCCATGATGGATAGCCGTACTATTTTGGATAAGAGTGGTGCACAGCAACTTATCGGACGTGGTGATATGCTTTACCTTCAGGGAAGTGATCCGGTTCGTGTACAGTGTGCATTTGTGGATACGCCGGAAGTAGAGGCTATCAACGAGTATATTGCCAAGCAACAGGGATATCCTTCAGCATTTGAATTGCATCCTGTCTTCGAGGAAACCGAGGATGCCAACACTCCTGGAGAAATCAACTTGAAGGAATTGGATCCGATGTTCCGCGATGCAGCCACTTTGGTGGTAACTTACCAGCAAGGCTCTACTTCATTGATCCAGCGTAAGTTCGCTATCGGATACAACCGTGCCGGACGTTTGATGGATCAGTTGGAGCGTGCAGGAATTGTTGGTCCTGCCAATGGAAGTAAGGCGCGCGATGTGCTGTGTATTTCCGAGGAAGATTTGGAAATGCGCCTGCAAAATTTAGGAATTTAAACCGAATATTAACCCCTTAAATAAGGAGTGAATGAAGAAAAAACCATTATTGTTCCTGGTTTCTCTGCTTACCGTATTGCCAGTAAGTGCACAAAGTGCTAAGGACCTTTTGGAAAAGGCAGAGAATGCTTTTGTTTCGGCTCCAGGTATTGAGGCTCAATTCTCATTGCGCTATGTCAATCAGGGAGGTGGAACTCAAAATGGTAAAATCGCATTAAAGAACAAGAAGTTCAAGCTGAGTACTGAAGGAACAACCACATGGTTTGATGGTAAAACCCAATGGACTTATGTGGAAGCTAACGATGAAGTAAATGTAAGTGAGCCTGATGATTCGGAACTGGAAGCCATCAATCCTTATGCATTTATCTCTTTTTATAAAAAAGGATATAAACTGAAGAATGGCTCTGCCACTACAGCTAATGGACATCAGGTATATGAAGTGGACATGTTGGCAGAAAAGAAGAGCCAGGACATCTGGCAAGTGGTATTGATGTTGGATAAGGCAACTTATCAACCTGTACAGATTAAGATTCGCCAAAAGAATGACCAGTGGTTTATCCTAAATGTAACATCCTTTGCTAAAAAGTCATTAGCAGACAGTTTCTTTTCTTTCAAAAAGAGTGATGCGCCAAATGCCGAGATTATTGATTTAAGATAACATAAAATAAAATTAGAATATGGAAAAAGTGCGTTGTTTGATTATTGGTTCAGGCCCAGCAGGTTACACTGCAGCAATCTATACCGGCCGTGCCAATTTAAGTCCAGTATTGTATGAAGGCATCCAGCCAGGAGGCCAGTTGACCATCACCACAGAAGTGGAGAACTTCCCTGGTTATCCAGACGGAGTAAGCGGAACAGACATGATGGATGATATCCGCCGTCAAGCTGAGCGTTTCGGTGTGGATATCCGTTCGGCAGTTGCCACTAAGTGCGACCTTTCAGAGCGTCCATACAAGTTCTGGTTCGACAACGGTGACGAAGTAGAGGCAGAGACTGTAATCATCTGTACAGGAGCCAGTGCTAAGTATCTGGGATTGGCAGATGAGAAGAAGTATTCAGGTATGGGTGTCAGTGCCTGCGCAACCTGCGACGGCTTCTTCTATCGCAAGAAGGTTGTAGCAGTTGTCGGTGGTGGTGATACCGCATGTGAGGAAGCTTCATATCTGGCAGGTTTGGCTAGCAAGGTGTACCTGATTGTCCGCAAGGATTATCTGCGTGCCAGCAAAATCATGCAGGAGCGTGTATTGACCAATCCTAAGATCGAGGTTCTATTTGAGCACAACACAGAGGGCTTATTTGGTGAGAACGGTGTAGAAGGTGCTCATTTAGTAAAGCGCAAAGGCCAACCTGATGAAACTCACTATGACTTAGCAATTGACGGATTCTTCCTGGCTATCGGCCATAAGCCAAACTCTGATATCTTCAAGCCATGGGTAGAAACCGATGAGATTGGTTATATCAAGGTTCAGGGTGCTTCACAGTCTACCGGTATTCCGGGTGTATTTGCGGCAGGTGATGTGGCAGATCCTACTTATCGTCAGGGTATTGTTGCCGCAGGTTCCGGTTGCAAGGCTGCTATCGAAGCAGAGCGTTACTTGGCAGAGAATAAGCTGTAAGAATGAGACTATCAGCCTGGAAATTCTACAAGGAGCTGAAGCATCTGGAGAATTTGAGCGAGAGCCGGCATCCGATGTTCGAGAAGAACCGTTTTGCCAAATTCTTGATTTACTTCATGTTTGCTTATTATGCAGCCATCCTTCTGTTTCTTGGCGTAATCATGCCCGAGGCACTAGACGGATCCATGTCCAGTTTTCATGTACTGGACAGCGGATTCTTCTATATACTGATTCTTGACTTCTGGTGCCGGTTCTTTCTGCAACAGACACCGGCCCAGAAAGTCAAGCCTTTTACCCTTCTGCCTATCAGGCGCGGGTTTCTGATGAACCTTTTTCTCTTCCGCTCAGCATTATCATACGGCAACCTGTTTTGGGGATTTTTCCTTGTCCCTTTCGGTTTTTTAGCTATTGTACACTTCTATGGATTTATCGGATTAACCGGATGGTTATTCGGTTGGTGGCTGCTGATTGTGACCAACTCTCTCTGGTATCTGTTCTGCAGAACCCTGATGCTCCGCAGCCTTCTTTGGTTAATTATTCCTGCCGTTTTCCACATAGCAATAGTGATATGCAGCTTTGAATTTGACGTCATCAGCAATTTAAGCATCGATTGGTTAGAACAGTTCATCTTTTGGAATCCATTGGCTTACTTTGCCGTATTTATTCCCATTGTACTCCTATTTTATATTAATCACAAGTTGCAGGGCAACATGATATATAAAGAGGTGGGAAAAGTGGAAGAAACAGAAATGAAACGCACCAGCGAGATTAAGTTCCTGGACAGATACGGAGTAATGGGTGAATATCTGAAATTGGAAATTCGCATGCGAACCCGGAACAAGGCTGTTCGCACTCAGACATTAATAGGTATTGCACTCATCATCTTCTTCAGTATTATGATGTCATGGGGAGATGCCTATGATGATGTACCGTTTATGATAAGCTTCATCTGTCTTTACAACTATTTAATATTGGGACTGATGACTTTGGTTGGCATAATGGGATACGAGGGTAATTATATCGACGGCCTCATGAGCCGTAGAGAGAGTATCTACGATTTACTGAAAGCTAAATACTACTTCCATTTGGTGATGATGATACTTCCTTTGGTTCTAATGCTGCCAACAATCTTCACTGGAAAGACAACGGTACTGATGAATCTGGGGTATATGTTCTTCATTGCTGGAGTCATCTTCCCTATCCTGTTCCAGTTGGCAGTTTACAATACCGACACATTGCCGTTGAATAAACGAATGACAGCAAGAACAAACAACTGGGTTCAATCTGTCATCAGCATTGGAGTAATGTTTGTACCCATCGCCTTTGAGAAAGCCATTGTAGCTCTCTTTGGGGACATTTGGGGATTTATCATACTTATAGTCATTGGATTAGTTGGCGTATGTACTCACCCTTTATGGTTAAGGAATATCTATCACCGCTTTATGCAAAGACGATACAAAAACATGGAGGCGCTTAGGGCTTCCAGAGAGAATAACTGATCATCGTACTAAGAATATGGAAATAAGGATACAGAATCTAAAAAAGACCTTTGGCGAGAAAGTAGCCGTTGACATTGCGAATTATGAGATTCACAGTGGTGACATGTTAGGGCTTGTAGGCAACAACGGTGCGGGCAAGAGTACCCTATTCCGTCTGATCTTAGACTTGATTAAGGCAGATAACGGTAATGTGGTAATGAATGGCCATTTCCAAGATAAAGATATAGAGATAGACGTTAAAACTACTGAAGATTGGAAGGAATGGACAGGAGCATTCATTGATGAAAGTTTCCTGATTGATTATCTCACCCCTGATGAATATTTCCATTTTATTGCTAAAATCTGTGGAATAGCTAACGAGCAATTAGAGCAGCATCTGTCCAAATATGAACATTTCATGAATGGTGAGCTCATAGGGCAGAAGAAACTGATACGCAATCTTTCTGCCGGAAACAAGCAGAAAGTGGGTATTATTGCTGCAATGATTCAGCAGCCTCAGGTCCTGATATTGGATGAGCCATTCAATTTCCTGGACCCAAGTTCACAGAATGCCATCAAACATTTATTGAAGGATTACAACCAGCAGACAGGAGCTACCATTCTGATTTCCAGTCATAATCTGAATCATACTACTGATATCTGCCCACGTATAGCCCTGTTGGAAAATGGCGTTATTATCCGTGACATCCAGAACATTGATAATTCAGCAGAAAAAGAATTAGAGGCATATTTTAACATCAACGATTAATGATTAAATACATCATAAAAGGTTTATTTTTGGCTATAGCTCTTTCTTCCCTGGCCTCATGTACGATATATCGTCCACTGACAGCTGCTCAAAAAGCACGCATTGAGGCCGAAGTGGATGCCATGTGGGCAGCCAATCATGCCCAAGATGCTAAATTAACCCAGGCACAGAAGGAAGAGGAACGCATAGAGCGTAACCTGCTGAATGAGCTGAAAAGTTGGATTGGCACCCCTTACCGCTATGGAGGGAATTCCCGTAGCGGAGTGGATTGCAGCGGATTGGTATGCCAGGTATATCAGAACGTATATGGTAAATCACTGAGCAGGAGAAGCGAGGACCAATACAAATACGACATTAAGAATTATTTGGCAGGAAACCAATTGAATACAGGTGACTTAGTTTTCTTTTCCATTGACAGCAAAGCAGGTAATGTGAATCATGTCGGCATCTATCTGGATGAATATATGTTTGTGCATGCAGGCTCCAAAGGAGTAGTGATTGACGACCTTCGCAAAGCCTATTGGATTAAATACTGGATTGCCGGAGGAAAAGTAAAATAAAACACATAAAAAACTTGGTCATATTAAAATAAATTATTAATTTTGCAGCCGATTTGAGTCCGTGGAGGTCGTAACAAAGTGGTTTTGAGTGATAAAAGCCCACCTTGCGGAAAAACCCGTTTAAAGTAATATATAAAATGTACGCAATCGTAGAGATTAACGGTCAGCAGTTTAAGGTAGAGGAAGGCAAGAAGATCTTCGTTCACCACATCGCAGAGGCAGAAGCTAATGCAACTGTTGAATTTGAGAAAGTTTTGTTGGTTGACAACAATGGTGAGATCACTGTTGGTGCTCCAGTAGTAGAAGGTGCTAAGGTAGTAGCTGAAATCGTATCTCCTCTGGTAAAGGGTAAGAAGGTTTTGGTATTCCACAAGAAGCGTCGTAAGGGTTTCCGTAAGTTGAACGGTCACCGCGAGCAGTTCACCGAGTTGACAATCAAATCAGTTATCGCTTAATAAATTATAGGAGGAACAAGAAATGGCACATAAGAAAGGTGTTGGTAGTTCTAAGAACGGCCGTGAGTCAGCAAGTAAGAGATTAGGCGTTAAGATTTTCGGTGGTCAGGCTTGCAAGGCAGGTAATATCATCGTTCGTCAGCGTGGTACAGTTCACAACCCATCAACTAACGTAGGTATGGGTAAGGATCACACTCTGTTCGCTTTGGTAGATGGTACCGTATGCTTCAAGAAGGGCCGTTTGAACAGAAGTTTTGTTTCTGTAACCCCAGCTGAGGCATAAAACTAATCAAGTTTAGAAAAGAATTCGATAAAGCCATGTCGTCAACTGACATGGCTTTTTCATTAAATTTACAAATCATGAAGAAATACTTTGTTGCTGTAGCAGCCCTGATGTTGGGTGCTACTTTTGCTAACGCTCAGAAAGCTGAGGGTTACAAGTTTCAGACTGTAGTATCTCTGAAGACTACTCCTGTTAAGAATCAGGCATCAACCGGTACTTGCTGGTGTTTTGCTACCACTTCTTTCATGGAAACAGAGTTGCTGCGTATGGGTAAGGGAGAGTACGATTTGTCAGAGATGTTCATCGTACGCCAGAAGTATCAGAATCAGGTAAAGGACAACTTCCTGCGCCATGGTGAGGGTAATGTTGGCCCTGGTAGCCTTTCTCACACCTGGATGAATGCTTTCCGTCAGGTAGGTATCGTTCCAGAGGAGGTTTACACTGGTATCAACTATGATTCAGACCGTCACAATCACGGTGAGTTGAGCGCTTACATGATGGCATTGGCCTCTACCGAGGTAAAGTTGAAGAAGCATTCACCACAGTTTGACAAGTTGATCAACGCTACTTTGGACACTTATCTGGGTGAAATTCCTGAGAAGTTTACTTATAAAGGTAAGGAGTACACCCCAAAGACCTTCGCTAACAGCTTGGGTTTGAACATGGACGATTATGTTGAAATCACCAGCTTTACCCATCACCCATACTACCAGAAGATGGAGGTTGAAGTACATGACAACTGGGAGCACTATCAGCAGTACAACTTGCCATTGGATGAGTTCATGAGCGTTATGGATTATGCTTTGAACAACGGCTATTCTGTAGATTGGGACGGTGACGTAAGTGAAAAGGGCTTCGGCTTTAAGTATGGTGTGGCTATCAACCCAGAGGTTGGTAAGGTTGACGACTATGCTACAACCGATCAGGCACGTTTCGAGGCTATGACTCCAGATCAGCGTCTGGCTGAGATTTACAAGTTCGAGAAGCCTTATCCAGAGGTTAACGTTACTCCAGAGATTCGTCAGCAGGGTTTTGAAACTTATGTAACTACCGACGACCACTTGATGCACATCACAGGTATTGTTAAGGACCAGAACGGCACCAAGTACTATATCACAAAGAACTCATGGGGTACTGAGCGCAACAGCAACGGCGGTTTCCTGAATATGTCAGAAAGCTTCGTAAAAGCTAAGACCATCTACTACATGGTACACAAGGATGCAATTCCAAAAGAAATAAAGCAAAAGTTGGGTATCTAAACCTATAAAAACCACCATTTCTTTAGTTGAAATGGTGGTTTTTTTGTATTTTTGCACACTCATTGTGAAAAGTATAAAATACAACATAAAATGCTTACATTAAAGTTAATTAACGAGCAAACTGACAAGGTTATTGCCGGTTTGGAGAAGAAGCACTTTAAGGGTGCTGCAGAGGCTGTTGCCAAGGTTCAGGAAATCGATGCTAAGCGTCGTGCAACTCAGAACGAGCTGGATAAGAATCTGTCAGAGGCTAATAAGTTGGCTAAGACCATCGGTATGCTGATGAAGCAGGGCCAGAAGGCAGAGGCTGAAGCTGCCAAGGCTCATGTAGCAGAATTGAAGGAGACCAACAAGACATTAGATGAGCAGTTGAAGCAGACACAGGAGGAACTGACCGCTCTGTTGTGCACTATTCCAAATATTCCTTACGACGAGGTTCCTGAAGGTTCTTGCGCAGAGGACAACTGGGTTGTTAAGTCAAACCTGAAAGAGTGTGTTGAGGGTGTTGATACCGTAGGCAACTGGACAGCAAACCCAGGTAACGATGCTGCTAAATTGCCACACTGGGAATTGGCAAAGAAGTACAACCTGATTGATTTTGATCTTGGTGTGAAGATTACCGGAGCAGGTTTCCCTGTTTACCGTGGTAAGGGCGCTCAGTTGCAGCGTGCATTAATCAACTTCTTCCTGGCTGAAGCTAGCAAGGCCGGTTACGAAGAGATCATGCCTCCTACAGTTGTTAATGCTGCATCAGGTTACGGTACCGGTCAGTTGCCAGATAAGGAAGGTCAGATGTACCACTGTGACTTGGACGATCTGTATCTGATTCCAACTGCTGAGGTTCCTGTAACCAACATCTATCGTGATGTTATCCTGGATGAGAAGGAACTGCCTATCAAGAACTGTGCATATACCCAGTGCTTCCGTCGCGAGGCAGGTTCATACGGTAAGGATGTTCGCGGTTTGAACCGTCTGCACGAGTTCTCAAAGATTGAGATTGTTCGCATCGATACTCCAGAGCACTCTAAAGAGAGCCACAAGGAGATGCTGGCACATGTTGAAGGCTTACTGCAGAAGTTGGAGTTGCCATACCGTATCTTGCGTCTGTGTGGTGGTGATCAGAGCTTCACATCTGCTATC
Organism: Bacteroidaceae bacterium; assembly: GCA_024401115.1. Classification (GTDB taxonomy): domain Bacteria; phylum Bacteroidota; class Bacteroidia; order Bacteroidales; family Bacteroidaceae; genus Minthousia. The sequence continues at coordinate 9,891 of JAKSLP010000018.1, read as the reverse complement.
TGCTACGATTTCGAGGTATATTCAGAGGCCCAGGGCCGTTGGTTAGAGGTTTCTTCTGTTTCTAACTTCGACACCTATCAGGCAAACCGTTTGAAGTGCCGTTACCGTACAGCAGACAAGAAGACCGAGTTGTGTCATACACTGAACGGATCTGCATTGGCATTGCCACGTATCGTTGCTGCACTGTTGGAGAATAACCAAACTCCAGAAGGCATTAAGATCCCTAAGGCATTACAGCCATACACAGGTTTTGAGATGATTGATTGAGCAATTAACAAACACGACATATTATTGTATATAGTATAAAGAAGTTTAATATGAATAAAATTATCCGCAAACAGCAATTTTCAGAGAAGGTGTTTCTGCTTGAGGTAGAGGCTCCACTAATTGCAAAGTCACGTCGTGCTGGTCACTTTGTGATCATCCGCGTTGACGAAAAGGGCGAACGCATTCCTTTGACCATCGCCGACAGCGATGTTCAAAAGGGCACCATTACATTGGTAGTTCAAACAGTAGGTTTGACCAGTACCAAGTTGTGCCGTATGAATGAAGGTGATGAAATTCTGGATGTTGTAGGTCCTCTGGGACAGGCTACTCACATCGAGAACTTTGGTACTGTAGTTTGTGCAGGCGGTGGCGTTGGTGTTGCACCTATTTTGCCTATCATAAAGGCATTGAAGGCTGCAGGCAACCGTGTCATCAGTGTTCTTGCTGGCCGTACCAAGGAGTTGATCATTCTGGAAGAAGAGGTGCGCAAGCACTCTGACGAGGTTATCATCATGACCGATGACGGTTCTTATGGCAACAAGGGTGTAGTTACCGTGGGTATCGAGAGCGTTATCCAGCGCGAAACCGTCAACAAGTGTTTTGCCATTGGTCCTGCCATCATGATGAAGTTCTGTTGTTTGCTGACCAAGAAATATGACATTCCTACCGACGTATCACTGAACACCATCATGGTGGATGGTACCGGTATGTGTGGTGCATGCCGCATCACCGTAGGCGGTAAGATGAAGTTCGTTTGCGTAGATGGTCCTGAATTTGATGGTCATCAGGTAGATTTCGATGAGATGTTCAAGCGCATGGGTGCGTTCAAACCTATCGAGATTGAAGAGATGAAGAAACTGGAAGAGCATGTATGTGCTTGTTCACAGAACGTCACTTCTGCTCCAAAGATGGAGATTCCAGCACCAAAGGCTGAGGATGGAAAGACTCCATTGGCTGAACTGATCGACCGCGATGCAGAATGGCGCAAGGAAATTCAGAAGAGCATGAAGCCAAAGGAGCGTACCGCTATCGAGCGTTGCGTAATGGGTGAATTGGATCCTGTATATCGCGCTACTACCCGTACAGAAGAGGTAAATACCGGTTTGACGGTAGAACAGGCTCTGACCGAGGCTAAGCGTTGTCTGGATTGTAAGAATCCTACCTGTATGCAGGGTTGCCCAGTAAGCATCAACATTCCATCATTTATAAAGAATGTGGAAAGAGGTCACTTCTTGGATGCAGCCAAGGTATTGAAGTCTACTTCTGCCCTACCTGCAGTTTGCGGTCGCGTATGTCCTCAGGAAAAGCAGTGCGAGAGCCAGTGTATCCACCTGAAGATGAACGAGCCAGCAGTAGCTATCGGTAACCTGGAGCGCTTTGTAGCAGACTATGAGCGTGAGAGCGGTAACATCTCTCTGCCTGAGAAGGCTCCTGCAAAGGGTATCAAGGTGGCTGTAGTCGGTTCTGGTCCTGCAGGTTTGAGCTTTGCCGGTGATATGATCAAGAACGGTTATGATGTGACTGTATTCGAGGCACTACACGAGATTGGCGGTGTATTGAAATACGGTATTCCTGAGTTCCGTCTGCCTAATAAGATTGTGGATGTTGAGATCCAGAATCTGGAGAAACTGGGTGTTAATTTCGTGAAGGACTGTGTAATCGGTAAGACCATCGGTGTGGCAGAACTGGAGGAGCAGGGTTTCAAGGGCATCTTCATTGCCAGTGGTGCCGGTCTTCCTAACTTCATGGGTATTCCTGGTGAGAACAGCACCGGTATTATGTCATCCAACGAGTACCTGACCCGTATCAACCTGATGGATGCATCAAGTGAAGTGTTCGATACTCCTATCATGAAGGGTAAGCGCGTGATGGTTGTCGGTGGTGGTAATACCGCTATGGACAGCTGCCGTACCGCAAAGCGCCTGGGTGCTGAGAAGGTATGGATTGTTTACCGCCGCTCAGATAAGGAAATGCCTGCCCGTGCAGAAGAGGTTAAGCATGCTAAGGAGGAAGGTATCGAGTTCCTGACTTTGCATAACCCATTGGAGTATCTGGCAGATGAGAAGGGTGCTGTATGTGGTGTGGTACTTCAGAAGATGGAATTGGGCGAGCCTGATGCTTCTGGTCGACGTTCTCCTGTTGCAATCCCAGGTGCTACCGTCACTCTGGATATCGACTTTGCCGTAGTAGCAGTAGGTGTTTCTCCTAACCCAATTGTTCCTAAGTCAGTAGAAGGCTTGGAATTGGGTCGCAAAAACACTATTGCAGTAAACGAGCAGATGCAGAGCAACATTCCTACTATTTTTGCCGGTGGTGATATTGTCCGTGGTGGTGCAACCGTTATTCTGGCTATGGGTGACGGACGTCGTGCTGCCAAGAATATGGATGAGATGTTAAGCAAGTAATCTAGGCTACATAAATAGAAAAGCGGTACCTTTTGAGTACCGCTTTTTTTATTTCCCTATTTCTGCGTTTCTGGTTTGTTTTTCCAATTCATGTACTTCATTATATAGTGATTCGAATTGGGTTTCCTGCTGTTGGATGGATGCCGCTAATTGCTTATTGCCTTCCGCATATTGCAAACGGTTATCTTCCAATTTCAGTTCCAGCATTTGCAACTCATTGAATTTCTTTACCCATTCCTGACACAACTTTTTGGCACTCGCATTCTTAAACTCTGCATAGGTAGTATAAGTTCGAGTATCATCAATAACCAGTTCGAAATCCTTGACTTTCTTCTCTTTAGGCTTATACGCAATAGCTTCCTGAAGTTCGTTCCGTGCGATTTTCAGTGCTTGGGCATCAGTTTGTGTGGTTTTTATCTGATCCAATAGGGCGCCATGGCGAACAAGTTCAGCTTCATCTTCATCCAAATCAAACGGATTACGGCTTTCATTTGGGATGAACACATAAAGGCAAACCTTTCCTTCGGGTTGGAAACGGTCGCTGGCAAACCATCCCAGATTATGCAACTCATCCACTACATACATATAATCATTATAAGGTGAGTTGTATGGCATACCTAAATTCTCGGGACGCAAGTATCGGCTGCTGGCATTACCAATACGGGTAACATAGATATCATAGCCGCCCAAACCATTATCTGCACCCTTTGACGCAAAGTACAGCGTAGAGCCGTCACTGGTAACAAAGGGATAATCCTCGGATGTATGGTCATCGCCAATGCCACTCAGTTCCTGTGCTTCTCCCCATTGGTTGCCGGCTAAAAGATCGCTCGAGAAAATCTTTCGGACCTCTCCTACCGATTTACCGAAATATACTCTATTGCCCAATTCGTTCTGGAAAACCGTACCCTCACCCTGAATATTGAAGAATTTGGCAAAGTAATCCAACTTACCGGTTTCTTCACTCAACTTATAGGCTTGCAGGAAATTAGCCTTATCAACCACAAAGGTATCCACCACCTGAATCTGGTCGGTACCTCTCAGCATGCGCAAACCGAATTCTGCTTTATCCATCAGGTCTTCAACTTCGGCTGTAGATAGCTTCTTCTTCGTAAGAGTGGTTTCCACTTCCTCCAACAAATCAACGGCTTCACTAAACCGGTATTCGGTTATAGCGGTCTTAGCCTGTTCCATCTGTTGATCCACTGTGGGTTTGGCAGGAGCTGGCTTACGTTTCTTTTGTGCGTATCCGTTAAGCGTCAATGACAGAGCCAATAGGCAAATGACGTTTTTCTTCATGCTGTTTACTTTTGGTTTGATAGGCAAAATTACAAATTAATCCTCAAAATATCCCGTCCGTTTGTGTTTTTTTTGATAATTTTGCAACTCAATAAGAGAATCATGTATACCGAAGATACTATATGCGCCATTGCCACTGCTCCTGGAGGAGCGTTAGGCATTATCCGAGTTTCCGGAAGTCAGACTTTTGAAAGCCTGAATCATATTTTCCGGCCATTAGGACGGAAACCGTTATCGGAACGTAACAATCACGAAGCTGTCTTCGGACATATTGTTGCAAATGGTGAAAATGTCATTGATGAAGTACTGGTAACCATTTTCCGTTCTCCAAATAGTTTTACAGGTGAGGACAGTGCCGAAATTTCCTGCCACGGATCAGCATACATCTTGCAGCAAGTCATGCAGTTGCTGTTGCAGAGCGGTTGCCGTATGGCTCGTCCCGGAGAATACACGCAACGGGCATTCCTGAATGGTAAGATGGATTTGAGTCAGGCCGAGGCAGTGGCCGATGTCATTGCCAGTGACAGTGCAGCCAGCCATCGCATAGCCATGAGCCAGATGCGCGGAGGAATCAGTAAGGAACTGAACCGCCTGCGTGAGCAGTTGCTACATATCACATCCCTTCTTGAACTGGAATTAGATTTTGGCGATCATGAGGAACTGGAATTTGCTGACCGTACCGAACTAAATCAGCTCTGCAGAACCATTTCAGCACATATTTCACGATTGGTAAACAGTTTCCATACGGGAAATGCACTTAAGAACGGAGTGCCAGTAGCTATCATCGGACCAACCAATGCGGGCAAGAGCACCCTATTAAACGCATTATTGCACGAAGAGCGTGCCATTGTAAGCGATATTCATGGCACCACCCGCGATACAATCGAGGACACCATCTCTCTGGGCGGTATTCTGTTCCGATTCATTGATACTGCAGGAATCCGTGAAACCAATGACAAGATTGAGGCATTGGGTATAGAACGCAGTTACCAGATGATTGACCGTGCGGATATTGTACTGCTGGTCACAGCTCCGGATTGTACACTTACAGAACAGGAGTTAGCCAAAATCCAGGAGCACTGCCTCGGTAAGACATTGATTCACATAACCAATAAGAGTGATATCGCATCAGGAAGCAATTCAACTGACACCATCAGCATCTCAGCAAAAAATAACACAGGCATCGACCAGATTGAGACTTTACTGATACAATCTATGGAGGGAAAAGCCAACGAAAGCGAGGTGCTCATCACCAATGCCCGTCATCTTCAGGCTCTATCAGAAGCACTCGAAGCCATGAACCGTGTTCAGGAAGCCATGCAGATGGGTCTTAGTGGCGATTTGGTCAGTATGGATCTGCGAGAGGTGCTTTTCCACTTAGCCGAAGTCACTGGTGGTCAAATCACATCGGATGAAGTATTAGGAAACATATTCAAGCATTTTTGCATCGGAAAATAATCCTCATATCTTATTGAATATCAATGTTTTACATTTTCGTAAAAAAGAAAATGACATTTTTCGAACCTGTTGATTATCAATATATTATAAAATCAATTAGTATATTCTAGTATAGTTTTTCCCTACTTTTTGTACCGATTTGTTACTCATTTTGAGGGTACTTGACAACCATTTATATTATATACATCCACTCTAATGTGGGGATTATAATATGAACAAGGAAGAATATACAAAACACTACTATGATCCATTCAGCCAATTGGATCAAAGATGGCAGAAAATCATTGCCACAGGGTATCTGACTGTTAGTCAATCAGCTGAACTCTCCGGGTTCTCGAGACAACACATCTATAATCTTATCTCGTCCGGAACACTTAAATCAGAGACGAAAAATAACAAATTGGTCATTTCATGCAAAGTATTCGTCAGATGGTTCACATCTCTTTCCATCACTCATGATTCCCCACTAGGCTATGCTTCCTATTCCCTGAAGGGCCTAATCAATCTAACAGGTATGGAAAGATGCTGGGTCCTGAAGTTTGCAGACCGGTACCCTATTCCGTCTTTCTATAGTGGTGTATTTCGCCGATTTCACAAGCAGAAAGCAGAGGAAGCATGGAGCCATGAATGGTTTAGATATGCCAAGTGGATCACCGCCGATGAAGCTGTTCAAAAAATGGGAATCAGCATTTTCGATTTCTATTCCATGGTAGCCATGCATTGCATAGCAGTCAAGCATAGTGATGGGAAGACTCTATACTTAAAGAGAGACATTGAGAAGGAGATTAAATGGAGGAAGAACCATGGGAAGAGTATCAATCAGATATAAGAATAAGTCAAACGGAATGAAATCCGTATATCTCCAGTTCTATCCAGGTATTAATAACATAAAGGGAGAGATTGTAAAATATGAATTCCTGAGCCTGGAAATGTATTCAAAACCGAAGACAAAGGCCCAGCGTGAATTCAACAGGAACATTATGGAAGTTGCGGAATCTATCAAATGCCAACGATTCCTTCAGATCATAAGACATGACTACAGTTTTCTTGCAAAAGATTGCCTTGACGGAGATTTCCTTGAATACTTTCACAAGAATGCAGACTATCATGGGCCTAAGTTTGAATCTGCCAGATTACATTTTGAGCTGTTCTGTAACAACTCTTGCAAATTCAGGGATCTGTCCGCAAGCTTATGTGAGAAATATCGGTATCATTTGCTTCATGACAAGTGGCTGACTGACACAGATAGGACAATTGCTCATAACACAGCAAGTTCATATTTCAATGTATTCATTAGCATGGTAAAGCTTGCATATCGGGATAATATTATATCTGAAGATTTCACAAAAGATATAAAACCTATCAAATGGAACCATATCACACACAAGGAGTATCTGACTCCAGAAGAAATGTTCATGCTGGAAAGCATCCCTTATAGGAAACATCCTCAGTTGCCTACTGCATGTCTGTTCTCCATGCACACTGGGCTGAGAAGGAGTGACATACTTGATCTGAAATGGGAACATTTTGTAAAGCGAAGAAACCGTATATATATAGAGAAAGTGATCCAGAAAACCGGATTTTTTGTATCTTTACCTCTATCAGACGATGCTCTGCGTATCATCGGAAAGATAAAGGATAAAGGACCTGTATTTGCTGACCTGACTGTCAGCATCCTGAATATCCATATCAGAAAATGGCTGGAGTGTTCTACAATTACCAAGCATATAACCTTTCATTCTTTCCGACATACATTTGCGATGATGCTTACGGAGAACGGCACACCAATCAACATTGTCGCGATGTTACTTGGACACAGACAACTTAGTAGTACACAAGCATATTCCAAAGTTACCAGAAAAATGGCCGAAGAAGCTATCACCAGGTCAAATGATGAATTTCTGAAGATGAAAATGAAGAATAGATAATTACTTTTACACTCAAGCACTAGTGTCCCATTATAGTTTTTAGTTCGTTATTTTACATAAAATGGTGTAAATCGATTATTGATATTCAATTAGTTATAAATAATAGATAAAAACCAAATACTACTCTGCAAATTCAAATCTGTTTAATTAAAAAGTCGCTATTATAAACAGAGTATCAAGCATTTATAACGCTTACTTAATTTATTTAACGGGACACTAGTGTATAGACTTACCAAATCCGTCGATTATTTACAGACCTATCACCTTCTTTAAGTTTTGTAGATTACTGAGAGCATAAAGCGGAATGATCTCTACATGTCGTTCGGCATCGTCTGCTTTCTTGTCATAGTAATACAACTGTCCGAAATTCTCAAGCGAAGTGCGAACTGCATTGTACAACTTGTGACTGCGAAGGAAAATCCAAAGACTCTGCATACTGCCCTGAGTACTCGCTTTCACTTCAATCGGCAATACCTTTCCACCATGTGAAATAACATAATCGACCTCTGCCTGGCTCTTTTTCTCCTGGCATTGCCAATAGTATAACTCCCCTTTTGTGAAATAATCCTGATATTTCAGCATCTCAAGTCCTGCAAACATTTCTGATGCACCGCCTTTATTCACGAAATCAACTTCATTTGTGGTTAAAATATCGGCTGCAGGAATATCTAGCATTGTTTGCATAACACCTAAATCAAAAAACAGATACTTCGTATAGCTGTCGTTCTCTTCTGCGCCGAGAGGAAGACCATTGGCTGCCGTATGAACGACTGGATGAACAAGTCCTGCAAGTGAAAGAAGATGCAATGCGTCCTTAATGACGGTAGACTTAGTATCGGGTATTGCCTGTGCACACACAAACTTCTGGCCTATCTGTAGAGCAACAGACCTAAGAACTTGACGCAGTACAACAGGGGAAACTCGTTTCTTATATTTGGAGAAATCATCCTGATAGGTATCTATGATATCATGATGTATATGAGCTACTTCAAGGTAGCTTCTTGTCTCTACCCATTCAGTAACGGCAGCAGGCATACCACCTACGAGATAGAAAGTGCGGAGTTGATCAACCAAATCCTTGTGTGCAGTTTCTGGCAACGGTTCCTCACTTCCGGCTTTTTTCTTGAATCCTATAGTTAAGTCAAGCCCCTGTGCCAAGAGAAATTCGTCGAAAGAGAAAGGATACATATAGAGGGAACGTATTCTTCCAACAGAAAATGAGGGAAGTTCTTCAAGTGTAAATTCCAGCAATGAACCTGCGGCTATCACATGGAGCTCTGGATAATCCTCCTTGAAATAACGTAAAGACATTATTGCTTCCATAGATGTCTGTATCTCGTCAATAAACAACAGAGTTTTCCCTGGGATTATTGGAACTGCAAGAGTACCGCTCAGCTTCTCACAGGTTTTCTTCACATCAATGTTCTCTGGGAACAATTCACGCAAGGTCGGTTGTTTCTCAAGGTTAATCTCTACAAAATAGTCAAAAGTTTTACCAAGTTCCCTCACTGCTGTAGACTTGCCTACCTGACGCGCACCACGTATCAACAATGGTTTTCGTCTTGGAGCTTCTTTCCACTCTCGAAGTTGATCATCTATGTGTCTTTTGAAGTATGCCATAAAGATAGATTTTTTATATTGGTTGCAAAATTATGAAATTGTCCCGAAATTCGCATCAAAAATACGAAATAAATTCCCATAATTCCCACCAAAACTAATATTCGCATCATAATCGCATATAAAGATGCCAAAATTCGTATCGAAATCAAAATAACGATCAAGTTTGGCCAAACAGCAATTTTTGCCGGCAACAATTTGGAGAATTCACTACAAACCTATCATAGCGAACTAAGTAACCATCTAAAACAGCATAATCATGATATTCAAGAACTTTTCGAAAACCCTCGGTGTGCAGGTTATGGCTAGCATCGTGGCATTATGCAGCATAGTCCCCGCATGTTGCTTAAGATGATATTCTATGCCTATATAACAACATATATTCATTCCTTAAGATAGAGTACACCTTTGACTTCTATAAACGTCAATTTCTGAATAACAAAGTAGAAGTTATTGAAACATAAAATAAGCAAGAATCTCCTTTTTTATACCATAATTTTTTCTTAAATTTGCACATAAATATGCGAATTGCAAAAGAGTTAATTTGTACCGTTTAAGACGTAAAGCGCTTATTATTAGTATTTTATACTTCGTGCATCGGAATTGGCAATCACACAAGGAAAAGCAGGACTATCATAGAGATAGCAAAGTTTGCCATTATATGCTTCCCAAAGCTATTTGCAGGAGACACGCCAGAACAGATGTCCAAGAAACTCACATGCATAGAATACAATCCTATGCGGATTCCCGTGTTTGACAAAAAAGAGCCACTCCCAAGATTCGACAGATCATAAAACAGAGCGTTTGCAACCATTTAACGAATAAATGTTTGTTATAATAAACATTTTTATGTAATTTTGCGCCCAATAAGATACACTGATATGGGAAAGCAGACATTTGGAAAAATGATGCCTAGA
>JAKSLP010000017.1 GCA_024401115.1 Bacteroidaceae bacterium | reverse complement strand
GTTTTTCAGAATCCTTCGAAGATTAACTTCTTCGGAGGATTTTTTTTATGTCTGCGCAAAAAGTATTACTTTTGCATCGTATATTAAAATAATAATGAATAAGAGAGCTATGAAGAAATTATTTGTTTTTGCGTTGACTGCATTCATTTCTTTGACTGCGTCAGCTCAGCGTCAGCAGAAACCAGAGATTTATTCTCCTAAACTAAAAGCCTTATATCAAGACGTAGATAATGGCTCAGTGCTGAATAATGAGAAAAAGCCTTTAATTGGTATTAGTGTGTCTAATACAATGAAGGGAACTTGCACTCGTTCGATAGAATTGGCTGGTGGTATTCCAGTAATTATTCCTGAAAGTCCAGATCCTGTATTGTTGGAAAAAACCGTTAGTATGCTTGATGGTTTGATGATGTCTGGCGGTGAAGATATTCATCCTTTATATTATGGTGAGGAAGTGAAGGAAAAGTGTGGTGGCATTAACGAAAAGCGTGACCTTTACGAGCTGACTTTGCTGAAGAAAGCCATGGACCGCAATATTCCTGTGTTAGGTGTTTGTCGCGGATTGCAGTTGATTAATGTGGCTATGGGTGGTTCATTATATCAGGATATTCCTTCTGAAAAAGAAACTGATATCAACCATGGCCAATATGAAAACAGTTTGGTACCTGCTCATGATGTTACATTGGTTGAAAATTCTGAGGTCTATAAAATTTATGGCCAGAACCGTTTAGGCGTTAACAGCCGTCATCATCAGGGAATCAAGAAGGTTGCTCCTGGATTGAAAATTACTGCTTGGAGTACTGATAGTATTCCTGAAGCAATTGAGGCCTATCCTGTTAAATCAGTCATGGCAGTTCAATGGCATCCTGAATTGAATTGCGCAGCTGGTGATGCTCCTTCATTGAAGTTCTTCTCTGCTTTCGTAGAGAAGGCAAAGCTTTTTGCAAAGGCAAAGGATATTCATAGCCGTATTTTATCAGTAGATACTCATACTGATGGTCCTATGTGGTGGAGCAGAGGTGGCTATACCTTGGGCGCAAGAAAGGATAACCAGGTTAGCATTCAGAAGATGCAGGAAGGTTTCTTGGACGCTCAGTTCTTGGCTGCATTCTTGGGTCAGGGTGAACTGGATGATGCTTCTTTAGCTAAGGCAGAGCAGAAGTGCAAGGATTTGATAGCAAGTATTCATACTGAGGTGGCTAAGTATTCTGATTTTGCCGGTTTGGCTGTCAATCCAGACGAAGCTTGGGCATTGAAGGAACAGGGTAAGCGCGCCTTCTTTATCGGTGTGGAAAATGGTTATGGCATTGGTACTGACCTGAAAAATATTAAGAGCTATTTTGATCAGGGTGTTCGTTATATCACGTTGTGCCATAGTGCTGATAATCATATCTGTAACTCAAGTACCCGCACTGCTGATGAGAATAAGGGCTTGACCGAGTTCGGTAAGAAAGTGGTCAAGGAGATGAATAAGGTAGGTATGCTTATCGACTTGAGCCATGCAAGTATGGGTACATTCTGGGATGTGATGAAATACAGTAAATTGCCTGTTATTTGCTCGCATTCAGGTGCTAAGGATGTGTTCTTCCATGACCGTAACCTGAATGATGACCAGTTGAAGGCGTTGGCAAAGAACGGTGGTGTTATTCAGATTTGTATTTTTGCAAGTTATATGAGCCCTGATCGCACCAAAACTAATATTGATGACGTTGTTGCTCATATTGACCATTGTGTTAAGGTGGCAGGTATCGATCATGTAGGTATCGGCTCTGATTTTGACGGTGGTGGCGGTGTCCTGGGTTGTGCCGGTGATAATGACATGATTCAGATAACCGTAAAACTGTTAGAAAAGGGTTATACTGAAGAGGAATTAGGAAAGATCTGGTCTGGTAATTTCTTCCGGGTTATGAATGCCAACCTGGCAGTAGCTCGCTAATCTATAGGTTAAGAAAGTGATAATTTGAAGCATGATTTTATTTCAAATTATCACTTTTTTAGTTAAATCAATAACGATTTGTTTGTTTTTGTCGGTGTAAAACCGTATCTTTGCATAGTTTTTATAAGGAAGAAGATTATAACGATGAATTATTCAAGTATTTTACTAAATGCTCTCATTATTCGACTGCATACCGTGGCCGGAAGTGAGTTGTGCGCTTGAATATTGAATGATATACTATGAAGCCTTTCTCACTTCCATGTGTGAAAGGCTTTTTTAATGTGATTAAAAAGGAAAAAAGATATGAGTGACAGACTTTTTATTTTTGACACAACCCTTCGTGATGGTGAACAGGTGCCAGGTTGCCAGTTGAATACCATTGAGAAAATCCAAGTAGCCAAGCAACTGGAGGCGTTGGGTGTGGATGTTATAGAAGCAGGTTTCCCCATCTCAAGTCCGGGAGACTTTAATTCAGTCATAGAAATCTCTAAGGCAGTAACATGGCCAACTATTTGTGCGTTGACTCGCGCAGTACAGAAAGATATTGATGTGGCAGCCGATGCGTTGAAATATGCCAAGCATAAGCGCATCCACACCGGTATCGGAACCAGTGATTCTCACATCAAGTATAAGTTCAATTCAAACCGTGAAGAAATAATTGAACGTGCTGTGGCTGCAGTGAAATATGCCAAGCGTTATGTGGAAGATGTGGAGTTCTATGCTGAGGACGCCGGAAGAACAGACAATGAATATCTGGCAAGAGTGGTCAATGCCGTAACTAAGGCGGGAGCTACTGTAGTGAACATTCCTGATACGACAGGTTTTCGTGTGCCAAGTGAATATGGTGAGAAAATTAAATATCTGGTAGAGCACTGCGAAGATATTCAAAGCGGAAAGGCAATCCTCTCCACTCATTGCCATAATGATTTGGGCATGGCTACTGCTAATACAGTTGCAGGTGCATTGAATGGCGCACGTCAGGTAGAGGTTACCATCAATGGCATTGGAGAGCGGGCAGGAAACACCTCATTGGAAGAAGTGGCAATGATATTCAAGACTCATCCTGATTTAGGCATTGAAACCAATATCAACACTACCAAGATTTATCCTACAAGCCGTATGGTATCCTCGTTGATGAATATGCCAGTTCAGCCCAATAAGGCCATTGTCGGAAAGAATGCATTCGCTCATTCCAGTGGCATTCATCAGGATGGCGTATTAAAGAATGCCAAAACCTATGAGATTATGGATCCAAAGGATGTTGGTATTGATGATAATGCCATTGTACTGACTGCCCGTTCAGGACGTGCTGCGTTAAAACACCGTTTGCATGTAAATGGCGTGGAAGTGGATGGCGACAGACTGGATAGTATTTATCAGGCATTCCTGCAACTGGCCGATAAGAAAAAGGAGGTTACTGACGATGATGTCTTGGTATTGGCAGGTGCCAACCGTGCTGATTCCAGAGCTATTAAATTGGATTTTCTTCAGGTTTCCACCGGTATGGGTGGTCATAAGTGTGTGGCGTCCTTAGGCTTGGACATCAGCGGTCAGAAATTTGAATCCTGCTCAACAGGTAATGGCCCTGTAGATGCTGCCATTCGGGCATTGAAGAAGATCATTATCAAGGAAATGGTATTAAAGGAATTTACGATTCAGGCTATTTCCAAAGGCTCGGATGATGTTGGAAAGGTCCACATGCAGGTGGAATATGACAACCATGTTTATTATGGATTTGGAGCCGATACTGATGTGGTAAGGGCCAGCCTGGAGGCTTATATCGATTGTATTAATAAATTCCGATAAAAAGAAAACTATATAAAAATGAATACATTATTTGATAAAATTTGGGATGCTCACGTCGTTCAGATTGTGGAAGACGGACCGACCCAATTATATATTGACCGCTTGTATGCTCATGAGGTGACCAGTCCTCAGGCATTTGATTCGTTGCGTGATAAAGGGATTAAGGTGTTCCGTCCAGACCATATATATGCCATGCCGGATCACAATACCCCTTCTGATCAGCAGGATGTCATTAACGATCCTATAGGCAGAAAGCAGGTTGAAACATTACAGAAGAACTGTGAGGAATTTGGTATCACTCATTTTGCAATGGGTACCAAGGATAACGGTATTATTCATGTTGTAGGACCAGAGAAGGGACTGTCCTTGCCTGGAATGACTATTGTGTGTGGTGACTCTCATACTTCTACTCATGGCGCAGTGGGTGCACTGGCGATGGGTATCGGTACCAGTGAGGTGGCACAGGTGCTGGCTAGCCAGACAATCCTCCAGTCTAAGCCAAAGAGCATGCGAATCAATATTGAGGGTGAGCTCCAGGCAGGTGTAACAGCTAAGGATATTGCTCTTTATATTATGGCACAGATGACTACATCCGGTGCTACTGGTTATGTGGTGGAATATGCAGGCTCTACCATCCGAAGCTTGTCAATGGAGGGCCGTTTGACACTGAGTAACTTAAGTATTGAGATGGGAAGCCGTGCCGGTATTATTGCTCCTGATGAGATCACCTTTGCTTATTTGAAGGGACGCGAATACGCTCCTAAGGGAGAGGATTGGGATAAGGCTGTTGCTTTCTGGAAAACATTAAAGAGTGATGACAATGCCGTGTTTGACAAGGAGGCGACTTATCGTGCTGAGGATATCGCACCTCGATTGACATACGGTACTAATCCTGGTGCAGGTATTGCCATTGACGAGTGTATCCCTACCCTGGAAAGCATTCCAGAATCAGAGCAGGCCGGTTTTATGGCTCAGTTGAAGTACATGCAGTTCAATCCTGGAGAGAAACTTGAGGGACATCCTGTGGATTATGTATTCCTGGGTGCTTGCACTAACGGCAGAATAGAAGATTTCCGTGCTTTCGCCAGTGTGGTAAAGGGCAAGAAAAAGTGTGAATCTGTGGTTGCTTGGCTGGTTCCTGGTTCTTGGTTGGTTCGCCAGCAGATCATTGATGAAGGTATCGACAAGATTCTTGAAGAAGCAGGATTTGAACTTCGCCTACCATCATGCTCTGCTTGTTTGGCTATGAATCCAGATAAGGTTCCTGCCGGCAAATTGGCAATATCAACCAGCAATCGTAATTTCGTAGGCCGCCAGGGACCTGGTGCCCGTACCGTTTTGGCCAGCCCTTTGACAGTGGCTGCAGCAGCAGTAACAGGTGTAATTACTGATCCTCGTAAAATCTGAAGTATTATGGCAAAGCAAAAATTCGATATCATAGAGTCCACTTGTATTCCGGTTGCCATTGACAACTGTAATACAGATTTAATTATTCCAGCCCGTTATCTGGCATCTACAACCCGTGATCCAAAATTCTTTGGTGATGCCTTCATGCATGATTTGCGATATGATGCGGAGGGCAAGCCTGTCGCAGACTTTGTACTGAATCAGCCAGACTACAGCGAGGCACCAAGCAACGGTGTCCATGAGATTATTGTTGGTGGTGCCAACTGGGGCTCAGGCAGTAGCCGTGAGCATGCGGCATGGGCTATAGCCGGTTATGGCGTGCGTGTGGTTATCTCTTCTTCATTTGCAGATATTCACCGTAACAACTTGCTGAATTGTTTTGTCCTTCCTGTCATTGTCAGCAAGGAGTTTCAGATGGAACTATTTGCTACCATCCAGACAAATCCTCAGGCAAAGGTTAAGGTGGATGTGCCCAATCAGACCGTTACCAATGTGGCGACTGGCCGAAGCGAACATTTCGATATTAATGGATACAAGAAATATTGTCTGATGAATGCCTTGGATGATATAGATTTCTTGTTGGAAAACAAAGATAAAATAGAAGCTTACGAACAAAGATGAGCACTACGGTATCAGATAAGCCGACCAGACAGGTGCAGATAGAAATCATGGATACAACCTTACGCGACGGTGAACAAACCAGTGGCGTATCTTTCGTGCCCCATGAGAAACTGATGATTGCCCGTATGTTGTTGGATGAGCTGAACGTGGATCGCTTGGAAATCGCTTCTGCCCGAGTTTCCGATGGAGAATTGGAGGCTGCTAAATATATCTGCCGTTGGGCCAAACGCCGTGGCTATTTAAATAAGGTGGAAGTCTTGGGCTTTGTCGATGGGGGTAAATCATTAGATTGGATACAAAGCGCAGGTGGTCATGTGATCAATCTGCTGACCAAAGGCTCTTATCGCCATTGTACGGAGCAACTCAAGAAAACTCCACAGGAACATCTGGCGGATGTGCTAGATGTAGTGAAGATGGCACATGAGCGTGGATTTGACGTGAATGTTTATCTGGAGGATTGGAGTAATGGCATGAAGGATTCGCCGGACTATGTGTTCCTGTTAATGGATGGACTTCGGGACTGTGGAATCAAGCGCTTCATGTTGCCTGACACATTGGGTGTGCTTAACCCTTTGCAAGTGATTGCCTATTTCCGTAAAATGGTAAAACGGTATCCGGACCTTCATTTTGACTTCCATGCTCATAACGATTATGATTTGGCTGTGAGCAATGTTTTGGCTGCAGTGTTAAGTGGTGCAAAAGGATTGCATACCGCGATAAATGGATTGGGCGAACGGGCGGGAAATGCCCCTCTTGCCAGCGTTCAGGCTATTTTGAAAGATCATTTCAACGCAATTACTCAAATAAACGAGGAGAAACTGAATGATGTCAGTCATGCCGTTGAGAGTTACAGCGGTATCGCTATTCCCCCAAATAAGCCTATTGTAGGTAGTAGCGTTTTCACTCAGGTGGCAGGTGTCCATGCTGATGGAGATAACAAAAACAACTTATATTGCAATGATCTTCTACCGGAACGATTTGGCCGAAAACGCGAATATGCGCTCGGAAAAGCCAGCGGTAAGGCCAATATCCGGAAAAACTTGGAGGAACTGGGTTTGGAACTGAGTGAAGAGGCCATGAAAAAAGTCACCCAGCGTATTATTGAATTAGGTGATAAGAAGGAGTTGGTCACTCAGGATGATCTTCCTTATATTGTTAGTGATGTGCTGAAACATACCAATATAGAGGAAAAGGTTGTTTTAAAGAGTTACATGGTGAGTACTGCTTATGGTCTGAAACCAATAGCAGGCGTGAAACTGGAGGTGAATGGCGTCCTTTTTGAGGAGAATGCCACAGGCGACGGTCAGTTTGATGCTTTTGTGCGTTGCATTCGTCATATTTATAAGGAAAAACTAGGCCGGAAATTCCCATGGCTGTCAAATTACAATGTGAGTATTCCACCGGGCGGACGTACTGATGCCTTGGTACAAACGGTTATCGAATGGGATTTTGAAGGAAAGACTTACCGGACACATGCTTTGGATGCAGACCAGACCGAAGCAGCCATAAAAGCAACCATTAAAATGCTGAATATTATTGAGAATTTATATACTAGTGTTGAATAAGTAAAAAAGATAATAATGGATTTGAAAATCGCAGTCCTGGCCGGTGATGGCATCGGCCCGGAAATTATGGAACAGGGTGTTGCTGTTCTGAGTGCCGTAGCAGAGAAATTTGGACATAAAGTAACTTATAAGGAGGCATTGTGTGGTGCTCACGCAATCGATGAGGTCGGTGATCCATTCCCTGAAGAGACTTTCCAAATTTGTGAAGAGGCTGATGCAGTTTTGTTCGCTTCAGTAGGTGATCCAAAGTTTGACAATAATCCGACCGCCAAGGTTCGCCCGGAACAGGGTTTGCTGGCTATGCGTAAGAAATTGGGCCTGTTTGCCAATATCCGCCCTGTTACAACCTTCGATTGCCTGATTCATAAATCTCCATTGAAGGATGAGATTGTTCGAGGAGCAGACTTTATCTGTATCCGCGAGTTGACTGGTGGTATGTATTTTGGTAAGAAGCAGGAACCAGCTGTAAATGAGAATGGCGTAGAAGATGCATTGGATACCAATTACTACTCACGTCCAGAGGTGGAACGCATCTTGAAAGTGGCTTATCAGTATGCACGTCAGAGACGTAAGCACCTGACTGTTGTAGATAAGGCCAATGTGTTGGCAAGCAGTCGCTTGTGGCGTAAGGTGGCTCAGGAGATGATGGGAGATTATCCTGATGTGACCACAGATTTCATGTACGTGGACAATGCTGCTATGCGTATGATTCAGGATCCAAAATTCTTTGATGTAATGGTAACCGAGAACACATTTGGTGATATCCTTACTGATGAGGGTTCTGTTATTACTGGTTCTATGGGATTACTGCCTTCAGCATCAACCGGTTCAAGCACTCCGGTATTTGAACCTATTCACGGCTCGTGGCCACAGGGCAAGGGCCTGAATATCGCAAATCCATTGGCACAGATCTTGAGCGTGGCGATGCTTTTTGAGTATTTCGATCTGAAAGAAGAAGGTACGCTGATTAGAAAGGCTGTTGATGCATCCTTGGATCAGAATGTCCGCACTCCTGAAATTCAGGTAGAAGGTGGAGATAAATATGGCACCAAAGAGGTGGGCGCTTGGATTGTAGATTATATCAAGAAAGCATGAGGATTCTCACCATTCTTGTATTTTTGATAACTGGAGTGCTCATAGGATTTGCCCAGCAGGGTGAATCCTATGAGTCTTTGCTTGATTCAGCGATGAACGCATCTGCAATCAATCATTTGGAGGAAGCTGAGCAGATGTATAAGCTTGTGCTGAAAAAAGATCCGACCAACAAAGGAAACAGTTTGGTTTGGGGCAATTTGGGTAGTGTGCAGCAGCGTTTGAATAAGAATGATGAAGCGTTGCAGAGCTATACCATGGCACTGAACCTGGAACCAAATCTTGTCAGAGTATTGGAACAAAGAGCCTTAATCTATCAGGATAAAAAAGATTTTGGCCGTGCCATGCTGGATTATTCTGCTGTTATTGATAAGGAACCAACCAACGAAATAGCCTTGATTAATAGGGCATATTTGCGTATGGAGCAGAATATGTTGAACGAGGCTCGCCTGGATTTTGAGAGTTTGCTTTCTCATTATCCCATGCATCGTCAGGGCGAATTAGGCTTGGCCATTTTGTCGCAAAAACAGGAGCGCTTTAAGGAAGCTGCAGATAGGTTCGCTATGTTGATAGAACGTTATCCAAATGATGCGACTCTTTATGAAGCCCGTGGCAATATGGAACGAGAGTCAAAGCAGTACGAGCTGGCTTTGCTGGACTATGAGGAAGCCGGGAGAATTAGTGGTGATCCGCTATATAATGTGATGCAGGCGATGGTTTATTTAGACCAGAAGAAAAAGAAGACGGCCAGGGTTATGATTGATAGAGCGGCTCGAGCCGGAATGGCCCGTTCACTTCTACAGGAATTTTATGATATGTGTAAATAAAAGATAATCAGCCAATATGTTGGCTGATTATCTTTGTAAAATCCTTGCCGTATTTGTCTTTCTTGAACTCACCGATTCCACTGATTTTTCCAAAATCCTCAACGGTCGTCGGACGGATAGTGGCAAGAAGATGAAGGACTTTATCTGACAAAATAATGTATGCAGGGTAGCCTTGTTTGTCTGCCAATTCTTTTCTCAATACTTTTAATTTTTCAAACAAGACGGTGTCTTCTGTGCCCGAATCTGATGGGCCAAATGGCAAGGCAACATCTTCGGTATGTACTTTGCTCTTTTTCTTTTTAACTATCACCTCTGTCTTGTCTGTAATGACATTAAGACAGGCAGAACTTCTGCCATAAAGTACATCAAGGCCCAGTGGGGTTATCTTTAAATGCTTATCTTCATTATAGGCAATTTCAAAGTATCCCATCTGCAGCATCTGCAACATATAGTCATGCCAATCCCTTCCCGGAATGTCCCGGCCAACTCCAAATGTCTTTAACTGGTCATAATGGTTGGAGGTGATTTCTGGGGAATAAGTTCCTTTGACTATATCAATGACGGTGTTCGTTCCAATTCTCTGTTCTGTGCGGGCAATCGCTGATAGTGCTTTTTGAACGATGACGGTACCGTCGAACTGTTTAGGGGGATTTTCACATACATCGCAGTTGTGGCACTGGCAATCCGTATTCTCTCCAAAATAGTTTAGCAGAATCCTTCGGCGGCAAACTCTGGAATCCGCATAATTTTGCATGCTGCGAAGTTTATCGTTATTCAGCTTATTCTGACCACTTTCGTTGGCAAATTGCTGGCGAAGCATGACATCCTGAAGGTTGTAAAACAGAATGGTTTCGCTGGATAGTCCGTCACGGCCGGCTCTTCCGATTTCCTGGTAAAAGTTCTCGATACTTCCAGGCAAGTTGAAATGAACCACCCATCTTACATTACTCTTATTGATGCCCATGCCAAATGCAACCGTTGCACACACGACATTGATACGGTCATTGATGAAATCTTCCTGGACCCTGTCTCTTTCTGCAGCAGGAAGACCAGCGTGGTAAATACCGGCAAGAATGCCCGCCTTTCTCAATTTCATGGCAACCTTTTCGGTAATCTTTCGGGACATGCAATAGATAATGCCACTTTCATTGTTGTATTGACTGATGACATTTAAAATAACTTTTAATCGTTCATTCTCATTGTAGTCACGATATACACGTAAACTGAGATTGGGCCGGTCAAAAGAACTGATGAATGTCTTTGCATCCTCAATGTGCAATTGATGAATGATGTCGTCTCGGGTTGTCTTATCCGCTGTGGCTGTTAATGCAATGATTGGAACGGTGGGATATAATTCTTTCAGTTGGCCTAGTTGCGTGTACTCCGGACGGAAATCGTGCCCCCACTGAGAAATACAATGCGCCTCGTCAATGGCAAATAAAGAAATCTTGATACAGGACAGAAGATGAGGAAGCTCAAGTAATAAACGCTCAGGTGAAATGTATAAAATTTTGATATGCCCCAACTGGCAATCTTTACGAATGTTTAGATTAACACTATCCGTATTATTGCTGTTTAGTGCTGCAGCTTCCACTCCATTTGCTCTTAAACTTTCCACCTGGTCCTTCATCAGTGAAATGAGTGGAGAAACAACAATGGCAGTCCCTTCCATCATTAATGCTGGAATTTGGTAGCAAATTGACTTGCCACCCCCCGTCGGCATCAGTACTAAAGCATCTCTTTTATGAACAATTTGTTCTATGATCTGTTCCTGCTGAGGACGGAAGCTGTCGTAGCCAAATATATTTTTAAGAATTTTGTACATTATTCTATTTTTATTCAGCGAAGGTACAAAAAAACAAATGAAAATTTGCATATGTCAATAAAAAAAACGTAATTTGCAAAATCAAATGTGTGAGAAATAATTAATAGCTCAAGGGTTAACGTTTAATATGGGAAAATACAATTTAGTGCAAATCAAAGATAAGGATGCAGCTTATCGCAACCTTATTAGAGCAGAATTATTGGATGAACTATATGATCAGGTCTTTCAGCGCATTATTGTAGAAAAGAAGTATCGCGATCCTGATTATTCTGCTAAAAAATTAGCCGAAGAAATTAAAACCAACACAAGGTACATCTCAGCTGTTGTCAGCTTGAGATTCGGCATGAATTATTCTTCGTTGATAAACGAGTATCGTATTAAGGAAGCTTTGGCAATTCTTGTTGACAAGCGTTATGCTGATGCTACGATTGAAGAAATCAGCGCAATGGTCGGCTTTGCAAACCGTCAGTCTTTCTATGCTGCTTTCTATAAATTTACAGGTCAAACACCAAAAGGCTATAGACTGAAACATCAGACAACAAAGGGAACAGCAAAGAAATCTGCAAAGTCCGGACGTACAAAGGAAACTAAGTAAATATTACAAAAAACAGATAGGGGTGGGATGTTCATAGAACATCCCATTTTTGTGTGAAAGATGAAAGAGCATTCATTTATCTATAGTGACGAAAAATTTGCGGATCTGCAATTGTTGAGATATCAGGTGCCTGGCTTCGAACAGTTGACCCTTCAACAAAAGGTGCTGGTTTATTATTTGCAGGAAGCTGCTTTATGGGGACGAGATATTTTGTTTGACCAGAATGGACGATATAATCTCAGAATCCGTAAATTGCTTGAGTCGTTGTATACTTGCCACTGTGAAAAAAGAAAGGATGAAAAGGAATTTCAGTCACTAGTGGTCTATATGAAGAGGGTCTGGTTTTCTAGCGGAATACATCATCATTACGGATGCGAGAAGTTTGAACCTGGATTTACACCAGAGTATCTTCACCTGTTGATGGAGGAGACTGATCCGTCGCTGTTGCCTCTGATAAAGAATCAAACTGTACAACAGTTGTTCGAGGATTTATATCCGGTATTGTTTGATCCTACAGTGGACTCAAAACGGGTAAATCAGGCAGAAGGGGAGGATCTGGTGGTGACATCTGCGTCCAATTATTATCAGGGAGTCACTCAGGAAGAGGCAGAATTGTTTTATGAGAAGATGAAAGACCCCAATGATCCGGAACCGGTCATGTTTGGCATGAACTCCCGGTTGGTGAAGGAAAATGGAATTGTCCAGGAAAAAGTTTGGAAGAAGGACGCATTGTATGGCGAGGCTATAGAAAAGATACTCTTTTGGCTAAAGAAAGCAGAAAAGGTTGCCGAAAATGAAAAGCAGCAGCAAGTCGTCCGGTTGTTGATTGATTTTTATGAAACCGGCGATCTGAAGGTGTTTGATGAGTACAGTATAGCATGGGTGAATGATAATGCATCACGGGTTGATTTTAACAATGGATTTATTGAAACCTATGGCGATCCTTTAGGATTGAAGGCTAGTTGGGAATCTATTGTGGACTTTAAGGATTTGGATGCTACACATCGCACAGAACTTATAAGTGCCAATGCCCAGTGGTTTGAGGACCATTCACCCGTGGATGCCCGTTTCAAGAAAGAAAAGGTAAAAGGTGTATCTGCCAAGGTCATAACGGCTGCAATTTTGGCCGGTGACCTATACCCTGCCAGTGCAATAGGAATTAACTTGCCTAATTCTAATTGGATTAGGAGCGTTCATGGTTCTAAAAGTGTCACTATTGGCAACTTGACTGAAGCCTATAGCAAGGCTGCACGTGGAAACGGATTCATGGAAGAGTTTGTGGAAAACGAGGAAGACCTAAAGAGAATACGCTTGTATGCCGACAAAACAGATGACTTGCATACCGATTTGCATGAGTGCGTTGGTCATGGCTCAGGAAAGCTGTTGCCAGGTGTAGATCCGGATGCATTAAAAGCTTATGGCGCTACCATAGAAGAGGCAAGAGCCGATTTGTTTGGCTTGTATTATATGGCAGACGCTAAGTTGGTTGAGCTGGGCTTGCTTCCTGATGCAGAAGCATATAAGTCGCAATACTACACTTATTTGTTGAATGGACTCATGACTCAGTTGGTCCGTGTTGAACTTGGAGCAGAAATAGAAGAAGCTCACATGAGAAATAGGGCACTTATCGCAAACTGGGTTTTTGCTGAGGGCGGTGAGAATCGTGTAGTTGAGTGGATAAAAAGAAACGGTAAAACCTATTTGAAAATTAACGATTATCCCGCTCTGAGATCTTTATTCGGTCGTCTTTTAGCTGAAATCCAACGAATAAAGAGTGAAGGAGATTATAATGCAGCTCGTCTTTTGGTTGAGCAGTTCGGCGTGAGGATTAATGCAGAATTACACCGTGAGGTGAAAGAACGTTACGAACGGTTACACCTGGCTCCATACAAAGGATTTATTAATCCTCGTTATGTGGCTGTTCTTGATGAGAACCAAAATATTATCGATGTGAAAATCAGTTATGACGAGTCATATACTCAACAAATGTTGCGCTATAGCCATGATTATAGTGCTTTACCATTAATTAACGACTGAAATGGAGGTAAAAGAAATAGTCAGAGATATTAAGTCCCAATACCGTACAGCCATGAACGGTGTTGCTTCTGCGCAAATGCGTGAAAGTGGATTGGCATACAAAGTAAATTTTGGAATAGAATTGCCGAGATTGCTTGCTATAGCGAGAGATTATGAACCCAACCATGAGTTGGCGCAGACACTCTGGAAAGAAGGCATCCGTGAATCGAAGATATTGGCAGGTGTGCTTATGCCTATTGAAAAATTCTATCCGGAAATTGCTGATATTTGGGTGGAGCAGATTCCGACTCAGGAAATAGCAGAACTCACAGTAATGAATCTTTTTGCCCGTCTTCCTTATGCCAGTTTAGCTGCCTTTAGATGGATTTCTGATTCCCGTGAGATTTTTCAGGTATGCGGACTTTTGCTGCTTACCCGATTATGCATGAAGGGATGCAATTTCAATGAGTCTGCTTCCTATGAATTGGTAGATCAAGCGGTAACGTTGTTGCAGGATTCTAATCCAAGGGTCGCCCAGCAAGCATTTATTTTGCTTCGTAAATTTTTACAGTTGGATGCTGAATCCTGTCGTCTGGTAAGGCACGCAATTGAACCTGTTCAATCACAGGAAGGAACCCGACTGGAAGGTTGGTGTCAGGTACTTTTGGCTGAGTGTATGGAATAATGGATTTTTTGAGTATAATCCTTTTTAGATTCATCGAAAATTCCTATCTTTGAACAAAATTTGTCTGATATGGATTTGGAGGAGCGTAAAACCAAGGCTAAAGAAATTTTTACTGATTTTCTGAAGTCAAAAGGTGGACGTGTAACCCCAGAAAGAATGGCTGTGGTCGAGGAAATAGCAGGGTTTAAATCCAAGTTCACTATAGACGATTTAAAACAGGGCATGAGTGCCCGAAACTTTCAGATAGCTCATGGTACATTGTACAATACAATTCATGAATTACTGAATGCCAAAATGGTTCGAAAGATACAAATCGGTAAAGTTGTTTATTATCAGCTTTGTGATGGTAAGACATGCAATTTCCATTTGGTTTGTAATCGTTGCGGTAAAATCATTGAGTTCCAACACGCAGAGTTGGAGGCGCTTTTGGAGTCGTATAAACCTAAACGCTTTAATATGTTGGAATTTAATGTTTCGGTAGGAGGTTTTTGTTCAACATGTACAGCAGTCTTGAGGAAACTTGAAAAGAAAAATAACAAAAAAACAATAAAATAATGAAAGTTGATGTTTTATTAGGCCTTCAGTGGGGTGATGAGGGTAAAGGTAAGGTTGTTGATGTCTTAACACCTAACTATGATGTTGTTGCCCGTTTCCAGGGTGGCCCTAATGCTGGCCATACACTTGAATTTGAAGGCCAGAAATACGTTCTCCGCTCAATTCCTTCAGGTATTTTCCAGGGAGATAAGGTGAATATAATTGGTAACGGTGTTGTTTTGGACCCATCTTTGTTCAAGGCAGAGGCAGAGGCTCTGGAAGCATCTGGCCATCCTTTGAAGGAGCGTTTGCATATCTCTAAAAAGGCTCATTTGATTTTGCCTACTCACCGAATCTTGGATGCTGCTTATGAGGCTCAGAAGGGAGATTCAAAGGTTGGTACCACAGGTAAAGGCATTGGTCCTACTTATACAGATAAGGTTAGCCGTAATGGCTTGCGTGTAGGTGATATCCTGAATAATTTTGAGGAGAAATACGCTACAGCAAAGGGCCGTCATGAGGCTATTTTGAAGAGCTTGAATTACGAGTATGATATCACAGAACTGGAGAAGCAGTGGATGGAAGGTATTGAGTATCTGAAGACATTCCATTTGGTTGACAGTGAACACGAGATCAACAACTTGTTGAAGGAGGGTAAGTCTATTCTTTGCGAGGGCGCTCAGGGTACCATGTTGGATGTAGACTTCGGTTCTTATCCATTTGTCACTTCTTCAAACACCATTTGTGCCGGTGCTTGTACCGGTTTGGGCGTTGGTCCAAATAAGATTGGTGATGTTTACGGTATCATGAAGGCATATTGTACACGTGTAGGTTCTGGTCCGTTCCCAACTGAGCTGTTTGATGAAACCGGTAAGACCATTCGTGCTTTAGGCCATGAGTATGGTGCTGTAACCGGACGTGAGCGTCGTTGTGGTTGGATTGACTTGGTGGCACTGAAGTATGCAATTATGGTTAATGGCGTAACCAAGTTGATTATGATGAAGAGTGATGTCTTGGATTCTTTCGAAACGATTAAGGCTTGTGTCGCTTATAAGATGGACGGACAGGAAATTGACTATTTCCCATTTGACATCAAGGAGGGTGAGATTGAGCCTGTATATGTTGAAATGCCAGGATGGAAGACAGATATGACACGTTTCACTTCTGAGAATGAATTCCCAGAGGAGTTCAATGCTTACATTGATTTCTTGGAGACTCAGTTGGAAACACCTATTAAGATTATATCAATCGGTCCTGACCGTGATCAGACCATTGTTCGTTACGCAGAAGATTAATTCTATATGACAAATAAAAAAGGCTGGAATTTCCAGCCTTTTTTATTCTTCTTTTTTCAATTGATCCAAATGTGCAAGTTCGATTAGAGCGATCTTTTCATTTTCAGGATCTTTCAATAGTTCCCTATAAAGAGTTTCTGCCTCTTGAAAAGCCCCCATCTCGACTAGAATATATCCTTTTTCTTTCTTTAGGAAATTTGCAAATTTGCGTATTGCCGCAGTTCCTGTCGTCTTTTCCTCCTCATCTTGGTCTTCTTCAATCTGACCAATTTTGTCAAGAATGGTGTTGATTACATTCAAGGCCCTAAAGTCTCTGGCATTTACCAGACTTATGATGTATTCCTTGGTATAGGAGATCTTATTCTGATTTAGTATGGTATCCAGGAAGTAATATGCCTTATGGTATAATCCCAGGTCATTGTAGCAGAATCCCAAATAATAGTTAACCTCGTAGAATACTTTTCTTTGAGATTCTTTCATCTCATGAAAGTGGTCATTCATGCTATTGAAGACCTGCTCCAGATAGAAAATAGCTTCGTAGTACCTCTTCTTCATGAAAGCCTTGTGGCCTTTATATACCAGTGAGTGTTCATCAATGAATGTGCAGTCAAGCATAAATTTCTGTTCACTGGACAATTCTTGATATTTCCCCTGGTCACTCTTTTCCAACGCATCATTCCAGATACGGGATATCTTCTCAATCTCCTCCTGTAAATCAATCTTATCATAAGCCATCAGAATACTGAAAGTCTCTATGGCATTGCTCTTGTCTGAAAGTGTGTGGTCTTTTGAGACGCTAAATGGAGGAACACAATATGTTGCCCGGAAATAAAGACTATTTGTTGTTTCTTGCTCAGCTTGAAGCATGATTACCCCGACTCGGCTCTGTGAATTGGGATGGCGGAGTGTTAGTGTAAGCTGGACATGTTTGTGCTTGAAATGGGCATCTTTTCCTTCACCTTCTATTAGAGCCGATGTTAATGGATAAGCCTTAATTCTTTCCATGTCAGTAATGACCGCCAATCTGTCATCTGTTATGACAAGTTTGCGGATTTCAGTTCCAGGCATGTCCATAGCTTCTTCAACAAAACGAATCAAAGAATAGGGATTGTACTCAGTACTGCGGTTCTGCAATCGTAAATCCTGTTGGGCAATTTCATGCTCTCGCATGAGAAACAATGTCCGATCCGAATCCATTTCCACTTGCTCGTCTGCGTGGCCTTTCAAGGTGTCGTAATGTTGCAGAAATATGCGTTTGTGCTCAAAGCAACTATCCAACATACTCCTCCAAAATGATTCAACGCGTGGCATGGAATTTACAATGACACTGCTGATAAAGAGATGTGCGAATATTTGGTGTTGAGCAGGCTCGTGAGAGTATACAAAACGTGATAACCGGGAATGTAAATTTAGTTGGTTGCATGCATTCCGTACAGTTTCCAAATTATCGGTGTCCGTGCTAAAGAAATACATGAAACCAAGTTTGAACACCTCGGTTTTGGTTGCTGCTGCAACGTTAAAGTGACCTCCCTGATAGTCAAATTCTATGATTTCCTCTTCATCATGTGTCTCTCTGATTTTATAGTTGCAATTGAGGCGCTGCAACAGTTGCTTAATGACAATTGCTGCAGGAACCAAAGGTGGCTGTTCCGGTTCTGGCTCTTTCTTGGGCTGTTGTTTTTTCTTCAGCTGCAAGTATGTGTTGAAGCCAATTAATGCCAAACATGAAATCAATAGAATATATATCATAGGTGGATTCTTATTTAATCGCGACGATTCGTATAAATCATAATGTAATAAGCCAAGGTTGCCAATGAACTTAGTGCGGCAACTACATAAGTATATGCGGCGGATTTAAGCGCATCAACGGCATACGGGTAGGTGCTATAGCTTACGATGTTCGCACGACGCAGCCATTCTGTTGCTCTTTGACTGGCATTTATTTCAACAGGTAGAGTAATAAGGCTGAAGAGGGTGGTCGATGCAAACAGAATAATTCCGCCGAGAAGCAATTCCGGAAAGACTTGAATAGTCATCATTCCCAGCAAAAGAACCCAAGGCATGATGTTGCTGGCAAAACTGACCACAGGAACAAGCTTACTGCGTAACTGCAATGGCGCATAGGCACGGGCATGTTGAACCGCATGCCCACATTCATGAGCCGCAACTGCAGCTGCTGCAATGCTTGCTTCCCCGTAAACATCTTCGCTTAAGTTCACGGTTTTGTTTGCAGGGTTATAGTGGTCAGTCAAGGAGCCCCTGGTGCTTATGACTCTCACATCATAAATGCCATTATCGTGGAGCATTTTTTCGGCCACTTGTTTTCCTGTCATCCCGCAATCAACAGGTATCCTCTTGTATTTGTTGAATTTGTTTTGTAAATTTTGCTGTACTAACCAGCTCAGCAATGCTATTCCAATAAAAATAATCCAATACATAATAATACTTTTTGTTGTCTGTTTCCTGTATTTCATCAGAAACAAAAAGTATGCCAACTGGATTTTTCAGAGATATTGCAATATTTCCTTAGGTGAGTTTACCAGATGATTGGCTCCGTTAGCTTTTAATTCTTCTGCGGGTCTAAATCCCCAAGTTACTCCAATACTTTCGATTCCTGCATTCTTAGCAGTCTGCATGTCTACTCCGGAATCACCGATATAGAGGGTGTCTGTAGCTGTAATGTCTGCAGCGCACAAAATAGAATGAACAATACTGGGATCTGGCTTGACTGGAATTCCGTCTCGTTGTCCCAGAACACTGTCAAACACAATGTTCG
This sequence comes from Bacteroidaceae bacterium, assembly GCA_024401115.1. Lineage (GTDB taxonomy): Bacteria > Bacteroidota > Bacteroidia > Bacteroidales > Bacteroidaceae > Minthousia. The sequence goes on along the minus strand of JAKSLP010000017.1, from coordinate 33,101 downwards.
GGAAGTAATGTCGCATTAGTTTTTCTGTTGCGCTTTGGTATTTGTTTGATGCTACGGCTATTCTTAGCCCTCTTTTTTGAAGTTCTTCCAATAACTCTTGGATGCCATTGTATATAGAGGTGTCATCGGCATTATGTGCGTCGTAAAATGGAATGAACAGCTCTCTAACTTTTTCTACCCATTCAGGACTGTTGCAAGTGGCAGGGAGTGCCCGCTCGAAAAGCTTACGGATGCCGTTTCCCACAAATGTGGGATAACTTTCCAATGGATGCATTCCAAATCCAAGTTGACTAAGTGCATAATTCGTAGCATTTGCAAGGTCTGCGATAGTATTGAGCAGTGTTCCGTCAAGGTCGAAAATTATCAGTCTTTTCATTTTTCTAGAATATCTTGTATGACCAAACCGGCCAGCATAAAACCAAATATAGCTGTCGTGTGAGCCATTGTGCCGTTTATTTTTACTTTATGAAACTCAGCTGGAGCTCCGTCGTCGTCACAAGGTTGGCCCTGATTGGGAACAATCTCATCACTATAAACGCAAAGGAATTTCTTGGAAGGAAATTGTTTGTTTTTCTTAAACTTGTTTCTGAGTGCTCTAGCTAGTGGACATCCCTTTACTTTCCAAAATTCACTCACGGTAATTTTTGTCGCATCGAGTTTCATAGCTGCTCCCATGCTTGAGTAGAATTTCACTGCACAAGAACAGGCATGGCGGATAAGCTGAGCTTTATGCTCTAAACTGTCAATGGCGTCTATCACATAATCGTAGCTGTCGATTTGGTAGGACTCGGCAGTCTCTTCGGTATAAATGTTTTTGATGGCTACAATTTCAGCGTCAGGATTAATGTCCAAAAGTCTTTGACGTAGGACTTCTACTTTAACCTGACCGATGGTTCTTGTGGTAGCCATCAGTTGACGGTTGACATTGGTGATGTTGACCACATCAGAATCAACGATGGTTAAGTGGCAGATTCCTGATCGAATGAGACTTTCTGCACACCAACTTCCAACACCGCCCACGCCAAAAATGATAACTCTTTTTTCAGTGATGCCCTTTAATGCATCGCTGCCAACTAAGAGTTCTGTACGATTAAATATAGGGTTACTTGCCATAATGGACTTGTCCGATTATTATTACGTGCAAAGATACGCTTTTATTTGGCTTTTTATCTAAAATCTTATACCTTTGTACAAACCAATAATTAAAATTGAACTATGATTACGCTGAAGAACGAGCACTTGAGCATTCAAGTGTCTGAACATGGAGCAGAACTCTGCAGTATTAATTGTGGAGGAAAAGAGTATTTATGGCAGGCTGATCCTGCATTTTGGAAACGTCATTCTCCTGTGTTGTTCCCTATCGTCGGTAGTGTTTGGGGAAATACCTACCGTGTGGATGGTAAGGAATTTAATTTGTCTCAACATGGTTTTGCTCGTGATATGGAATTCACCCTGGTGTCTGCCACCGAGTCTGAAGTGCATTTCGTTCTAACCGATACTGAGGCAACTCATGAGAAATACCCATATTCTTTCCGCTTGGAAATCGGTTATAGAATAAAAGGAAAGAAAGTAGATGTGTTGTGGAAGGTGACGAATACGGATGAGAAAGAGATTCATTTCCAGATTGGTGCTCATCCAGCATTTTACTATCCTCAATATGATGAGAGTCCTAACCGTGGTTATTTTGCATTCAGCCCAACTTCAAAACTCAATTATATAGGCTTGCAGGAAAAGGGTTGTGTTAATCCGGTGACTCATTATGATGTACCTGTTGATGGAGAGGGACTTCTGCCTTTGAATATTCATACCTTTGATATTGATACCTTTATTGTGGAGGATAGTCAGTTGACATCCGTGTCGATTTTAGATATGCAGAAGAATCCATATTTGTCTGTTCATTTTACAGCCCCTGTTGTAGGTCTGTGGTCACCTCCAACCAAAAATGCTCCATTTGTGTGCATTGAACCTTGGTACGGACGGTGTGACTGTGCAAATTATTCCGGAGAGTATAAAGATAAGGATTGGACCAATCACTTGGCAGTGGGTGAGGTGTTTGAAGCTTCTTATACCATCGAGATTCATTAAAAATAAAAAACTCTTGAGCTTAGTCTCAAGAGTTTTTTATTTTTATGATTTCCATACCTTTTCTGATTGCCTCTTCATTTTGAGGGATCAGTTTGTGGTGCCGTTCTGGCAATGTTTTTCGCAGTGCTTTTAATACGCTTTCAATTCCAACAATAGGATGAATGTGCAATAAACCACCAAGGACAATCATGTTGAATGTCTTTATCAGGTTCATTTCTGCGGCTGCATCCATCGCGTTAATCTCATAGACGTTTATATCTGTACGGGTTGGAGGGTTATTGATTCCGTACCCGTCGTATATCAAGGTTCCGCCAGGTTTTACTTTAGGTTCAAACTTCTCCAATGATGGCTGATTCAGAATAATTGCCGTATCATATGTACTTAGGATAGGAGAAGATATTGGATCACTGCTGACAATGACAGTAACATTGGCAGTTCCGCCTCTTTGTTCTGGACCATAAGCAGGCATCCATGTCACCTCCTTACCTTCCATTAAGGCCGCATATGCTAATATCTTACCCATGGAGAGTACTCCTTGACCTCCAAAACCTGCTATAATTATTTCTTCTTTCATGTTCCTTAGAAATTAAATGTCCTTTAAGTCACCAATTGGATAAAATGGGAACATGTTCTCTTCCATCCATTTATTGGCTTTCTCGGGACTTTGCTTCCATCCTGAGTTGCAAGTGGAAACAATTTCTATCAAATTAGAGCCTTTTCCGGCCATAGAGTTCTCGAATGCCTTGCGAATGGCCTTCTTGGCCTTCTTGATGGCAGATACCGAATGAACCGATTGACGGGTGACAAAACATGTACCTTCCAATTGTGCGGCTAATTCAGTCATTTTCAATGGGTATCCGTGTAACTGAGGATCACGTCCATATGGACAAGTAGCAGTTTTCATTCCGAGCAGGGTGGTTGGAGCCATTTGTCCACCAGTCATTCCATAGATGGCGTTGTTGATGAAAATTATTGTAATGTTTTCACCACGATTTAAGGCATGAATGGTTTCACCAGTACCGATACACGCTAAATCTCCGTCTCCCTGATAGGTAAAGACCAATCGGTTGGGCCACAAACGTTTGATAGCTGTTGCCAGTGCTGGAGCGCGTCCGTGAGCAGCCTCCTCCCAATCAATGTCGATATACTTATAGGCAAAGACGCCACATCCCACAGGGCTAACGCCAATGGTTTTTTCTTCCATGCCCATCTCTTCGATTACTTCTGCTATGAGTTTATGCACCACTCCATGGCTGCATCCAGGGCAATAGTGCATAGGAGTGTCATTCAGTAGTTTTGGCTTCTGATAAACCAGATTCTCCGGCTTAATAATATCTTGTTTTGTCATTTGTCCTTAATTCTTAGAACATATAACGTATGAAAAACTCAGCCACTTTAATGGCGATGGAAATCAGAATAACATATAGAAACAAAGTAGTATATCCAGAAGTGAAATAGATGACAATTGATGCCAATGCTCCCAAAATGAATACACCGTTCAGAATCATTCTTATTTTCGCAATATCCATAGTTATGTTATTTTATTAGTTTTTGTTTCAATGCATCGACAACCTCGTCAGGATCAGGAATGATTCCTCCAAGACGTCCAAAATGCTCGACTGGTACTTTGCCATTTACAGCAAGGCGAATATCTTCGATCATTTGACCTGCATTGATTTCCAAAGACAAGATTCCCTTTACCTGCTTTGAAAGTTTTTGAATCGGCTTGCTAGGGAAAGGCCAAAGCGTGATTGGACGAAGAAGTCCCACTTTAATGCCTTCAGCACGTGCATTCTCAATTACTTTCTTTGCAATACGTGCTGCAGAACCAAATGCGCAAATAAGATAGTCTGCATCTTCACACATGTATTCTTCGTAGCGTACTTCATTGGCCTCGATTTCTGCATATTTTGCTTGGAGTCGGAGGTTGATTTGTTCCATCTCTTCTGAGCGGAGTTCCAAAGATGTAATAACGTTCGAGCCTCTTCCTGATTTGCGGCCCATTGCAGCCCATGGACATTCAGCCTCAATCTCTTCCTCTGTACGGCGTGGCTTAAATGGTGGCAATACGACTTTTTCCATCATTTGGCCAATTGCGCCATCAGCCAGAATCATGGCTGGGTTGCGATATTTAAATGCAAGGGTAAATGCCAGGTCTACAAAGTCTGCCATCTCCTGTACACAGTCTGGAGCCAATACAATGAGACGATAATCTCCGTGTCCACCACCTTTGGTCGCTTGGAAGTAGTCGGCCTGGGATGGTTGGATGGTTCCAAGGCCGGGACCACCGCGCATAACATTAATAATGAGTGATGGCAATTCAGCGCCAGCCATGTAGGATATGCCTTCCTGCATCAGACTAACACCCGGACTGGATGAGGATGTCATGCATTTTTTCCCAGTACCGGAACCGCCATACACCATGTTGATAGCGGCCAATTCACTCTCAGCTTGTACCACAACCATTCCCGTTGTTTCCCAAGGCTTTAACTCTGTCAATGTCTCTAAGACTTCGGATTGAGGGGTAATCGGGTATCCAAAATATCCATCGCATCCACAGCGAATAGCTGCATGAGCAATGGCTTCATTACCTTTCATCAAGGTTACTTCCTGCTCTGTCATGGTTTATTCTTCTTTTGTTCGGTAAACCGTGATACATCCGTCAGGGCAAACGGTAGCACATGAAGCACATCCGTTGCATGTGTCTTCTAGTACTTGCTGAGCAAAAGGGTAGCCCTTCTGGTTTACGCTTTTGGTGGTTAGGGCCAGCACGTCCAATGGACAGGCCACCACGCAGAGGTTGCATCCTTTGCAGCGTTCAGTGTCGACTACTGTTGCTCCTTTGAATTTTGCCATAGTTCTACTTATTTCACAGTTATTGGTTATACATGTCTTTGTTGTAGAAATTAAGGATGCTCATGGCCATTTCGTATGCTTGTTTTGCAGGACTGTTGGGATTTATTGCAATGGCTTCTAGATAATTATTGATTGCATATTGCCAATTCCCTTTTTTCCTGTAGGCATTACCAAGTAAATAGTATAGATCATCTTTTGGATTATTGGATTCCTTGATGGACAATTCCAAAAACTGAATAGCATTGTCTATTTCTCCTTTGTTCAAAAGGTCGATTGTTTTGTCCGTAATTTCCATTAGTCCGTTTCTACTTCTTTGAAGGCAAAGTTAATACAAAGTACTTCATTTTTGTCAATATTCTCCAATATATATAGATATATTAACGTGTATATAACAGAAATTAACAGAATATAATATACTTTATATAGCTGATATATAATTTACTACAATTAATAATAACTATTGTTTCAAATTCAACTATTTATATATGGTAATTAACAATTTGCTTGCTCAAACGATATTCAAGTGTGCAAGTTTGTCCATTAAATAATAGTGTGTTTGTTTATAAAATCCTGTATGTAATCCTTATTGCTTTCAGAAATAGGTATATAGGTTTTGCCAAAAACGATTCTACTGCGTTCTACTTCTTCAATCTTATTCAGTTGAACAATAAAAGATCGATGAACTCTACAGAATTGGGGTTTAGGCAAATACTCTTCCATGACTTTCATGCTTAGCAAAGTCATGATGGGTTTGGATTGCCCTTCTAAATATATTTTGATATAATCCTTTAATCCTTCAATATACAAGATATCCTTAAGTTGGACTTTGATCAATCGGTATTCACTTTTGATAAAGACAAAATCTTTCTCCTCGGTTGAATCGCTGCCCAGGTTTAAGGATGCACTTTTTAATTGAAACCACTCTAATGCCTTATTACATGAAATTAAAAAATCATTGTAACTGATGGGTTTTAAAAGATAGTCTAATGCATTTGTCTTATAAGAATCGATGGCATATTGACTAAATGCGGTAGTGAAAACTATACGTGTGTCACTATCCAATGTCTTTGCCAGTTCCAAACCGGTCATCTGGGGCATTTGGATATCCAGAAAGACAAGATCTACAGGCTCTTCCTCAAGTCCCTTTTGAGCGGATACCGCACTGGAATAACGATTGATTAATTCCAAAAAAGGAGTCTTTTTCACGTAGCTCTCCAACAGGTCCAATGCAAGAGGCTCGTCATCTATTATGGCGCATCTTAATTTCATATCAATTGGTTGTTTGGGTTTGTTTCGATCAATAGTTCAGAACGGTAGGTGTTAGATTTTTCGTCAATGCTCTTAGTCCATTTGTAGCGGTTTGGATAAGACATATCCAATCTCTTTTGAACCTGCTCAAGCCCGATTCCACTTCCACTGCGGTCTTTATCATCTTTGGGGTAGTTACTGTTTTCTATCACGAACTGAATGATGCTGTCATTCTTTACCTGCATGTTGATATGAATGAAACTATCATTAGCATCAGCCTTAATGCCGTGTTTGAATGCATTCTCAATGAGTGAAATATAAATAAGGGGCATAATCTGCATCTCAGCATATTCTTCTGTTTGGTGCAGAAAAGTGATATCTGCCGATTTTGGCACGCGGATACGCATCAGGTTCACGTATCGTTCTTCAAATTCTATCTCCTTGGCCAGTGCCACGTAATCCTGCTGGTTGTCATAAAGAGCGAAACGAAGCAACCGGCTCAAGTCTAGTACGGCAGTTTGTGCTTTTTCGTTGTCGAACTGAATCAGTGCATAGATATTATTTAGGGTATTCAGCAGGAAATGGGGATTTATCTGGTTGCGCAGGTTTTTCAGTTCGGCATCAGCTCGACCCAATTCTGCTTCTTTTCGGGCAGCTTCTGCCCGGTTGAAGGCCATATTGGTTCTAATCATGGTAGCTACACCTATACTGATTAATAAGGTCATCATATTTCTCATGGCAAAGAACCAGATTGGAGGCCCCATGTGACGTGGAGGACGGCGGCCTCGGTGGTCATTATGGCGCTCATTTTGTTGCTCTTGAGTAGAACCGTCATCGGCCATTTGTTCTATGAATTGCTGGTGTAGGTGCTCAAAATAAGTCATGTTTCCCATTTCCAATGCAGTACAGATTAAGCCTCCTATCAGAAGGTTGCACAATCCGAATTTTAATTTATCATTTCTTAGAAAGAGTTTTGGAACCAACCATAGATAATTGACGTAAAATACAGCCAACATGCAGATTGGCATCTGCAACTGAAGGTACATGTTGCCGATATTCACTTCTTGGTCTCGCACCATCAGGATGATAGGCGAACATAGCACGATAGCACATAATGCAAAATGCAAGAACAGTGTTTTTAGGTTTATTTTTCTTTTCATGGCTTCATTCTGAAACAAATCATAGATGTGCAAATATAGAGAAAAACAACAAATGGACAAAACAGAATCTTTGTTTTGCCCATTTGCTTCGACCAATCGGCAGATTATTCCGATTTGCTCTTGTTGGATAATTTGCTATATGATGCTTTTATTCATAACGGATTGCTTCAATTGGATCAAGTCTGGCAGCTTTTCGCGCAGGGAAATAGCCAAATCCGACACCGATGACTGTACATACGGCAAAGCTCACAACGATACTCCACATTGGAATGCTGGCAGGTAGTCCCAATGAAACCATAGGCAATGTAATAAGCCACCCCAGAAAAACTCCCAAAGCACCACCTGTGAGGCTTATCATGATGGATTCGATTAAGAACTGGTTGCTGATGTCAATTCCTCGGGCGCCTACAGACATTCGAAGACCAATCTCTTTGGTACGTTCTGTGACAGAAACTAGCATGATATTCATAATTCCGATTCCTGCTACTAACAATGAGAATCCTGCAGCAACAACAAGAATAAGAGTGACCATATTCATGGTTGTATCCATAGTCTCCATGATTTCCTGCTGGCTTCTGATTGTAAAGTTGTCCTTGTCTCCCTCCTTGATTTTGTGGCTCTCGCGAAGAATGTCTGTCAATTCATCTATCGCCTGTTCGGTCATGTCTTCATTGATGGCAGAGCAGGTAATACTTCCAAAATGAGTTTGCGCCTGAATTCGCTTCATTACAGTTGTAAAGGGTGCAATCATTAGGTTGTCCTGATCCATTCCGAAGCTGTTGTATCCTTTCGATTTTAATACACCAATAATCTGAAAAGGAATATTCTTAAAACGGATTGTTTTTCCTATGGCATCTTCTCCTTCGCCAAATAACTCATCAACAATGCTTTTTCCTACTACGCAGACTTTGGTGCTTCGGCGTATGTCATCTTCTGTAAACATAACACCCTGTTCCACTACTCGTTGGTTGATATCCAGATATTGGTCACTCTCGCCATAAATAGTGGTTGATGTATTGTTGTTACCATAGACACATTGTCCGCTGGACGTTACTTCTGGGCTTACATAGGTGATAAGTTGCTTATTACGCATGATGGCCTGGTAATCTTCCATCTTTAGCGTTTGCATCGAACTGGGATCTAAACGGACACCTCCTTCGCGTTCTCCACCAGGCATGATCATAATCATGTTCGAACCCATAGAGGAAATCGTTTCCCGGATACTTTCCTTTGAACCTTGTCCAACAGCCATCATGACAATAACGGCAGCTACGCCGATAATAATGCCCAATGTGCTTAGAAACGAACGGAACGCATTTTGGGAAATGGCTCTGAACGCTACTTTAATTAAATTGGTGAAATTCATAAATCGTGCGGTTGTTTAGTGTTAATCGTCCTGAGGAGCTGGCAGGTTTGCTAAAGCTTCTGCTGCAGACAGAATGTTATCATTTTGTTTATCTTCACGTATCTTCCCGTCTCTCAGCATAATGTTCCGGCTGCTGTATTGGGCAATCTCAGGGTTGTGCGTCACGAAAATGATGGTTCGTCCTTCGGCATGCAGTTTCTGGAATAGTACTAGCACTTCATAGCTGGTGCGTGTATCCAAGTTTCCTGTTGCCTCGTCGGCAAGGATTACCGCAGGATTGTTAACCAGGGCCCGGGCTATAGCTACACGTTGCATCTGGCCACCACTCATCTGGTTACTCTTATGCTCCAAACGGTCGGCAAGTCCCACTGCTGTCAGTGCCTTTATTGCCGCCTCGCGCCTCATTTTGGCATTGTATTCTGAGTTGTACATCAATGGCAGTTCCACATTTTCTACAGCTGTAGTTTTTGCTAACAGATTGTAGTTCTGAAACACAAATCCGATTTTCCGGTTGCGCAGTCGTGCGCGCTGTGAATTTTTCATAGTTCTTACAGGAACCCCATCCAGGTAATACTCTCCGCTGGTGGGAGTATCCAAACAACCCAACTGGTTCAGTAAGGTAGATTTTCCGGAACCGGATGTACCCATGATGGTCACGAACTCACCTTCGTGAATCTTGAAGCTCACACCCCGTAGGGCGTGTACCACTTCTGATCCCACGATGAAGTCGCGTCTCACGTTGTCCAGTTCTATGACAACTTTCCTCTTTTCTTCTTCCATGTCCCTATACTATTAACGTCTTCCTCCCGGAGGGCCCATCATCAGACCGCCCTTTTGTTCAGGAGTTGCTGTAATAATCTCTGAAACAATTTCGGTTCCAGCACTTACACCACTCAGAATCTCAATCTGGCTGCCGGTATTCAGACCCACCTTTACAGGTATGGCCTTCAGGTTCTTGCCTTCCTTCACCCATACTTTATCCTTGCCTTCGCAGTCAATAATCTGGCCGCCTTTTTCCAGGGCTTCCTCTGTTGGATTCAGACGTACAGCCTTGGTCGGTACGTAGGTCACATTTTCCTTCTCCTGTGTATAGATGGTTACATTGGCGGTAAGTCCTGGCATCAGTTTCAGGTCTTTGTTCGGTGCAGAGATTACAACTTCATATGTTACCACATTACTGGTTGTGGTGGCTTCCTGTCGTACCTGGGTTACCTTACCTTCAAACGTGTCGTCTGGGAATGCGTCAACGGTAAAGTTTACACGCTGTCCTTCCTTAACCATACCTATATCGGCCTCGTCAATGTCGGCAATAACGCGCATGTCTGTCAAGTCCTGGGCAATGGTAAACAGGGTCGGGGTGCTGAATCCTGCAGCAACGGTCTGACCTTCTTCCACAGCTTTGCTTAGGATAACACCATCAATTGGAGATGTGATAGTGGCATAGGCTAGATTCTGTTGAGCGGTACGAACTGATTCCTGTCGGCCACGGTAACTCTCCTTGGCTTGTATGTAGGACAGATTGGCACTCTCATATTCATTGGTGCTGATCAGTCCCTTTTCGTACAATTTCTTATAGCGGTTGAAATTGCTTTCTTGATACTCAAGATTACTCTTAGCACTGATAAGGTCGCTTTGGGCCGTTGTTAACTGACTGGTCAGGTTGCGACGATCCATTTCGGCAATAACCTGTCCTTTCTTCACTTCGCTATTGTAATCCACATAAATCTTGTCGATGATACCGGATACCTGTGTACCCACTTCCACCTTGGTCACAGGCTCGATGGTTCCTGTTGCGGTTACTGTACTGCTGATAGAGCCGCTCATTACTTTTGTGGTACCCAAATTTACTGTAACTGGTTTAGGCCCTCCACCCATACATGTAGCCAATGCACCTATGAAAAGCAATGTGGCTACTCCACCAATGATTTTTTTCTTTGTATCCATAATGTCGTTATTTTACAGGTTAGTACTTTCACCACTGTACAATTTCAGCAGTTGTTCGTTCATGATAACAGTATATTTGCTCTGCAGCTTGCTTTGTTCGGCCTGCAGCAGGTTGTTTTTGGAGTCCATCAGTTCCACAATGTTCTTCAGTCCTAAATCAAACTGTTCGCTTAGCAGGTTGAAACTGGTTTGCATGCTGTTTACGTTGGTGATGGATGATTTAAACTGTTCCTGTGCGGTAGTACCATCAATCCAATATCCTTCAATGGTATTATACAATTGTTTCTGTTGGTTCTGCAAGTCTAATTGTGAAGCTTGGAGCTGATATTTTGCTTTTTCTACTGCGCTGCGGTTTTGCCTCTGGCTCAAGATTGGCACACTAACAGATAGACCGACGTTGTTTCCCCAGTTCTGCTTGAACTGGTTGACCCATGCCTTACTGTTTGAACTGTTAGTGTTACTGCCGATGTTGGCATTCATGCTGACGGTAGGCAGTTTACCTGCTTTGGCAATGTCCACATTCAGATCTGCCGCGTCAATGCTCAGTTGGCTGTTGCGGATTTCTGGTCGGGTTAACAGTGCCTGTTCGTAAACGCTGGTCACAGATGGTAGCAAGTTCATGGCCTGCTGGTCAGTTACCTCAATAGTGGCAATATCAAAATCAGAACTGCCGGTCAGCTCCAGCATCTGCTTCAACTGCATTTTGTATTTTTCTACCTGGCTTTTGGCATTAACAACATTATATTCACCACTGGCAACCTGTGCCTCCAACTGGGCCAGGTCTGCCTTGCTTAAATCACCAACTTCTACGCGTTCCTTAGCACGATTACGTTGGGCTTTAGCTACCTCCAGGGTGCTTTCATTTACCTTGACCGATTCTTTAGCATACAGAATCTGAACATAAAGCTGTAAAATTTGTTCTTGGATGCTGTTTGCATTAGCTTCGCTGGTCAGTTCAGATTTTTCCAGACTGATTTTTGAAGATTCTATGTTCATCTTGCGTCTGCCTCCATTCCATACGGTCCAGTTGGCACTTAGTCCGTAGTTGCCTGAATAGGTCGTATTACTAGTTGTCATGGAACCGGTTTCGCCCATATAGTTGAATGTCTCTCTCCAGGGACTATTGCTGACATTTTGGCTGGTGCTAAATGACAGACTTGGAAACATTTGTGCCTTAGAACTGAGCAGGTCAGTTTCGGCTTGCTTTTCAGATATGCGGTTCTGCTGTAGCTGTATGTTGTGCTCCATGGCATAGTCAATGCACTGCTTCAGGTTCCAGGTTTGGGCACTGGCAGGTAGACTCAGCATGCAAGCTGCGGCAAGAGTTAACCATTCTTTCTTTTTCATATCATTCCGTATTTGTTCGTTTTTACGATTGCAAAAGTAGATAAAAAAAGAATCTGGGCAAAATAGATTCTCTATAATGCCCAAACTCTTCGACTATTGCCTGATTCCATTCGACGAACAAATCAGGAAATCTCGTAATTGTTCTTTTTTAATCTTTCAGTGCAGCCATGTAGCGGCTGATGTACTTGCCGATAATATCATATTCTAGATTTACCTTGGTTCCAACCTTTATGTTATGGAAGTTGGTATGCTCAAAGGTGTAGGGGATGATGTTCACCTGGAATGTCTCATTGGTCGGATTGCATACTGTCAGACTGACACCGTTGACAGTAACAGATCCCTTGTCTACAGTGATATAGCCTCGGCTTGCCATTTCCTTATTATAAAGGTGTTGGAAAGTGTAGGTCCAACTGCCCTCTGCGTCTTCCACCATTGTACATATAGCGGTGTCGTCAACGTGACCTTGAACAATGTGCCCGTCTAATCGGCCGTTCATCATCATGCTACGTTCAACGTTAACCTCGTCTCCTACCTGGAGAAGACCGAGATTGCTCCTTTCCAATGTCTCCTTCATGGCCGTAACGGTATATGTGCCATTTTCAATCTTTACGACAGTCAGGCAAACTCCGTTGTGGGCTACACTTTGATCAATGCCTAGCTCGTCCACAAAGTCGCATTTGAGTGTGAAGTGCAGATTTTCCTGATCTTTCACGATTGCCACAACCGTGGCCATTCCTTCAACAATTCCTGAGAACATATATTTTTATCTGGTTATTTTTGTAAGATTACCCTTGGTGAAGGTTAGAAGCATGGCATCGTGATTGTTCATTTCATCGGTGTAGCTCCATAGCTCAACGTCATTGTCACCATGGTGAATATTGGTTGGGTTGCCTTTGGCCAGACGGCATTCCTCCTTGGTCATGCCAATCTCTACCTGACCTTCTGCAATCTTGTCCATTCGTTCTTTTGAGATTCCTTTGGACATCTTAGTTCTAACATCTCCAAATGCTACAACATCACCAATGTACATCTCATCCTCTCCTGCAATGTTACCAATGACAGACTCACGGTTGAAAGTCACCTTTTTGGTATAATCCTTTCCGTTTTCATCCTTGAATGTGGCTGTAAAGTAATTGCTACTTGGAACTGCCTCCAAACCGGTCAGCTTAACGACGGTATAACGTTTCAGGGAGGAACCTCCGTCCATGGTCATTTTTTTGGTCAAATGAAGGGTCTTTCCCTCGTAAGGTGCCATGTATTGTTCGGTAACCTTTGCATTTGGATCTACCAATTTGAAAGAATTAGGGAAAAAATATTTAGCTTCGTCCATGATGAACTCGTCATCACGCATGCCGTTATTGGTCTTGCTGATGCATACATTCTGGAAAAACTCTCGTCCTTCTGGGTCCTTTACTACAATCTTAACAGGATACGAACGGGTGCCAGCACCTACGGCAACTACTGTGACTGCGGTGTTTTTGGGAACATTGATTTCATGGCTGCCACTCTGAGCGGTAGCATCATCTACCAGATAAACACCGGCTGCAGTGTACAATGTCCGTCCTTCCAGCAATTCTTTTGCTTTATCCACGTCGCCCAAATATGCCAATGTTGGGATGCCAGCCTTTGGCTTTCCGCAAAATTCAGCATAGCTTTGGTTTTTTACTTCATAATAGTAGGTCTTATTGTCTTCTTCATTATAAAATTTGAAGTGAATGAAATTTCTTGGTTCTGTAATTTCATAACCCTGATATTCCAGAATCTTATATTTCAATTGGCCCACACCAATCTTCTTGTTGGTATCCTCCTCATAGAATGCTTCCATGGTCAAGTCTTTGCGCTCAGGCAAGACCATGAATTTCATATCTGTTGTCCAATTCTCCAATGCCACTCTAGGAAAATTGGCTGTAACGAAATCATCGGTTGGGTCGGTTGAACTTTTAGTGTCTCCTGTCGCAGTTTGAGTAGCGGCATTGTTTGTCTTTACCATGTATGGGTTTTGTGCTTGAACAGACAAGACCCCTGCACTACATAATAAAAGAGAAAAAAAGTACTTTTTCATTTTCATAAGTTTTGTTAGTGTTTAGGTTGCAAAAATACACTTTTTTTATTTCGAAACAATATAAAAGAGTGAAAAATGACAAAAAAGGAATTTTTCAGGTTGAAAAATCGGTGATTACTGACAAAACCGTCAGTTCTGTGTCATGAATCTGAGCATACACGATATTGGCATGCCAATTGTAATTTTAGGGATGAGAATGATATTCTCGAGTAATAAACAAGAAAAGTAAAATTAAAAATAAAATACAATTATGGGAAAGATTATTGGAATCGACTTAGGTACAACTAACAGTTGTGTATCTGTATTTGAAGGCAATGAGCCAGTGGTTATCGCTAACAGCGAGGGTAAGCGCACTACTCCTTCTATCGTTGCATTTGTTGATGGTGGTGAGCGCAAGGTTGGTGATCCTGCAAAGCGTCAGGCTGTAACTAACCCAAAACGCACTGTATTCTCTATCAAGCGTTTCATGGGAGAAACTTACGATCAGGTTGCAAAGGAGATTTCACGCGTACCTTATCCGGTAGTTCGTGGAGGTAACAATACTCCTCGTGTTGAGGTAGACGGACGCCAGTATACACCTCAGGAAATCTCTGCAATGATTCTGCAGAAGATGAAGAAGACCGCAGAGGATTATTTGGGTCAGGAGGTAACTGAGGCAGTCATCACCGTTCCTGCTTACTTCTCTGACTCTCAGCGTCAGGCTACCAAGGAGGCTGGTCAGATTGCCGGTCTGGATGTTAAGCGTATTGTGAATGAGCCAACCGCTGCCGCTTTGGCATACGGCGTTGATAAGGCCAACAAGGATATGAAGATTGCCGTATTCGACCTGGGTGGTGGTACTTTCGATATCTCAATCCTGGAGTTCGGTGGTGGTGTATTTGAGGTTTTGTCAACCAATGGTGATACTCACCTGGGTGGTGATGACTTTGACCAGGTTATCATCGACTGGATGGTTAATGAGTTCAAGGCCGAGGAAGGCATGGATTTGAGTCAGGATCCTATGGCATTGCAGCGTTTGAAGGAGGCAGCTGAGAAGGCTAAGATTGAGTTGTCAAGCTCTTCTTCTACCGAGATCAACTTGCCATACATCACTGCTACTGCAACCGGTCCTAAGCACCTGGTTAAGACTCTGACCCGTGCTAAGTTTGAGTCTTTGGCACACGGTCTGATTCAGGCTTGTTTGGAGCCATGCCGCAAGGCTATGAGTGATGCAGGTTTGGATAACTCTGATATTGATGAGGTAATCCTGGTAGGTGGCTCAAGCCGTATCCCTGCTATCCAGAAGTTGGTTGAGGACTTCTTTGGTAAGGTTCCTTCTAAGGGTGTAAATCCTGATGAGGTTGTTGCTGTAGGTGCTTCTATTCAGGGCGCTATCCTGAACAAGGAGGGTGGTGTTGGCGATATTGTATTGCTGGATGTAACTCCTCTGACTATGGGTATTGAGACCATGGGTGGTGTAATGACCAAACTGATCGATGCAAATACCACAATTCCTTGCAAGAAGAGCGAGGTGTTCTCTACAGCTGCCGACAACCAGACCGCAGTAACCATTCATGTTCTGCAGGGTGAGCGTCCTATGGCTGCTCAGAACAAGTCTATCGGTCAGTTCAACCTGGAAGGCATTGCTCCTGCACGCCGCGGTGTTCCTCAGATTGAGGTGACATTTGATATCGATGCTAACGGTATCCTGAAGGTCTCTGCAAAGGATAAGGCTACCGGTAAGGAGCAGGCTATCCGCATTGAGGCTTCCAGTGGTTTGAGCAAGGAAGAAATCGAGCGCATGAAGGCTGAGGCAGAAGCAAATGCTGATGCAGACAAGAAGGAGCGTGAGAAGATTGACAAACTGAACCAGGCAGATTCTATGGTATTCCAGACCGAGAATATGCTGAAGGAGAACGGCGACAAGTTGCCAGCTGACGTTAAGGCTAAGGTTGAGGCTGCTGTTGCTAAGCTGAAGGAGGCTCACAAGAACCAGGATTTGGCAGGTATTGATGCTGCAACTGCAGAGTTGAATGCTGCTGCTCAGAAGATGTATCAGGCTGCTGGTGCAGCTGGTGCACAGGCAGGCCCTCAGGCTGGTCCACAGGCAGGTCCTAACCCTGGTGCTCAGGGTGGTCAGCAGGGTCCTGATGTACAGGATGCGGACTTCGAGGAAGTGCATTAATTTGATATAAATTTTTTAAAATAATGGCGTGTGACTCATGGTGGGTTACACGCCATTATTTATTAAATTGACTTAAGAATCAAAAACAAAAAGATGAAAGAAATAATTTGCATTTAGTGTGATTGTAATGCATGAATGAACATAGATGTCAAAAATTTGGTCTTTATATATGTGTGTATGTTTATTCTTTTGTATATTTGCATCATGGAGTACCTGTGGAGTGTACATGTTCCATGAGCTGCTTCATTTATGAATAAAACACGAATCTTTAAAATTCAATACTATGGTTACAAGACGAGATTTTTTGAGACAGATTTCGATTGCTACAGCCGGGCTGACGATGGGTAGTACCCCTGACATAGTTTTGGCCGCAGGCCGAAATGTGACAAATGCAACAAGTCGAAGTGTCGCTGCTAAAATTAAGATTGCCTATATAGGTATAGGTAATCGTGGAGAACAAAATATCGAGGAATTTGAGAAAACAGGACGTGTGGAAGTCATTGCCTTATGCGATGTTGATTTGGATGGTAAACAATGCGAGAAAGTGCGCAAAATGTACCCGAAAGCAAAGTTATTCCGAGATTTCCGTAAGATGTTCGATGAGATTGGCAATGAATTTGAAGCCGTGATGATTGCCACCCCAGATCACAATCATTTTGCTCCAGCAATGTTGGCGTTGAACCAGGGTAAGCATGTGTACGTGGAAAAGCCGTTGTCATGCACATTTTTGGAGAACCAGTTGCTGATTGACGCAGCCAATAAGCATCCGGAACTGGCTACCCAAATGGGTAACCAGGGACATTCAGAGGCTAATTATTTCCAATTCAAGGCCTGGAAAGAAGCCGGACTGATAAAGGACGTGACAAAGGTGAACGCTCATATGAATAATATTCGGCGCTGGCACAAATGGTCTGCCGATATCCATCGTTTCCCGCGTGAGGAGGAGTTGCCTGCCGGAATGGATTGGGATACCTGGTTGGGACCTCGTCATTGGCACGATTATAATCATGACTATCATCAGGGACAATGGCGTTGCTGGTACGATTTTGGAATGGGGTGTCTGGGTGATTGGGCTGCACACATTATCGATACTATTCATGAATTCTGTGAACTGGGTCTCCCTTATGAAGTTACTCTGAAGAAGGTGGAAGGTTGGAATCAATTCTTTTATCCGTTCTCGTCCACTATATTGTTCCGTTTTCCTGCTCGAAACGGCAATCCTCCAGTGGATATTACTTGGTACGACGGATTGGGGAACTATCCAGAAATACCTAAAGATTACGGCGCATCCATCGAAAACCATAATGTACCTGTAACCAATTATACAGAAACAACTCAGGTTACCTTGAATCCCGGAAAAGAAATATACCAGGCAGATGGTACAATTTTCAAGGGTGGGACACATGCTGCCACATTGGAGATTATTGGTGACCGTGGAAAGGAATTAGCTGATGTCGTGGCAAAGATTGAAGTGCCTCAGAGTCCATCCAATCACTACGAGAATTTCCTAAATGCATGTTTAGGTATCGAAAAAACACGCTCTCCATTTCAAATTGTAGGTCCATTGTGCCAGGCGTTCTCATTGGGAGTTATTGCTCAACGCCTGAATGCACAGCTGTTCTTTGATGAGCGTAATAAGATGATAACAAATAATCCATTTGCTAACGCACTTTTGGTTGGTCCGGAACCACGTCGCGGTTGGGAGCAATTCTATAAAATGTAAACATTGAAAAGAAAGATTATATGAAAAAAGCGATAGTTGTAGTTGCACTATTGGCAACAGTATTATGCGTACAAGCTCAGAAAACGGTTAAGTCAACTATGATTCCGGCACCAACAGAAATGAGTACAGACAACTCGTTGACTGATCAAGAAAAGAGGGAAGGTTGGGAATTATTGTTTGATGGAAAGACACTGGAGGGTTGGAAAAGTGCCAAGCATGCATCCATCAGTCCCGAGGCTTGGATTGCCCGTGATGGTATGCTTCAGGTAATCACTACGGGAGGAGGTGAATCTGTCGTTGGTGGTGACATCATTACAGAACGGAATTTCAGAAACTTCATCTTGAAGGTTGATTTCAAATACACTCCAGGTGCCAACAGCGGCATTAAGTACTTTGTTAATTTGGAATTGAACAAGAATGGTGAGGGCTCTGCTATTGGATGCGAATTCCAAGTCCTGGACGATGATTTACATCCGGATGCAAAACTAGGCGTAAAAGGTAACCGTACTTTGGGATCACTCTATGATTTGATTCCTGCCCCAGCTGACAAACCTGTCAACAAAGAGGGATGGAATACGGCGACTATTGTTGTCCAAGGCAACCATGTTGAGCACTGGCTGAATGGTGCTAAACTATTGGAATACGAGCGAAACAACCAGATGTTCAATGCTCTGGTAGCGTATAGTAAATATAAGGACTGGCCTAATTTCGGTAATTTCCAGGAAGCACCGATTCTTTTACAAGATCATGGTCACCATGTGATGTACAAGAATATTAAGATTAAGGTTTTGAATTGAGTTGTTTAACGGCGTGGCCATTGATGCCGTGGGCTTGGATTTTATTGCTTCCGAATTTCCTGATGCTCCTGACCTGAATTATGCCGATGCTTATATGGTTGAGGCTGCTATGGCAGACAATGCTCCTTCGCAGACACAGTATGATCCTGAGGGAGATGGCACAACCTTGAAGAGCCTGGGCGTGGCTGAGCATTGGAACAATGCGGTGGAGAAGAAATATACTAAGATTGAATTGATTTACAAGAAAAAATAAAAAATAAGGGGGATGCCGATCGGTCATCCCCCTGTTGTTTCACTTCAATTCAACTTTCCACAGCCCGTGAATGTTGCAGTAAGCATAAACAGCCAGAGGCTTGCCTGAATAGCGTAAGTACACCTCTGCTGGCGTGTTAATTTCCAGATACTTCAACAGATAACCGTCATCCGTTTCCAGGCAGATGAATTTGATGTGGTGCTGCTCGGTCATCGGGTGAGGCATACTGCCTACTTTTACTTTCATCCGGTGGTCACTGATAATCTCTACCGACGGTACATGCTTTTCCACATTCCCATCGGTGGTGTTTGCTCTGAGAGGCATCATCTCGTCACCACAGCAGTAGGGTATAACACCACTGGATACTGCCATCACGGCTACATTGCCACAGGTCTGGCATTCAAAAAATCTCTCGTCCATAATCACTATCATTTAAGGGTTAGTACTCTTTTGTTACGTTGCAAAAATAGTGCTTTCACAAAGAGATGATTACACTTATTGATTCGTAATTCTTAACGGGAGATTAGGGAAAGAAAAACAGACCTTGGATTTCTCCAAGGCCTGCTCTTGATTTTTATGAGAGTTCGTTCAGTTCCTTCAGATCATTGTCCAACTCATTCAGCAGTCTCTCATCCTGTCGCTTTTGGCTGATAAATGCATATACTGTAATCAGACAATATACTACGAAGAAGATAACAACTGGCAGTATGCGTCCTCTTTCAATGATCCATCCTCTTTCAAAGAAGATAAACAGTGCACCAAAACCAGTGACGATTGGTAAACTTGCCAATCGGCTGTAAGTCTTAACCTTCTTGTATGTGGTCACATGCTTCATGATCTTGGTAGTTGGATCGGTGATTTGAATGTGTGATGTCAAAGCTGCTTCGATGAAACCGTAGACCAGAACAACGAGAGAAAATATCCACAAAGCGGTTACTGAGTTTGGATTCAGAATTGCTCTCATCTCTTCATTGTTGGTTACCGCATTCAATACGATGGCTAAGGCAAACATGCCGATGACAGGTCCTGCCCATGCCTTTATCTTGAGCTTGTCAATGGTTGAGGAGGTGCGTACCTTAACGGCTTCCTTTACAGCTTTCTGGTTCAGGGTTTCTACTTTAGACAAGCGGTTGTCCAATTCGTTCCATCTTTGTTTAAGTACTTCAAGTTCCATAGTCTTCTTTTTTATTTATTAGACATTTTTATTAATTTCTCTTTGATTCGGTTTATCTTGACTCCTACATTGGTTTTTGAAATTCCTAAAACCTCTGATATGTCATCGTAACTTTTTTCATCCAGCCACAGCATGATGACTGCGCGTTCCAGTTTGGTCAGCTGGCTGATCAGTTTGTAGAGCTCCTTCACATTGGATTTGTATTCCTCGCTGTCGTCCATCAACTGCTCTATGTCGTAGGTCATCGGACTGGAAATGGGCCTGGATTTCTTTTTCCTCAATTCACTTACACAGGTGTTAATTGCTATTTGGTACACCCAAGTGGAACTTTTACTGTCGCCTTTGAATTTGGGAAAAGCGGTCCACAGGTTCAGGACTATCTCCTGATAGGTGTCATTCAGGCTTTCTTGCTCGTCTGTATACATCAGACCCACCTTATATATGATTTTTTTATTCTCCTCTATTAAGGAGAGGAACTTTTGTTCCAACTCTTTATTGCTCATTGTCTTGATGTTGTTCTTTGCCTTATTAGTCGCAAATATCTTCTTTTTATTACATCCATTAGCATATTTTTTTCAAAAAAATAGCCCGGGCTTTTGCTCGGGCTGATTATCTGAGAATTATAATATGACGGTATGTTCCTTTGCTCCCGACATTTTCCGTTTCTGCACACAAAAGGCGGATGATTCCTTGAACATGTCCACCAGTACGTCGGCGCTATGCTTGCGACCTGAGTCGCGGTTGAAATGAGCATAAACCCTGACGGGTGCAGTTAATCCTGTAATTGGCACGGTACACAGATTTGGATACCCGTCCGTGATGTTTTCTGCCAGAATGGATACTGAGCCGGATTCCTGCAAGAGGTTCAAGATGGCGTTCACATCGCTGACCAATGCCCGTACATTCAGGTCGCCAGTATCTGTATGGATGAAACTCTCTATGGCGTTCCGGTCCCGCAGCCCTTTTTCAGGTAGGATGAGGCTCTGGTGTCTAAGGTCGTCAAATGTCAGTTCCTTCTTGCCTGCCAGTGGGTGGGTCTTCCGCATTACGGCGGCCAACCGGTATTCCAGTAGCGGAACGGATTCGCAGAAGTCGTGAGGGCTGGTAGGCATCATGGACAGCATGATGTCAATTTCCCCCAACCGCAGTTTCTTCAACAGCTCTGAAAGGTTTTTGTAATGGGCATTCAGTTGAACCTTGGGATATGCTTTCATGAATCTCAGCATGGTGGCTCTGAGATATGGTTCCAGAGTGTAGGTTAGTCCCACATTCAGTTCACCGCAAAGCAGTCCTTTCAGGTCGGCTATCCGGTCATAGCAGTCACTGACGCTTTTCAGCACCTGTTTGGCATAGGGTAGCAGTTCCTGACCACTTTCCGTTAAGGTAACTCCGTGCTTGTAACGGATAAAAAGCTGAGTGCCCAGTTCCTCTTCCAGTAGTTTGATCTGTTGCGATACGGCACTTTGTGAGATGAACAGTTCTTTGGATGCGTCGGAAAACCGACCGGTTTCGGCAATTCCGACAAAATACTTCAATTGCCTGATTTCCATAAAAACCTCCTTTTCTATTGTCTTGCCTTGCAAATATACAATAAAAAAGGAGGAATCTATAGGTATTTCTAATAATTGTACTTATGTCTGTTATAAGTCTTTCTTATTCTTGCGGTTTTCAAAAGCTTGAACCATTAATGTCAGGGCACCATCTCCGGTTACATTGCAGGCTGTTCCGAAACTGTCCTGCAGAGCAAAAATGGTGATGAGAAGTGCCGTTCCGGCATCGTCAAATCCTACTATTGAGATGACCAGACCCAGACTGGCCAATACGGTTCCTCCAGGAACGCCCGGTGCACCGATGGCAAAGATGCCCAGTAGCAGGATGAACAGGGTGTAGGTTCCCATGGTCGGCATCTGCCCGTAAAGCAACTGAGAGGTCACGGCAATGAAGAACACCTCTGTCAGAACGGAACCGCAAAGGTGAATGTTGGCAAACAGTGGCACACTGAAATCTGCCACTTTCTTGTCCAGAACATCGCTCTTGTGGGCACAATCCAGTGCCACGCCCAGAGTGGCTGCCGATGACATGGTACCTAAGGCGGTGAAATAGGCAGGGGCATAGTGGCGGAGCACATGCCAACTGTTCTTGCCGGAATACAGGGCTGCTATGCCGTAAAGCAGTGCCAGCCAGATGTAGTGGCAAACGATGACAATCAGGATTACAGGCAGGAAGATGCCAAAACGGGCCACATCGCCTTGGTATGCCAGGATCGCAAAGTTGGCTGCCACAAAGATAGGCAGGATAGGCAGCAGGATATAGGTCACCAGCTTCAGTACGATTTGCTGGAACTGCTGTAACAGGCGTTCCATTAGATCGGCTTTGGTCCAGGCGGTTCCTAATCCTAGAAAGACAGCCAGCAGCAATGCAGAGATAACACTCATTACTGGTGGAATATCCAGTTGGAAGAGCACTTCTGGCAGTGTTACGGCATTTCCTACATTGGATTGGATGTTCAGCAGTGGAACAATCTGGTAGCTGGTTGCCACACTGAAAAAGGCGGCACCAACAGAACTTAAGTAGGCTATACCGAAAGCAAACAGGATAATGCGTGAGGCATTGCTCTTCAGCTGTGCAATGCTTGGAGCCACAAAACCTAGAATAATCAGGGGTACCAGGAAAAAGATGATTTGTCCACTGATCTGTTTGATGGATAATATGATTCGGATGATGTCCGCACTTGCAAACTGACCGATGACAATACCTAATGCCAGAGCCAGCAGTAATTTTACAATAGAGTTATTCAGAATCTTCATGGTTGTTATTTCATTCGTCCGTATTTCATTTCTTCTCCGTTGGCGTCAAATTCCTTTCGCTTGCCGGTAGGAGGTGCACTCAGAGTGATGCGTACAATGGCGGTATGGGCCATACTCTTCTTGACGGCCTCCTCAAAGGCGGGCATGTGGTGGGGCAGGAAGCGTAGGCAGATGGCACGCATGGCTTCTATCCTCTCGGTTTCGTCGGTTACAGTCTCTGCACGGCCAAAGGCTATGGCTGAGCGGTATTCCAGCGTAAAGCTGTTGTCTTTAGGGCCTACCACAGGCTTGCATCTGGTTACGGCCGATAGGCATACTTCGGGATGCAGTTTCAGGGTTTCCATCTTCAGACCCATTTGGGCTCCGTGAAAATAAAACACATTCTCACTGCCACGTGCCAGGGATAGTGGCAGCGCATAGGGCGTTCCGTCTGCCAGTGTCATGCTGACCGTGATATAAGGGGCGGCATCCAGGACTTCATGAGCCCATTCTGCTGGCATCTCTCTGCTAATTTTTCGCATAGTTTAACAAGTTTATCCGCAAAGATACAGAAAAATCCGTGTATTTAGGTTTGTTTTTTGTAATTTTGCGCTGACAATAGTAATAACAAACTAATAATTTTATAAAATCATGGCAAAGGAATTAAAAGGTACAAAGACAGAGGCTAATTTGATGGCTGCATTTGCTGGTGAGAGTCAGGCACGTAACAAGTACAACTATTATGCTTCTAAGGCTAAGAAGGAAGGTTTTGAGCAGATTGCTGCTATGTTCGAGGAGACCGCAGCTCAGGAGAAGGAGCACGCTAAAATGTGGTTCAAGTTGTTCCATGGTATTGGTTCAACTGAAGAGAACCTGATCGATGCAGCTGCAGGAGAGTTTGACGAGTGGACAGATATGTATCCTCAGATGGCCAAGGAGGCTCGCGAGGAGGGTTTCGATGAGATTGCTGACCTGTTCGAGGGTGTTGCTGCTATTGAGAAGGAGCATGAGGAGCGTTACAAGAAGCTGTTGGCTAATGTTCAGGGTAAGCTGGTGTTCAGCCGCGAGGGTGAATGCATTTGGCAGTGCCGCAACTGTGGTCACGTTCATGTAGGTAAGGAGGCTCCAGAGTCTTGCCCTGTTTGCAACCATCCAAAGGCATATTTCCAGCTGAAGGCAAATAACTATTAATGAAAAAATGACGGAACTAAGATTCCGCCATTTTTTTAAGATAAGGCTCCTTCTTCCCGAAGGAGTCTTTTTTTCTTCTCTATCTGTTCACCTTCCCGATGCCCGTTGAATCCGCACATCGAGCCGTCCGAGGCTATCACTCTGTGGCAGGGAACATCGGGTGCAAACGGGTTGCGTTTTAAGGCTTGGCCTACCGCCTGGGCACTCCGGCAACCTATCCGCTTGGCCAGTTCACCATAGGTAATGGTCTGGCCGGTAGGAACATTCAGAAGCTCCAGGTACACCTTGCGTTGAAACTCGGTGATGGATGGGCAGGTTTTCACCACTTCACGGATGTCCATATCTGCATTACTGAGCGAGGATGAAACCCAGGCTGCTTCCACAGCCGATAACGGTGAACAAGGCAATAAACCAGATGATAATCAGTGCGATGCGGGTGTTTACACCTATTGGCTTGATGTTGCCAAAATAGTAGAACAGCATGTGGATGAGTGCAAACAGAGGCAGGATTGCTACCAAGATGCCACCAATGGCCAGTGCCCAGATCAATACCGGATGCTGTGTGAACAGCAGACCGTCATTTAATAGAGGGAATTCATCAACCAACACCGGGAAAATCTCAGACATGATAGCCGGGGTGGCTGCCAGTAATCCCAATCCTCCTGCTACCAGACCAAAGCAAGCCATTATCAGACCGAATGCTACCGGTGCAAAGGCAATAGCAATCAGAACCAGCAGTATCTTTGCGCATACGCCCATGAAATTGACCAGTCCTTCGCCAAAACGCTTAGCGCTGCTTTGAGTTTTAGGGTCCTTTACAAAATTGCTGGCTTTCTCAAAGCCGTCGGTAACGGTCTTGCCAATGTTCTCCACATTGATCTTCTCTCCGTGCATAGCCAGGCGATCTGCGGCATCCGAAGCTTCTGGAATTACAGCCCAGCCGATCATGTAAAGAATCAGCAGGGAGAGAATACCCACATGAAGTAAGATGGCGCCACATACCACGAATCCCAATCGTACCAATGTCACATCTAAATCGTAGTAATGGGCAATTCCTGCCAGCACTCCTCCCAATACCTTATTGTCCGGGTCACGGAACAGTCGTCGGTCGCCTTTCTCCTTGGCTGTATTGGTGTTTTCCTGTTTCTTCTCTTGAGCATTGCTGGAGTTGCCTGCGGTTTCTCCTTCTTGAAAATCCTCTGGCTGTCCCATCAGTTTGATCACAACCTCTACATCTTTCAAAGTGATAATCTGATTCTTGCTCTCAATGCGCTCACTGAACAGCTCGCCCATGCGTTGTTCCATGTCTTCCAGAATCTCATCAGCACTCTCTTCGTGGGCAAAATGCTTTTTCAAATTGCTCAGATAAGTGTCTAGCAACTGGTATGCATCCTCATCGATGGTATATACCATACCGCCAATATTTACGGTCAATGTCTTAATCATAGTGGTAATAATTTTTTTCTATTGTTACGTAAGAAAAATATGGTCTCTGATAACTGGTCCCAGGCTCCTTCCAGTTCGCTTAGGAATTTCTCGCCATCCGGGGTCAGTGCGTAATACTTGCGGGGCGGTCCCTGGGTTGACTCCACCCATTCGTATTTCAGCAACCCGTCGTTTTTCAATCGGGTAAGCAGGGGGTACAGTGTCCCTTCTACGACTATCAGACTGGCCTCCTTCAGACGGACGATAATGTCTGATGCGTAGGCCTCTTGCTGATGCAGCAGCAACAGGATGCAGTATTCCAGCATGCCTTTGCGCATTTGTGATTTGATGTTGTCTACGTTCATTTTTTTTTCTTTTTCTTTGTATGGCACAAATGTAGGCATAATATTGGTACCTTGTATCACATAGTACTTGATAATTAACAACGATTAACAGTGGTAGTCGGCTATCTTAATAATTAAGGTGTATTTATTTTCTATTGATGTATTAATTCATTATCTTTGCAAGCACGGATATTAACCTTAATAGAATGAAAAATTATTTTGATATAACCGGCAAGGTAGTTGTCTTGACCGGTGCATGTGGTATCTTGGGCCGGAACATTGCCGGCTATCTGGTAGAGAATGGTGCCAAGGTGGTTCTCTTGGCCCGTAAGGATGATCAGGGCAAGGCTTTGGAGGCAGAACTGAAGCAGAAAGGCGATGCCCTGTATTTGAAGACCGATGTGATGAACAAGGAGATGCTGGAGCAGAACCGCGAGGATATCCTGAAGGCTTATGGCACCATTGATGTGCTCCTGAATGCCGCAGGCGGTAACATGTCGGGTGCCACAATCGCTCCCGATAAGTCATTCCTGGATTTGAGTGTAGATGCTTTCCGCCAAGTGGTGGATCTGAACTTGTTCGGTACCATTCTGCCTACACAGGTTTTCTTGCCTGTTATGGCTGAGAAGAAAAAGGGTGTGATTGTGAATTTCTGCAGTGAGTCGGCTTTGCGCCCATTGACCCGAGTGGTGGGTTACGGTTCTGCAAAGGCTGCCATTGCAAACTATACCCGTTACATGGCCACTGAACTGGCTACCAAATTCAGTCCGGAAATCCGTATGAATGCCATTGTTCCCGGTTTTCTGTTGACCAACCAGAACCGTGCATTGCTGACCAATCCTGACGGTTCTCTTACCGCCCGTGGTCAGTCCATCATCGCTCACACTCCTATGGGACGCTTTGCTGAGCCTGAGGAGTTGTTCGGTACCATTCATTACCTGATCAGCGATGCCAGCAGTTTCGTGACCGGTGCCTTGTCTATTGTGGATGGAGGTTTTGACGCATTCAGTATTTAACGCTTTGAAGTATGTATTTGTGTGAACAGACTTTTCGCTGGTATGGTCCTAACGACCCTGTCAGCCTTAGTGATATCCGTCAGGCCGGTTGCTCTGGTGTAATTACAGCCCTGCATCATGTACCTAACGGTGAAGTATGGACCGTTGAGGAGATCATGAAGCGTAAGCAGCAGATTGAGGAGGCAGGTCTGGTATGGAGTGGTGTGGAGAGTGTGCCGGTTCATGAGCATATCAAGACTCAGGAGGGCAACTACCAGCAGTATATTGAGAACTATAAGCAGAGTATCCGCAATCTGGGTGCCTGTGGCATCCACATGGTTACCTATAACTTCATGCCGGTATTGGATTGGACCCGTACCAATCTGGATTATGTGTTTCCCGATGGTAGCCACGGACTGATGTTTGAGATGGCTGCTTTCATGGCGTTTGACTTGTTCATCCTGAAACGTCCGGGTGCCGAAAAAGCATATACCCCAGAGCAGATGGCTAAGGCTAAAGCCCGCTTTGAGCAAATGGACGAGCAGGAGATTTATACGCTTACCCGTACCATGATTGCCGGACTTCCGGGCTCTGAGGAGAGTTTCACGCTCGACCAGTTCCAGGGAGAATTGGACCGTTATAAGGATATCGATGCCAACCGCCTGCGTGCAAATCTCATCTATTTCCTGTCTCAGGTTTGTCCGGTGGCCGATGAGGCTGGCGTATATATGGTCATTCATCCGGATGATCCTCCTATGCCTATCTTAGGCTTGCCACGAATTCTGTCATCAGCCGAGGACTTCCAGCAAATTATTGATGCTGTGCCTAACAAGAGCAACGGCCTGTGTCTTTGTACCGGCAGTTTCGGTGGCGCAGGAAAGCATGACTTGGTGGGCATGATGCGTCGTTTTGGCGACCGCATTAATTTTGTGCATCTGCGTGCTGTTTCCCAGACCGTGGAGGGTGACTTCTATGAGAAGTGGACTTTCGAGGGCGATTTGGATACCTATGAGTTTCTGAAGGCTATGCTGGAAGTGGAGCAGCAGCGTCAGTGCTCTATTCCGTTGCGTCCTGATCACGGTCATCAGATTATCGATGACTTGAACGGAAAGAAGACCAATCCAGGTTATACCTGCCTGGGGCGTATGAGAGAATTGGCCGAGATCCGAGGCATGGAATTGGGTATTGCTAGAACATTATTTGCGAAATAAATAGAACATATAAATTATGGCTAAGATTATAACATTGGGCGAGATTATGCTTCGCCTTTCCCCTGAGGGTAACGACCGCTTTATCCAGACAGACAGTTTCCGGATCATTCCTGGAGGTGGCGAGGCTAACGTGGCTATCAGTTGCGCCAACTATGGACATGAGGCTTATCTGGTGACCAAATTGCCTAAGCATGAGATTGGACAGATTGCAGTAAATGCGCTCCGCTGCTATGGGGTAGATACCCGATACATTGTGCGTGGTGGTGACCGTATTGGTTTGTATTATGCAGAGACCGGTGCCAGCATGCGCCCTTCAAAGGTGATTTATGACCGTGCACATTCGGCTATTGCTGAGGCTGTTCCTGAGGATTTTGATTTTGATGCTATCATGGAAGGTGCTGATTGGTTCCACTGGAGCGGTATCACTCCTGCCATTTCAGATAAGGCTGCCGAATTGACCCGTCTGGCTTGCGAGGCTGCCAAGCGTCACGGTGTGACCGTATCAGTTGACTTGAACTTCCGAAAGAAATTATGGACTTCGGAAAAGGCTATCAGCATCATGCGCCCATTAATGAAATACGTAGATGTGTGTATCGGCAATGAAGAGGACGCTGAACTTTGCCTGGGCTTTAAGCCGGATGCCGATGTTGAGGGCGGCCAGACGGATGCTGCCGGATATGAGGGTATCTTCAAACAGATGAAAGAGGAGTTTGGTTTCAAGTATGTAGTGTCTACCTTGCGTGAATCTTTCTCTGCTACTCATAACGGGTGGAAGGCCCTGATTTATGATGGAAAGGAATTCTATCAGTCCAAACGCTATGACATCGATCCTATTATTGATCGTGTTGGTGGTGGTGATTCTTTCTCTGGCGGCTTGATTCACGGCTTGCTGACTAAGGCAAATCAGGGTGAGGCCCTGGAATTTGCTGTGGCTGCTTCTGCTCTGAAGCATACCATTAATGGTGATTTTAATTTGGTTTCTGAAGCTGAGGTGGAAGCTCTGGCTGGAGGAAGCGCGAACGGACGAGTACAAAGATAAAAACATCCCCCTCCTTTCAACCTGAGCATAGCGAAGGATCTGGTGGAGGACAGAATGAAGAAATATGGCAAAGTTTGATAAGTTGAGCGTGATGCAGAAAATCGGAGCCGCTCCTATGGTTCCTGTATTCTATCACGCTGATGCAGAGATAGCAAAGAAAGTGTTGAAGGCATGTTATGACGGTGGTGTCCGTGCTTTCGAGTTTACTAACCGTGGCGATTTTGCCCAGGAAGTGTTTGCTCAGGTGGTTAAGTTTGCTGCCGTGGAGTGCCCGGAGATGGCTGTGGGCGTAGGCTCTGTGGTTGAGCCGGGAACAGCCTCTCTTTATATGCAGTTGGGTGCCTGTTTTGTGGTAGGCCCATTGTTTAATCCCGAGATTGCCAAGGTATGCAACCGCCGTGGTGTTCCTTATGTGCCGGGATGCGGTACTGTTTCCGAGGTGGGTTTTGCCATGGAGGCTGGATGCGATCTGATTAAGGTGTTCCCTGGTGATGTGCTGGGACCTAAGTTCGTAAAGGGCTTGTTGGCTCCTATGCCATGGACTAAACTGATGGTTACCGGTGGTGTTGAGCCTAATGCCGAGAACCTGACCGGTTGGTTCAAGGCCGGTGTGTACAGCGTGGGCATGGGCTCAAAGCTGTTCCCTAAGGATAAGGTGGCTGCCGGTGACTGGCAATATGTGACCGATAAGTGTGCCGAGGCTTTAGCTATCATTAAGGAATTATAAAATACGACCAAAATACCTATGAAAAAGACAAACTTCCGTTGGATTATCTGCCTTCTGCTGTTCTGTGCCACTACGGTCAACTATCTGGACCGTCAGGTGTTGTCACTGACATGGAAGGACTTTATTGCGCCCGAGTTTCATTGGACCGATACCGATTACGGTAACATTGCTGCTGTTTTCAGTATCGTATATGCGATTGCTAACTTGTTCTCTGGCCGTTTCATTGATTGGATGGGTACCAAGAAAGGCTATCTGATTGCTATAGGCGTCTGGTCGCTTGGTGCTTGTTTGCACGCCCTGTGCGGTTATGCTACTGAGTGGTCACTTTCTTTGGGCGGAGCAGAGGAACTGGTGAATGCCACCGGTGTCCTGGCATCCACCATCGCCATGGTCAGTGTGTATTTCTTCATCGCTGCCCGTATCGTGCTGGCGGTGGGCGAGTCGGGTAACTTCCCTGCAGCCATCAAGGTTACTGCCGAGTATTTCCCTAAGCGCGACCGTGCCTATGCCACTTCCATCATGAATGCCGGTTCTACTGTAGGTGCATTGGTTGCACCATTGAGCATTCCGTTGTTGGCCAAATATTTCAAGTCAATTGGCGTGGGTAACGGATGGGAAATGGCTTTCATCATCATCGGTGCATTGGGCTTTGTCTGGATGGGTTTCTGGATGTTTGTCTATAAGCGTCCGGCCGAGAGCAAGCATGTCAATGAGGCCGAACTGGCTTATATTAACCAGGATGCAACCGAGGAACCGGAAGCCCCAGTGGCAGAAGGACCTAAGGTAGGATTGGCCAAGGTACTGACCTATCCGCAGACTTGGGCCATTTTCCTTGCAAAGCTGGTTACTGACGGTGTTTGGTGGTTCTTCCTGTTCTGGACTCCTGCCTATATCTCTGATGTATACGGATTGCCTTCGGACAACCCGGTAGCCATGATGCTGATCTTTGTATTGTACGCCATTACCATGCTGTCTATTCTGGGTGGGAAACTGCCTACCATTATTATGAACCGCACGGGACAGAATGCGTATGATTCCCGCCTGAAGGCCATGGCTGTCTTTGCCGTTATTCCTGTTTTTGCTTTGTTCGCTCAGCCTTTGGGTGCGTATTCATACTGGTTCCCAATCATTATCATTGGCTTGGCAGCGGCAGCTCATCAGTCATGGTCTGCTAATTTGTACTCGGTGGCCAGTGACTTGTTCCCAAAGAGTCTGGTGGGTACGATTACCGGTATCAACGGTATGGCTGGCGGTATTGGCTCATTTGCCATCAATAAGTTTTCCGGTCAGTTGTTCGATTATGCCGATGCCACCCAGATGACCTTCATGGGCTTGCAGGGTAAGCCAGCTGGTTATTTCATCATCTTCTGCTATTGCGCAGTGGCTTATCTGTGCGGATGGATTATCTTAAAGACCTTGGTTCCTAAATACAATCCTGTTAAGTTATGAAACCTTTTATTCACGAAGATTTTATGTTGCAGAGCCCTACTGCCCGAAAATTGTATCACGAGCATGCAGAGCGTCTGCCTATTATAGATTTCCATTGTCACCTTTCACCCAAGCAGGTGGCTGACGACCATCACTTTGCCAGTATAACAGAACTCTGGTTGGGTGGCGACCATTATAAGTGGCGTGCCATGCGTGCCAACGGTGTGGCAGAGGATTATATCACTGGTAAGGCCAGCGATTGGGAAAAGTTCGAGAAATGGGCGGCTACCGTTCCTTACACCTTGCGTAATCCATTATATCATTGGACACATCTGGAGCTGAAGACCGCTTTCGGCATTGATGAGGTCCTGAACCCTTCCACAGCGCGTAAGATTTTTGATGCTTGCAACGAGCAGATTGCCGACCCTTCTTTTTCTGCCCGCTATCTGATGCAGAAATATGGAGTGGAGTGTGTTTGTACCACCGATGATCCTATCGATTCCCTGGAGCATCACCGTGCCATCCGTGAGAGTGGGTTCGTTGTAAAGGTGTTGCCTGCTTGGCGTCCGGACAAAGCTATGGCGGTGGGCGATCCTCACACCTATTATATATATGTACAAAATTTGCAAGATGCCAGTGGGGTGGAGGTGAAGTGTCTGGATGATTTGTTGCAGGCATTGCAAAACCGCCATGATTATTTTGCTGCACAGGGTTGTTCCGTCGCTGACCATGGTGTGAGCCAGTTCCCTTGGAGGGTGGCTCCTAAACACCAGTTGGATGAATGGTATACCCAGGTGTTGGCAGGCCAGGCTGTAAGTGAGGAGGCGGTTGAGGCCTTGCAGACTTACATTCTTTTGGAACTGGCCCGTATGAATGCCCGAAAGGGCTGGGTGCAGCAGTTCCATTTCGGACCATTGCGTAATACCAACACCCGCATGTTTAAGCGCCTGGGGCCTGATACCGGATTCGATACCATTGGTGACTTCCGCTCCGCCCATGCCATCGTATCCTTCCTGAACCAGTTGGACGGTGAGGATTTATTGGCTAAGACCATCCTTTATAATATCAATCCGGTAGAGAATGACATTATGGCTGCGGTGATTGCCAATTTCCAGGATGGAAAAATACCGGGAAAGATGCAATTGGGTTCCGGTTGGTGGTTCAATGACCAGAAGAGCGGTATGGAGAAACAGATGAATGCCCTGTCCGAGCAGGGACTGCTGAGCCGTTTTGTAGGTATGCTTACCGATTCCCGCTCGTTCCTCAGTTATCCCCGCCACGAGTATTTCCGCAGAGTGCTGTGCAACCTGTTGGGCGACGATGTGGAAAAGGGCCTTATTCCAGTACAGGAGATGACCCGATTGGAGCAGATGGTAGAGGATATTTGCTATCACAATGCGAAGCAATATTTCCGTTTCTAAAATTAATGAATATTTGCAGGATTGAAACGGATAGTATTGAAAAATGCAAATAAAATACAAGCAAACTGTTAAATCGTACTAAAAAAACGCTGTGTTCGCGCACAGTGTTTTTTTTGCACAATCCCCCCAAAAAAAGGCTCGAAAATGTTTGTTAGTAGTTAAATATTTGCTAATTTTGAATTCGGAAAGTGATAGCTTCACTTTGCAAAACATGAAAAACACAGGGTAAAATCCTGTATTTGAATTTGTTATTGCATTTGCAATACTGATTTAGCGAGTGTTTATTAAAAAATAATGTATTATTAACCTTATCAACAAAACATGAGAAACAATTCAATTAAATCTCATTTGGGAT